>CAZHYD010000013.1:0-6888 GCA_964536645.1 uncultured Ruminococcus sp.
TGAGCGATAGGATGAATATATATCGTTGCCACTATTGCGTAGAAAAGGCATTTTCTCTAAGAATTTAGCAAGGGAAAATAAAACTACGTATCATTAATTTTCCGTTAGAAGATGAATTTAGGATTAAGGACGAATTAATAATATTGTCTAAAGATATGCAATATTTGGCTTATTTAAAAGAATTATAAGAAAATGTGTCTTCGTTTTTTATAATTTTTTTAAGGAGGTGCTAACATGTACACGTTCAAACTGCTTCATTTCGATAAAATCGGCACGAGGGTTCCACCGCTTATCGAGTCTCAATTTCAAGAGAAACTGTATCCAAAAATATCCAAAAAGCTGAAAAAAGCAGGATACAAACCCGGTAGATATTTAATTAGTCTCAACCGGAAAATTTGGCAACTGAATCCAAATGATTATCGGGCGGTTAATCCACGTTCTGTTTTTGAGGACTATTCCATTGGGGTTACCGGTGTGATTTTTCGAGAACATCCTGGCAGTTCTCATAATAATTTTGAAAATATACATGTGATTACGGGTTCGATATATATTTATTGGGATATTTCAAAACGATGTAATATAGAAGAAATAAACAAATTTATTATTGATGGAGATTTGACAAAATTACTTTTGTCTCCAATTTGTAAATTCGGTATTTTTGAAATAAAACTACTACCTTTATTAAATGAAGAGCAGGATAATAAACAATCTTCACAAAGTGTAATGAACGAAGATTTTAAATTTTCTTATGAAATTAATGGTGAAGATTATCCCGATGCAATTTTTTACGTCCGTTTTATACGCGAGGTTACTCAAAAGCAACTCAAACGCCTTGAGGCTGTTTTGAAGGCGTTTGTAAGCAAACAGCAGGATTTAAGTGGTGATGACGGCGAGTTTATCAGTTATATCGGAGAGGCAGAGATGTCTGACGATAAATGCACAGCTCAGATACATATTGATTTCGGCAACTGTGAGCCCGAGATGATTTGGCAGGTTCTTAATGAATTGAGCGAAAAAATCGATGGTATAG
Source organism: uncultured Ruminococcus sp. (assembly GCA_964536645.1). GTDB lineage: Bacteria > Bacillota > Clostridia > Oscillospirales > Acutalibacteraceae > UBA737. The sequence goes on from CAZHYD010000013.1 coordinate 1,031, forward strand.
CCGAAGTGATTTGTATATAAATAATGGAAGAACCTATGGAATAGTCGGCAATATTGGTGGTGACACTAATTTGAGAATTATTTCCAATTATATTTATAGTCCGACAGGAGAGTTTAAACCGGTAAAAATATATTAAAGGGAGAAATTTTATCTATCGTTGTCCTTGGTGCGGTTCTAAGCAACCTTTTTTTAAAAAGCAGAAATTCCTTTGCCTCATATCGAGTGCAGTGGCCTTTGTATGAGGGGTATAGCATTACAACAAACCAATCAAATGCAGCGAGAGATGTATTTGTGGATTATATTTGGGGTTTTTCACAGACACAAAGGGAGATGATTTTGTGAAAATCAAAATTTTGGCTATTAGTGTTTTTGTTTTAACAATACTATGCTTTTTATTGGTAATTAATCAATTTTTTTCTTGTGATAGTGTGAAAAGTGAAGAATGGTTTCGGGAAAGTAACAACGACTATGGATATACCGTTCTTGGGGAAACATTGATTGAAAAAAACGGTTTTTTGGCAAGTTTAGGACCTCACAAAATTAAAGTGTCTGTTGTTAACAGTTTAAATCAAAAGGTAACTCTTTTTACAACGGAAGTTAAAGACGATGGTGGGCTTGGAGACTATGATATTGTATGGACGAAAGATGGGTTTGAACTTGCTCTATCGGGAAGCGAACAGAGTTCTATAACCTACTGTTTTAAATGGAAACAAATTTTCGCGGATTAAACACAACAAAAAGCGATATTGTTGTCCTAATGAAAGGTGTTAATATGAGAAAGGCTAAAAACATTATTCTGCTTATAGGTATAATTTTTAATTTCCTTTATATTTTTTGGCAACTTGCTAATTTTGTTTATCAGTGCATTGAATCTTTGCTTCATACAGGTTCTGACATTTTGCAATATTATATTTACTTTTGTTTCTATCCAAGCTTAATAACTATTGCTTTAATGCTTTTGCCTGTGCTTTTGCTGATTTTAAACCTTAAAAACAAAGTTGGCAAGGTTTTGCCGGTTATTTCAGCAGTGATGTGTGGTGCCAGTGCTTTGTTGATGGTGTTTTATTTTATAACACCATCAATTATGCAGTATTTGGTATATTGCAAATTGGAGATTATAGATTCATATTTAATGTGTTTAATCTACTATATAAAAGACGGTGGGATTTTACTTTTTACAGGATTTTTGTTGTTGACTGTCGGCAGTATAATGTCGCGTATTAAAAGTAAAGAATAATCCTATATTGACACACTGGTGAGCGGTAGTCCAATTATTCAAAATGGAAAACTCATAGGCGCTGTGACTCACGTTCTTGTTGATGACCCAAAAAAAGGCTACGGTATTTTTGCCGAAAATATGCTCGAAACTGCGCAGAATAGAGCTGAAGAAAAATTAGAAAAAGCGTCATAAAGTAAACCGTTGCAGTTTTTTGCAACGGTTTTTAAAATTAGATAAAGAAAAAAACAAAATAGATAAAAAATTAATATTGTCAATAGATTTATATTGTTGTAAAATATGTTATGTAATGATTTTGCCAAACTAATTGAATACTTGTGAAATGGTTGTTTTTTCGTCTTATATTGGAATAATAACACTATTTTTGCTTATACCTATAATTACACTTGAATTTGATAAAAATGCAGATTCCCGGTGATTATAGGTATGTGTGTTAGCACCCGTTTCTCACTTGATTAGTTTGGCGACTGTCGGAGTTTGCGTTTTTTGTGCGTCGCTTCGGCGGCGCACTTTTTATATTTAAAAAGGGGGTATGGCAAATAACAAATTAAATTATATGAAATGCAGAAATTTTTCACTACGGTTCTGCAAATAAACGAATATATGCTTTGCATATGATTTTTAATAGGAGATGAAAATATGAAAAAGCTTTTTAAGAAAACTTTAGGTTGGCTGCTGGTTGTTTCAATGATTATCTGTAGCTTTGTCGGCACATTAACCGTATCTGCCGAAACAGAGAGCGATGTTCACATGCAGGTTGACTTCCTCGTTCGCGATAAGCTGGGCTACAGCTTCTATGCTTACGGTGACGGACTTTCAGAATATGACAGTCTTGAAATCGCTGTTGATTACAGTTATTACGATTATGATGAAGCCACGGGTGAAAATTACGTTTTGGCTTCTAAAACCGAAGTATATGAATATGAAGTTGGAACCGTTATTGAATATGACGAAATTGCCGCTTATGAAATGATGCTTGGCACAACCTTTACACTTAACTGTTACACAGGCGGTGAGTTGGCTCTTAGCAAAAGCGGAACTATTACATATGCTTCGTTGGTATATGCTACCATGCAGGCTGCTGAAGACAAAACCGTTTACATAGATATGCTTAATTACGGCGCAGCAGCGCAGGATTATTTTGCGTCTAATAACCCCAACACAGACCTTGCAAACAATACCGATTTATACGGACTTCCTACCGACCTTGAGGGTATTGACGCTTATCAGCAGTACGCTACGTCCGATGACCTTGCCTGTGCAACGCTGGCTACAAACGATGCTAATATTTCTATAGAACTTGGCGCAAGAATCGGCGCTGCTTTGCAGATCCTTTCTTCTAACCGCCTTGTATTCGTAGTAGACCCCGGCGATTACGCAGGTTCTGACTTAGAGCTTAATATTTATTACGGCGATAATGTTACTACAGTTTCGGTAGATAGTCTTGAACTTGTTGGCAATTACTACTATTACTATCCCTCCGAGGAAGAGGCCATCGCTCTTTATGACGTTGATGAAATAGTTTATGCCGACCTTTATTGCGGCGAAGAAATAGTTGCAATGAAGATGTATAGCGTTGAGGCTTTTGTTGCTGAAAGTATGATGGACGGCGGCAAGCTTGAGGCTTTAGGCGACGCTCTTATGAAGTTTGCATATTCTGCAAAGAAGGTTATTTTCGGCGCGCCTAAGGATTACGAGGGCTTGAGAGCCGTTACCGAAATTGAGGATGGCAAGTCTTATTATATCGTAAACAAGGCTACAGGCACAGTTCTTACAACGACACAATTAAGCGGTTACTGTTGGTATAGCGATGGAATTAAGTATATCGCTATGGGCGGCGAGCCCGCTGCCGAAGATACCGATAATCTTTGGACCTTTACACAAACCGGCTTTGAATCTTATAGGGTTACTGCTCCTGATGGTAGATACCTAAAGCCCAACACTATGAGCGGTGAGGTTACCTACAACCAAATAGAAAACGTAATTAACGTTTACTATGATATTTATGCAGAAGCCTGGGTGATTTATAGAGATTTCTATGATTATCCCGATATGTACGGTCCCCTACAGGTAGTTAATACCTCAACGGGTAACGACGGCGCTATCGGTGCTTACAGCACTGTTCTAGGCGAAGATTATACCTATTGGTATCTATACGAAATCGTTGACGAGAACGATGACGGCAATGATGAAGACTATGAAGATGTTGTTACTGTTACATATCTTGAATATGTTACCGAAATCGAAGATGGTGCTTCATATCTTATTGTTAACAAAGCGACAGGTACGGTTCTTACAACTCAACAGTTGAAAGGTTACTGCTGGTACAGCGATAATATTGATTATATTGCTATGGGCGACGAACCCTCCATTTATGACACTGATAATCTTTGGACTTTCACAAATATAGGTTATCAAATGTATGAAATCACGTCGCCTATAGGCAGATGGCTTAAGCCCAATACAATGAATGCGAATATCACTATATACCCGACAGACGTTGATCTTAACGTATACTACGATGATGAAAACGAGGGTTGGGTAATTTACAGAGATTTCTATGATTATCCCAATATGTATGCACCGTTGCAGGTTGTAAATACCGATACCGGTGAAGACGGCGCTATTGGTGCTTACGAAACCGTACTCGGCGTTGACTACGGTTTGTGGGAATTCTATGAAATCGTGACTGTTGCTATAACCGACGGCGAGTTCCCCGAAGAAGAATATGAAGTGACCGAAGACGGTTTTCAATATTTTATTCTCGACGACGAGGCCTGGATATATTTGTATTTAGGCACCGATGAAAACGTTGTAATACCCGAAGAAATTGAAGGTTATCCCGTAACAAGTATTGATTACCTTGCATTTGCTTATAACCCTGACGTTGTAACCGTAACCATACCCGATACCGTAACCTATATCGATTACGGTGCATTCGCATACTGTGAAGACCTAAAAGAAATTAATATCCCAAGCAGCGTAACAACTATCGGCGAAGCTGCGTTTGCTTTTTGCGAGGATCTTACAAGTTTAACTGTACCCGCAAGTGTGACTGAGATAGGTGATGCTGCCTTTGCATACTGCACACACCTTACTGAAGTTACATATAATGCGGCAACCGTACCCGTAAGTGCTTTTGAGGGATGCACCAAACTTGAAAAAATATACTTTTCTAAGAATCTGACTTCAGTTGGAGAGGGTGCTTTCTACGATACGGAAGCCCTTACCGACTTATATTATGAAGGCGGTCCCGAAGAACTTGAGTATGTTTTTGTTGACGACTATAACGATTGTTTAGGCAACGTCACGGTGCATTATAACTGCACAGGTCTTCCTACGGAATAAAACCGAAATTTTTAATTTATTAAAATAAACCGATTAAATGTTTACACCAATTTTTTGTTTTTTAAAATTTCAACCATAGCAAATTCCGTCCTTGTGCATTGTGAGAGAATACCGGCCAGAGCAAGAGAAGAGAACCCTCATTGTTTTGGTCGGTGTTTTTATAAATTTGTGAAAACTTAAATTTTTTAATTTAAATGCAAATTCTTATAAAGTTATCGATTATTCAAAATAATCTTGTTTTATTGCCGAGTTTATATTATAATATTCATATATTTAATTCTACGGAGTGATATTTATGAAAAAAATCTTATCGGTAGCGCTTGTGATTTCTATGTTTGCGCTTCTTCTTTCTGGTTGCGGCGGCGCTAATTTCACCGCTATGACCGAGGATATTTATCAGTTTGACGTGGTTAAAGGAAAAGCCGTTATTACCGACGTTGATACATCGGCAGCAGGGGATCTGATTGTTCCTTCAACACTTTGCGGTTATCCCGTAGATGCCGTTGGCGATAACGCTTTTGAGGGATGCACCGCCGTTATAAGTATTAATCTTCCCGAGGGGGTTACTTCTATCGGAGACAGCGCTTTTGCGGGTTGCACCGCACTTGACGGTGTTAGAGTTCCTGACGGCGTTACCTCCATCGGTGCAAAGGCTTTCAGCGGTTGCAGACGTCTTTACATACTTTTGCTTCCTGATAGCGTAACCTCTATTGGTGAGGCTTGTTTTGAAAATTGCACAACCCTTATTAAAATGACAATTCCTGCAAAGGTTAAAACTATTGAGGCTAATACTTTCAACGCTTGTACTTCTCTTGAAAAGGTTTATTTCACCGAAAAGCTTAAGTCGGTCGAAAGCAGTGCCTTTGAAGATTGTTCGGCACTTAAAGAAGTTTTTTATTCTTCCAGCGAAAGCAAAAAAGGTAAAATCTCAATAGCCGGCGGCAACGAAAAACTTGTTTCTGCGGCTTGGCATTATGATGCGGAATTTTAAAATTACATAGCATATAAAAAACACCCGATTTTTAAAAATCGGGTGTTTTTGTTTTGTGTCAAATTATATCACTGCACCGCCGTTTACACCAAGTACTTGTCCCGTTATGTAATCGCCGCTGTCGGAAGCTAAAAATTCAATGGCGGCTGCAATTTCATCCGCACTACCCATGCGGCCTAAGGGTATGGTTTCAACAAAATCATTAAGCTCTTCAACAGTAAGATTTGAATTCATACCGTTTTCTATAAGTCCCGGTGCTATACAATTAACTGTGATACCGCT
>CAZHYD010000013.1:6898-23362 GCA_964536645.1 uncultured Ruminococcus sp.
CCTTTGCCAAGGCTTTTGTAAGACCGATAACGCCGGCCTTCGCGGCAGAGTAGGCCACCTCGCAAGAAGCACCGACCTGACCCCACATAGATGAGATATTAATTATCTTGCCGGACTGACGACTAACCATTGAAGGAGTAACAGCTTTACAGCAATTAAATACGCCTTTTAAGTTAACGTCAATTATTTTGTCGTAGTCAATTTCATCGGTTTCGGTTATAAGACCCTGATATGCAATACCTGCATTGTTTACAAGAATATCAAGACTGCCAAACCTATAAAGTGTTTCCTTAATCATAAGTTCAACTTCAAGACGGTTTGCAACGTTTGCCTTGTGTGTTATAACCGAGTATCCGTTTTCAACTAAAGAACGGCAGAGCAGGGTAGCGGCTTCGAAAGAATTGTTGTAATTTATTACAACGTTATAGCCTTTTTGGGCAAATAAAATTGCCGTAGCCGCGCCGATTCCTTTAGAAGAGCCTGTAATTAAAACCGTTTTAGCCATAGACTTCACCTCAAAGATAAAATTACATAGATATTATAACATACATTAAAAAATTTTTAAAGACTTTTTTCACAATAAATTGAGTTTACATAACAGTAATATGCATATATATAGTATGGTTAACATAATAAGTTTACATAATTCAAAAAAGGTTACAAAATCGTAGTTGACATAATTTTAAAAATATTGTATAACTAATATAACATTAATTTTAGAGCCATTTTTATTTATTATAATTGGCTGCTAGTAAAAGCAGCTAATTTTTTTCGCGCTAAATTCAAGTTTACATAATTTTTTTATTAAAACCCATATTTTGTTGTTTTGTGTCGAAAGTGCGAAAAAAAGTACAAAATATAGTTTTTATCTTCGTGAATATCTTGTCCTAAAATTTCATATCATTCAAAGGAAACGGAGTGATGGTATGAAATTTCAAAAGGTGTTAAAATTTAAAGGTTTTAATAAAATCGGTTCTTTTTTTGAAAAAAACCGTTTGCTCATTTTTTTAAGCCTTTGCTTTCTTTTGGGACTGCTTTTTGGTGTTTATTCGAAATTTGGCGTCAGGCTTCAGAACTTTGCCGAAGGTTACATAGAAAATTTTATAAATTTACGGCAAGGTCAGTCCTTTTTCAAAATATTTTTTCATTCGTTTATGTCGGCAGCCTTGTGTATTTTGCTTTCATTCTTCTTAGGAACGGGAGTGCTCGGATTCCTAATCTTGCCGATAGCTTCGGCCGCTTTTGGATTAATATACGGCGCTGTAACGTCATACCTGTATTCGCAGTTTGCACTTTTAGGAGTTGCTTTTCACACGGTAATTCTTCTGCCGCCGACACTGCTGACCCTTATCGCTTTTATTCTTTCAGCGGTGCAGTCGGTTAAATTTTCTCATCTTTTATCAGGACTTGTTTTTTATTCCCGTGCGGCTGATCTTAGTGTCGCATTTAAAGAATTTTGTAAGAGTTTTCTGTTTTATTTAAGTTTAATTTTTGTTTCCGCCATAGTTGACGGATTACTTTCAATAAATTTTTTAGAAAGTTTTGTTTTTATTTAAATTGCTATAAAGGAGGTGCAATATGAAGGATTATATTAAAATTTTTGAAGATTATCTAAAGAATGAGAAAAAGGCTTCAAAAAACACGTTTGAATCTTATATGCGTGATATTTTGCAGTTTACTTCATATTGTTCCTCGTCAAACGTTAAGGATACAGCTCAGCTCACTGCTTCGGATATTGAAAACTATTTTAAATATCTTTCGCTTATCGGCAAGTCGGACGCTACCAAAAACCGTGTTGCCGCTTCGCTTCGTTGCTATTATAAGGTTTTAATTTCTAAAAAATTAGCAAACGAAAACCCGCTCGATAACATTAAAATCAAAAAGGTTGAAAAAAAGCTTCCCGAAGTTTTGACAGCAAACGAAATCGTGCTTCTTTTGTCACAGCCATCGGGTTCGGATTATAAGAGCATTCGTGATAAGGCTATGCTTGAGCTTTTATATGCAACGGGAATCAGAGTTTCCGAAATTATTGAACTTAAGGTTTCGGACGTTAATTTACAGGTAGGTATTCTTCACTTAAAGCAGGGCGGCAAGGAAAGAATTATTCCCATTTATCCTGCCGCAGTTAAGAGTATTGCTCAGTATTTAGTTAACGTGCGTCCCGCTATCGTGATTGACAGCGAGCATGACAGGCTTTTCACAAATATGTCGGTGGAGGCTATGTCAAGGCAGGGCTTTTGTAAGATTATTAAGCATTATTCCGATACGGCTGGCATTAAGAAGGATATAACTCCTCACACCTTGCGCCATTCTTTTGCGGCGCATCTGCTTGAAAACGGTGCAAAACTTTCGGATATTAAGGAAATGCTTGGCCATAGTGATATTTCTTCGACCCAAATTTACGCTCAGCTCATTAAGAGCAAGTACACAAGCGCTTACGCCAAATATCACCCTATGGCAAAATAAATTAAATGGCTTTAAAAAAACAGCTCTTTTGGGCTGTTTTTTTGCTTTTTTGAAGTTTTTTTCGTATTTTTGTATTGATAAAAAGGCGTATATATGATAATATAAATTGATTAATTATATTACAAATTACTTCTTTTAGGAGGGTAAAATATGGCGGACAGAAGACCTATCGGTGTTTTTGATTCGGGTCTTGGCGGACTTACGGTTGTAAAAGAACTTTTAAAAGCCTTACCGCACGAAAATATTATATATTTCGGTGACACGGGCCGCGTTCCTTACGGAACAAGAAGCTGTGAAACCATTAAAAAGTATGCTGTTGAGGATGAAAATTTTCTATTACAAAAGGACGTTAAAATGATTATCGCGGCTTGCGGTACTGTTTCTTCGGTAGCTTCGGACGTTGCGGAAAAATTGCCTGTCCCTTATTTTGAGGTGGTTTCTCACGCGGCGGCCGCTGCAGTAAAAGCTACAAAAAACGGAAAAATCGGCGTTTTGGGAACAATGGCAACCGTAAACAGCGGTAAACACGAAGCATTTATAAAAGAGCTTATGCCCTCGGCCGAGGTTACGGCTTGCGGCTGTACAATGTTTGTTCCTCTTGTGGAGGAGGGTTGGTACTCGCCTGACGACGTTGTTGTGATTGAAACGGTTAAGCGTTATCTTAAGCCGATTATTGAAGCCAAGGTTGACACCGTAATTTTGGGTTGCACCCATTATCCCGTTTTAAGTGAGGCTATTGCAAAAATTTTGGGTGACGGTGTTACCCTTATTAACGCGGGCACTGCTGTTGCAGAAGCCACTGCAAGTTTTCTTAAAGAAAAGGATATTTTTAACGATAGTAAAACTTTAGGCGAGTATAAATTTTACGTTAGTGACAAGCCAAGTTCATTCTTAAAAACCGCATCGGTTTTATTGGGTGACGCTATTGACGAGGGAAAGGTAGAACAGGTGACACTTGGTAGTTTATGATTAAGGACGTAATAATCGATATATTTAGCCTTCAAAGTCTTGATGACCAGAGTGATACCATTGAATTCACGACCGACGGTAAATTCGGTTTTGAAAACGGGGAGTACTACATTTCTTATGACGAAGGCAAACTGTTTGAGACAGAACATGAGGTCAGAACAAAAATATTTTTAAAGACGGATAATTCGGCAACCCTTTTGCGAAGCGGTGCTTTTAAAAGCCGTATGCTTATTGAAAAGGGCAAGCGTAACACCTGCTTTTACTCAACACCTTACGGTGAAATGGTTATCGGCATTTTTGGTGAAGAAATTGAAAATCACTTAACCCAAGATGGCGGGTATTTAAAACTTAAGTACAACATTGATTCGAATTTACAGCTTTTAAGCCGTAATGAAGTGAAAATTTCTGTTAGAGAGGTTAATTAAAATGTCAGTATTAGTGGCACAGTCTAAAGAGCAAATAAAGAAAATAGTAATTTCAGCCGCAGAGAAGCTTATGGCTGACAGTGTTTTAGAAAACGGCGAACTTCCCGAATTTTCGGTAGAAGTACCCGCAAACCGCGAACACGGCGACTATGCGGTTAATGCCGCTATGGTATGGGCAAGACTTTTCCGCAAAGCCCCCCGTCCGATAGCGGAGCTTCTTGTAAGTAATTTTGATTTTGAGGGAAGCTATATTAACCGCTGCGAAATTGCAGGTCCCGGCTTTATAAACTTCTTCCTTAACGATACCTATTATTCCGAAATCATTAAGGATATAAAAGCCAAGGGTGATGACTACGGCAAGAGTGATTTTGGCGGCGGAAAGCGAGTGCTTGTTGAATTTGTGTCGGCCAACCCCACAGGTCCTATGCACATAGGAAACGCACGTGGCGGCGCTTTGGGTGACTGCTTGGCGGCTGTTCTCGAAACGGCGGGCTATTCGGTAGAGCGTGAATTTTATATTAACGACGCGGGAAATCAAATCAACAAATTCGGTCTTTCGCTCGACCTTAGATATTTACAACTATTTAAAGACGGCATTGAGATGCCTGAGGATTCCTATCACGGCGAAGATATAATCGCCCATGCCAAAGCCTTTGCCGAAATTTATGGTGACAGTTTTGTTGAGAAGACTGAAGAAGAACGCAGAGCAGCTTTGGTTGAGTTTGCCTTGCCGAAAAATATTAAGGGCCTTGAAACCGACCTTGCAAAGTACCGCATCACTTATGATACTTGGTTTAAGGAAAGCACACTTCACAATAACGGTGAAACCTCTCGCATAATTGAAAAACTTAAGGAAAGCGGACATACTTATGAGCTTGAGGGTGCGCTTTGGTTTAGGGCAACCGATTTTGGATGTGATAAGGACTTCGTTCTCGTTCGCGCAAACGGTGTTCCTACTTACGTAGTGCCCGATATTGCTTATCATTATAACAAGCTTGTTACAAGAAACTTTGATATTGCTATTGATATTCTCGGTGCTGACCACCACGGCTACGTTCCGCGACTTAAGGCCGCGCTTACGGCACTCGGAGTAGACGCTGACAGGCTTAACGTTATTTTAATGCAGATGGTTCGTCTTGTACGTGACGGTGAGGTTATAAAGGCTTCAAAGCGCTCAGGTAAGGCGATTACACTTGTAACCCTCTTGGACGAAGTGCCTATTGACGCCGCAAGATTTTTCTTTAATCTTCGCGAGGCTAACAGCCACTTTGACTTTGACCTTGACCTTGCGGTTAACGAGTCTAACAGCAACCCCGTTTACTATGTTCAGTACGCTTACGCGAGAATTTGCAGTATTATAAGAAACCTCGAAGCAGAGGGTATTCCTATGGAGGAATGCACTGTCGAAGAGCTTAATAAACTCACCTCTCCCGAAGAGCGCGAGCTTATTTTACATCTTGCCGCATTTACTGATGAGGTTATATCATCGGCTAAGGCTTATGACCCTGCAAAGATGACACACTATGTAAGCGAAGTTGCAACAAAGTTCCATAAATTCTATGCCGCTTGCAGAGTAAAGGGTGAAGATACTGCTTTAATGCAGGCAAGACTCAGCCTTTGCTACGTTACGGCGCTTGTAATTAAAAATGTTTTGAAGATGCTTAAAATCGATGCACCCGAGAAAATGTGATTTGAGGTATTACGATGAACGATAAAAAATTCAATATTACTTTGATAATGGATTTATATGAGATGACGATGTCTAACGGTATTTTTGATACCGATTACAAGAACACCGTTGCATATTTTGATATGTTCTTCCGCCGTGTACCCGACGGCGGCGGCTTTGCCATAGCGGCAGGTCTTGAACAGCTGATTGAGTATATGAACGACCTTCATTTTGATAATGAGGATATTGAGTATTTAAAATCGCTTAATCTGTTTTCGGAGGATTTTTTGGATTATCTTCGCGATTTCAAGTTTACCTGCGACGTTTGGGGTGTGCCTGAAGGTACTGTAATCTTCCCGAATGAGCCTATTATTACGGTAAGAGGACCTATCATTCAGGCAATGATGGTTGAAACAATGCTTCTGCTTATAATCAACCATCAGTCACTTATTGCAACAAAGGCTAACCGTATTGTCCGCGCGGCAGACGGAAAGGCTGTTATGGAGTTCGGCGCACGTCGTGCTCACGGCTACGGCGCGGCATATTACGGTGCGCGTGCCGCTATTATCGGCGGTTGTGTGGGCACCTCCTGCGTACTTACCGCAAAGGATTTCGGTGTAAAAGCATCCGGCACGATGGCGCATAGCTGGGTTCAGCTTTTTGACGACGAGTATACCGCATTTAAAACCTATGCCGAAAAATATCCCGACAGTTGTATGCTTTTAGTTGATACCTATAACGTTTTGAAGTCTGGTATTCCAAACGCTATAAAGGTTTTTGACGAGGTTTTAAAGCCCCTTAACAAGCGCCCTATGGGCATTAGAATTGACAGCGGCGATATTACCTATATTTCCAAAAAAGCCCGTAAAATGCTTGACGAGGCAGGTTATCCCGACTGTAAAATTTGCGTATCAAACTCCCTTGACGAGCATCTTATAAGGGATATGGTTTTTCAGGGTGCTCAAATTGACAGCTACGGCGTAGGCGAGCGTCTTATTACCGCTTCAAGTGAATCGGTTTTCGGCGGTGTTTACAAGCTTTCGGCTATTGAAAAGAACGGTGAGATAATTCCAAAAATTAAGATCAGCGAAAACACCGCAAAGGTTACTGTTCCGGGTGTCAAGATTCCTTGGCGTCTTTATGACCGCGAAACCGGCAAGGCTATTGCCGACGTTATTACAATGGGTCACGAAAAGATTGACAGCAGCGAGCCTTATGAAATTTTTGACCCTTATCACACTTGGAAACGTAAGGTTGTTACGAATTTTGTAGCTAAAAAACTGCAGGTTCCCGTTTTTCAAAAGGGTGTGCAGGTTTACGAAACACCGTCTGTTGCAGAAATTTCAAGGTTTAGGCAACAACAGGTTGACTCACTTTGGGACGAAGTTACCCGTTTTGAAAACCCCCACACTTATTATGTCGATTTGTCGCAAGAGCTTTGGAATTTGCGTCATAATATGCTTTCCGACCTTTCACGTAAAATGAAATAAGGAGTAACTTATGAAAAAGATTATATCATTTATCCTCTGTGTTTGCTTTATATTTGTGTTTTCAGCTTGCGGGGAAAATAATTCGAATAATATAGGCACAACTATTGAGCATTACGCCGCTTTAGGCAGAATGCCCGAAGCGAATTTTGCGCTTGGTGCCGATATCGAAGCCTCAAAAGCCGAGCTTTTAACTATTGCCGAAAACGACAGTGAGAAGTTTTACAATGCTTTAGAAGGCAGCACCACCGGCTATTTTACCGACGGTGATTTTGAATATTATTATGCTGTGAATAATACCGATGCGGGTATCGGTTACATTGTAAGTTATACTGATGCGTTCGGCTTTAAAGCTGGCACCGTTATAACCGAAATTGAAGCGGCATTAAAGGGCAGCGAATATGAAAAAACCGCCACCGAGCCTGAGGACGTATTTTTCCTTATGGGTACTGGTAACGGTACTGTTATTAAATGTGAATACGAAAAAAGCACAGTTGCATTTATCTTTTTAGATAACGTACTTTGTGCTACTACATTATACCACAACGATTGGAAGTAAAATAAATTGGCAGAAATTATTAACGAATCGGCGGTACGGATGCCGCTTTTAGCCCTTAGGGGTATTGTTGTTTTTCCGAAAACCGTAGCATCATTCGACGTTGCGAGAAAGGCTTCTATAAACGCCTTAAAGGCGGCTATGGATGGCAACCGTCTTTTATACCTTGTGACCCAAAAGGACGTCTACGTTGAAGAGCCTGCCGCTTTTGACCTTTACGATACGGGTTGTATTGTTAAGGTAAAGCAGATATTAAAGGTTTCGGACACGTTGGTAAAGGTTTTGGTTGAAGGCGTAAGCCGAGCCAAGCATACAAATTTTAAGCGTCTTGGCGATTTTTATACGGCTGACGTAACCCGCCTTTACGATAAGGCCGTTAACAACCGTGAGGTTTATAAGGAAGCCTTGCTTCGCAAAGTCAGAGCGGCTTTTCATAAATACGCTACGCTTTTTACCTCTTTAGCACCCGACGTTGCTATGACGGTTGATAACTGCACCGATTTGGGCTTTTTATCCGACTTTATTGCTTACAATATTCCCGCGCCTTTTGACGATAAGCAGTATATTTTGGAGCAATTATCACCTGTAAACCGCGCAAAGCTTATGCTTGATCTTTTGTTAAAGGAATACGAAATCGGTGAAATAGACCGCCGAATTGCCGATAAGACCCGCGAGTCTATTGATGAAAACCAGCGCGAATATTACCTTCGCGAACAAATGCGAATAATCAGTACCGAACTTTACGGTGATGATTCTGCAGATGAAATTGATGATTATTTCATAAAAATTAAGAATTTAAACGCTCCCGATTCGGTTAAAGAAAATCTTAACAAGCACGTATATAAGCTTTCAAAAATGCCGCAGGGCTCGCATGAAGGCGCTGTTGAACGTGGTTTTCTTGATACCTCACTCGAACTGCCTTGGGATTTTTGCAGTCCTGTAACCGCTGACATTAACCGCGCCGAAAAGGTTTTAGAGCGCGATATTTACGGCATGACTAAGGTAAAAGAGCGTATTTTAGAGCTTTTATCGGTTTACAAATTGGCACCCGATTTAAAGGGACAGATAATCTGTCTTGTAGGTCCTCCCGGTGTGGGTAAAACCTCTATAGGACGCTCTATTGCCGACTGTATGTCAAGAAGATACGTGCGAATTTCCCTCGGCGGTATTCACGATGAAGCAGAGATTCGCGGTCACAGAAAGACATATATCGGCTCAATGCCGGGTAAAATTATTGATGCCATAAAAAAAGCAGGTGTTTCCAACCCGCTTATTTTGCTTGACGAGATAGATAAGCTTGGTCAGGATGTTAAGGGCGATCCCGCATCAGCGCTACTTGAAGTTCTTGACCCCGAACAGAATACAACCTTTGTTGACCACTTTATCGAAAATCCTTACGACTTAAGCCGCGCAGTATTTGTTTGTACGGCTAATAATCTTGAAACAATTCCTGCGCCGCTTAGGGATAGAATGGAAATTATCGAACTTTCAAGCTATACAAGGGAAGAAAAATTTAATATCGCAAAGCGTCACCTTGTTGCAAAGCAAACGGCACGTCACGGACTTAAAAAGTCACAGTTTAACCTTACTGACACCGCGATTTACGGGCTTATTGATTACTATACCCGCGAAGCAGGCGTAAGAAAGCTTGAGCGCATTATTGCTTCGCTTTGCAGAAAGGCTGCCAAGCGTATTGCTTCGGGCGAAAGCAAGAGGGTAGTAATAGATGCTAAAAATCTTGAAAAATATCTCGGCAAACGCCGCTTCAGACCTGAAAACATACTTGAAAATGACGAGGTCGGTATTATTAACGGCCTTGCTTGGACATCGGTCGGTGGGGAGATAATGAGATTAGAGGTTGCCGTAATGCAGGGTACAGGTAAGGTTGAACTTACGGGCTCGCTGGGTGACGTTATGAAGGAATCTGCACACGCGGCTATAACCTATGTTCGCGCAAATGCCGAAAGATATGGCATTGACCCAATGTTCTATAAAGATAAGGATATTCATATTCACGCTACCGAAGCCGCAGTTCCAAAGGATGGCCCCTCTGCCGGTGTTACAATGGTAACTGCACTTATATCCGCCCTTTGTGATAGACCTGTTTTGCGGGATGTCGCTATGACGGGTGAGGTAACGGTTAGAGGTCGAGTTCTTGCCATTGGCGGTCTACGTGAAAAGGCTATGGCAGCCTATACCGGCGGAGTAAAAACCGTATTTATCCCCAAGGCCAACATACCCGATTTGGAGGACGTTGACGCGGTTGTAAAGGAAAACGTTGAATTTATTGGCGTTGACTTTGTTGACGAAATTGTAAAATCTGCCTTAAAACCGCAAACTGTTGACGTGAGAAACGAATGGGATATAGAAAATAACTTCATCCCTGTGAATGATAGCCAACATATCAGAATTTAAAGGAGATTAAAGCTTTTGAATTTTAACAATGCGCAGTTTGAAACCTCTTTTGGTAAGTTTTCTCAACTAACGGCTTCTACCATGCCTGAATTTTGCTTTTCGGGTAGGTCTAACGTTGGAAAATCTTCCCTTATTAATAAGGTTTTAGGCCAAAAATCTATTGCAAGGGTAAGCTCAAAGCCCGGTAAAACAGTTACAATAAATTTTTACAAGGTGGACAATATCCGTCTTGTTGACCTACCAGGGTACGGCTATGCAAAGGTTTCCTATAAGGAAAAGGAAAGCTGGTCTGAACTGATGGAGGGATATTTTTCCTCGGGCCGTGATATAAAGATGGTATTTCAGCTTGTTGATATGCGCCATCCTGCTACCGAGTTTGATATTGCAATGCTTGAGTTTTTATCGGCAAATAATATCCCTTATACCATCGTTTTAACCAAGGCGGATAAGCTTAACAAAACCGAAACCGAAAACCGAATGTCATTGATATTTGACGAGTTGGGAGAATATGCTGAAAATACTAAAGTAATACCTTTTTCAGCAATGACGGGGCAGGGTGTAGAAGCAATTCGCGAAATACTTTCATCTTGTTGACAAATGTGGAAGAATTTGATATAATCGTCTTGTTAATGGCTATGATGAAGAGAAGTAGTATTATTTCAGTTCTTAAGAGAGCAGTCGGTTGGTGCGAGCACTGCGTACGAATAATACGAATAACACTTCGGAGCTGCAATCTGAACGCCTTTTCGGGTCAGTAGGTGCGCCGTACGGATGCGTTAAATCTTATTAAGGTGACCGTTTTGAAACGGTAAATTAGGTGGCACCGCGAATAATGCGTCTATTCGTCCTAATATTTTAGGATAATAGGCGCTTTTATTTTTACGGGAGGTTTTATTAATGAAACATACTGATATTATTGATATTTTTGAAAAAAAGGAATACCTTAGCACTGACGTTACCGTTTGCGGTTGGGTTAGAACTTCGAGAGATTCTAAAAATATGGCTTTTATTGAACTCAATGACGGTACTTCTTTTAAGCACCTGCAAATAGTTATCGATAAAGCGAAAATTTCCGAAATAGCTGAATTTATGAAGCTTGGTACTTCTTTAAAGGTAAAAGGCTTGGTTGTGCCTTCGGCCGTTGCAGTAGATTCTGTTGAAATAAACGCTGAAAGTATTGAGGTTTTGGGTGAATGTCCGCCCGAATATCCGCTTCAGAAAAAGCGTCATACACTTGAATACTTGAGAACAATTCCGCATTTGCGTGTTCGTACAAACACCTTTAATGCTGTTTTTAGAGTGCGCTCTGTTGTTTCTGCCTGCATTCACGAGTTCTTCCAGAGCCGCCGCTACGTTTATATTCACACACCTCTTATCACTGCGAGTGACTGCGAGGGTGCGGGTGAAATGTTTAAGGTAACCACCATTGGTTACAGCAACGAATACAAAAACGAAGACGATTACAATGCAGACGATTTCTTCGGACGCCGTGCAGCGCTTAGCGTTTCGGGTCAGCTTGAAGGCGAGGTTGCAGCTATGGCTCTTGGCAAGATCTACACCTTTGGTCCCAGCTTCAGAGCTGAAAAGAGCAATACACCCCGTCACGTTGCGGAATTCTGGCACGTTGAACCCGAGGTTGCTTTTGCAGAATTGCCCGATATAATTGAAATTGCCGAGGACCTGATTAAGCATATTATTAATACAGTGCTTGAAAAGTGCCCCGAAGAGCTTAAATTCTTTGATGCGCATATCGAAAAGGGTTTAATAGAAAAGCTTAAGAGCGTTGTTGCAAATGATTTTGCCGTTATGACTTATACCGAGGCTATTGACGCACTTTTAGCATCGGGTCACGAATTCCAGTATCCTGTAGCGTGGGGTGCTGACCTTATGACCGAGCACGAAAGATATATTTCGGAAGAAATTTGCAAACGCCCTGTATTTATTACAAATTACCCGAAGGAGATTAAGTCGTTCTATATGAAGCAAAATCCCGACGGTAAGACGGTTGCCGCTACCGACCTTTTGGTACCCGGTGTGGGCGAAATTATCGGTTGCAGTGAGCGTGAGGCAGACCTTGAAAAATTGCTTGACGCTATGACAGTTAGAGGAATGTCTGTAGAAGACTACGAGCATTACATTTCTCTTCGCCGCTTCGGTTCCGTGCCGCACAGTGGCTTTGGCCTTGGTCTTGAGCGTATAATTATGTACGTTACAGGTGTGCAGAACATTCGTGACGTAATTCTTTACCCCAGAACCGTAGGCAGTATATACTAATAAAACTGGTGATTTAAATGCAAAAATATCTACCCAAACTCGGTGAGTTTGACACTCAAAGGGCAATTTCACTTGTTAAGGACACGTTTGAGGCCGAGCTTTGCGATTTGCTTGAGCTTTCCCGCGTTTCAGCACCGCTTTTCGTAAAGACCGGAAGCGGCATAAACGACGACCTTAACGGCGTTGAGCGGCCCGTATCCTTCGATATTCTCGAAACGGGCCAAATGGCAGAGGTTGTGCACAGCCTTGCTAAATGGAAGCGTATGGCTTTGCTTAAGTATAATTTCCCGATGCATAAAGGTCTTTACACCGATATGAATGCCATTCGCCGCGACGAAACCTGTGATAATATTCATTCGATTTACGTTGACCAGTGGGACTGGGAAAAAATCATCTGCGCAGAGGATAGAAACGAAGTATATTTAAAGGCTACCGTTCGCGATATTTACACTGCCGTTTTAAGAACCGAAAAGGCAGTTTGCGAAGCTTTCCCGTCAATTAACCCAAAACTTCCGAAGGAAATTTTCTTTATTTCCTCTTTAGAACTTGAGGAAAAATATCCCGAACTTACACCTAAAGAACGTGAATATGCTATTACTAGGGAACACGGCGCAGTTTTTCTTATGAAGATAGGTGGCTGCCTTAAAAACGGCCAAAAGCACGACGGCCGCGCCCCCGACTACGACGATTGGGACTTAAACGGCGACATTTTGATTTACAACGATGTTATTGACACCGCTTTTGAAATTTCTTCAATGGGTATTCGCGTGGACCGCGAAAGCCTTTTAAAGCAGTTAAAGGCCGAAAATAAGGAAGAAAGGGTAAAATATCAATTCCACAGTATGCTCATAAACGGCGAATTACCGCTTACAATAGGCGGCGGTATTGGCCAGTCAAGACTTTGTATGCTTCTTTTAGATAAGGCTCACATTGGCGAGGTACAGGTATCAATTTGGCCCGATAAAGAAATAATTAAGTGTAAAGAAATGGGAATTGAACTTTTATAAAGTGAGAGAATTATGAAAAAACGTTATTTGACACTTTTACTGTTTTTAGTATCAGACTTTATTTCAACTGTAGTTTCACTTTTGGGGGTATACTTTTTTGCGCGTATAAACCCCTTTACGTCATCGGAACATATACATATTTTTTCGATGATTTGTCTGCCTTGTATAGTTTTGCTGACTAATTATATTTTTAAAATCTATAATATTTTGTGGTCATATTCGCATTTTATGGAAATTTTCAGAGTAATTGCTTCTGCAGGCATTTCCTGTGCGATTTTGGCATTGGTACAGCGCGCTTTCTTTAACACCAACTTTAAGCTTTTCTTCTTTGTAATCGAGTTTTTCTTTCTTGCAAGCATTATTGTTATCCAAAGGCTTGCTTACCGCCTTTTCAAGAAAAAAAGCCACGATATTGGGTATCAAAACGGCGGGCATACACCTTCTAATAACGGCGTAAAAGGTAACGTTATGGTTATTGGCGCGGGGGACGCAGGCGAGCTTGTTATCAAGGAAATGCAGCGTAAAAACGAGTTTAATAATGCAAAGGTTAAATGCGTTATTGACGATGATACCTATAAGATTGGTCAGTACATTGCGGGTGTCAAGATAATAGGCGGTAGGGAAAAGATAATATCTGCCGCGAAGGATTACGATATTTCGGTTATAATTTTTGCAATTCCTTCGGCTTCAAATCATGTCAGAACCGAAATCCTTAAGCTTTGTCAACAAACCAATTGTAAACTTAAAATTTTGCCCGGTGTTTGCTGTATCTACAACCCCGATGATCTTACCTCCTCAATCCGTAACGTCGAAATTGACGACCTTTTGGGTAGAGATCCCATTGATATTAACAATATTGATAGTCTTTCCTATCTTAAGGATGAGGTTGTTCTTGTTACAGGCGGCGGCGGTACTATCGGTTCTGAGCTTTGCCGTCAAATTGCCATTCAAAACCCGCAAAAGCTTATAATTTTTGATATTTACGAAAACAATGCTTATGAAATTCAAAACGAATTAAGCCATAAGTTCCCAACGCTAAATTTAGTGACATTAATAGGCTCTGTAAGAGATTCAAAGCGACTTGACGCACTTTTCCTTGAACACAGACCTACGGTTGTTTTCCACGCTGCAGCCCACAAGCACGTACCTCTAATGGAAGATTCACCGAACGAGGCAATAAAGAATAACGTTTTCGGAACGTATAAAACTGCAAACTGTGCCGATAAGTACGGCGTTAAAAAGTTCGTACTGATTTCCAGTGATAAGGCGGTTAATCCCACAAATATTATGGGTGCCAGCAAGCGTATTTGCGAAATGATTATTCAAAACTGCAACAAGCACTCAAAGACCGATTTTGTTGCGGTTAGATTCGGAAACGTTCTCGGCTCAAACGGCAGCGTTATACCGCTCTTTAAAAAGCAGATAGAATACGGCGGCCCCGTAACCGTTACCGACCCTAATATTTACAGATATTTTATGTCTGTTTCCGAAGCGGTATCCTTGGTACTTCAAGCAGGCGCTTCGGCTGAGGGCGGTGAAATATTCGTTCTTGATATGGGCGAGCCTGTAAAAATTCTGACCTTGGCTGAAAACCTTATAAAGCTTTCGGGACTTGTACCGTACAAGGATATTGATATTGAGTTTATTGGCCTTCGACCCGGTGAAAAGCTATACGAAGAACTGCTTATGATGGAGGAGGGGCTTCGTTCAACCTCTAACAGTCTAATCTACATCGGTAAGCCTATCGATTTTGACGAAAAAGAATTTGACCGTGTAATTAAGCAGATGTATGACAGTATGTATGACGAATCGGTTGATATTAAGGAATTTGTTAAAAAGCTTGTTCCTACCTATAAAACCAATAATAAATAATATACTTAATTTTTACATTTTTTTAAAAAAAGTATTGCAATTTTACTTGTTTTGTGTTATCATATCATTTGCATGAGTTTGTGTATTAAAAGCAATGCTTTGGTACTAATTGTTGGGAGGTGTCACGATGCCGAATATTAAATCCGCTAAAAAGCGCGTTCTCGTAGCGCAGGTAAACAACGAAAGAAATAAGGCTTACCGTTCTGCTTTAAGAACTGCAATCAAAAAGGCTGATGCTGCTATCGAAGCCAACTCTGAAGATAAGGCTGTAGTTGTAAAGGCTGCTGTTAAGAAAATCGATCAGGCAGCTTCCAAGGGTATTATTCACAAGAATAACGCCGCTAGAAAGAAGTCTTCTTTGGTTTCACGTGCAAACGCATAAATCTTATTAATATAAAAAACGCTGTGAATTTTCACAGCGTTTTTATTTTTTTGTTTATTTTTTAAAACAAACCGGTAATTTTACCGTTTTCGTCAACGTCAATGCGCTCTGCCGCGGGGGATTTGGGAAGTCCGGGCATGGTCATAATATCACCCGTGAGCACTACAATAAATCCTGCACCGGCAGAGATTTTAATGTTTCTAACGGTTACCGTAAACCCACTGGGAGCACCGAGTTTCGTCGGGTCGTCGGAGAAGCTGTACTGTGTTTTTGCAACACAAACGGGGCATTTTGAGAAGCCAAGCTCTGTAAGGCGGTCGGCCTGCTTTTTAGCAGCAGGGGTAAGGATAACACCGTCACCGCCGTAAACCTTTTTAACTATAGCATCAATCTTTTCTTCAATAGAAAGGTCGTCCTCATAACTGAAGGTAAAGTCACCCTTTTCTTCGTTACAAAGTCTAACAACCTCGCGAGCTAAATCTTCGCCGCCTTTGC
This sequence comes from uncultured Ruminococcus sp., assembly GCA_964536645.1. Classification (GTDB taxonomy): domain Bacteria; phylum Bacillota; class Clostridia; order Oscillospirales; family Acutalibacteraceae; genus UBA737. The sequence continues at coordinate 22,916 of CAZHYD010000013.1, forward strand.
CGCCCTCGGCCCAAACGTTAGAAAGAACAACGTTTACGCCAAGCTCTTTGCACTTTTCAATAATGAAGTTAATCTCATTGTCGGTGTCGGTGGGGAAGCGGTTAACAGCTACTACGCAGGGTAATTTGTAAACATCCTTAATGTTGGAAACGTGTCGCAAAAGGTTGGGAATACCTTTTTCAAGAGCTGTAAGATTTTCTTCGCCCAAAGCCTTTTTATCAAGTCCGCCGTGCATTTTAAGTGCGCGTACTGTCGCAACAACTACTACTGCGCTGGGGGTAAGACCTGCCATACGGCACTTAATATCAAGGAACTTTTCAGCGCCCAGGTCTGCGCCGAAACCTGCCTCTGTCACTGTGTAGTCGCCCAGTTTCATAGCCATCTTGGTAGCGATAACGGAGTTGCATCCGTGAGCGATATTGGCAAAAGGTCCGCCGTGAACGAGGG
>CAZHYD010000014.1:0-21766 GCA_964536645.1 uncultured Ruminococcus sp.
GGTGTTTTGGCAGCTTGCGATAAGATAGTAACAAAAAAACGTAATCGGGTTTAATCACTAATAGGTCCTAACTTGACACAAGCAGAAGGCTTCATCCTGGGAGTCGGCGCCAAGATGTTTACAATAGCAGGACCGGTGATTGTGTACGGCACGGTGGCATCTGTTGTATATGGGATTATTTATTGGATCACAACTTTATTCTAAACGAAAAAGGCTTGACCTGCTCGGTCAAGCCTTTTGCATTGCTAATTACATATTTTATTTTTTCTATATTTTAACGGACTAAGGCCTGTTTTTGTTTTAAAAATATTTGAAAAATAATGTGGGTCGTTATACCCTAATGAAGCACCCAGTTCGCCAACGGAAATATCTGTATTTGTTAATAGATTTTTTGCTATCATTATTTTTTTGTTTATTTGGTATGCGTATGGTGTACTGCCGTATTCTTTTATAAACAACTTCTGGCAGTAATCTACAGAACGAAATATCACGTTTGCCAATTCGGAATTTGGAATTATTCTATTAATATTTGTATCGATATACTCTTTTAATTCAGTTGCTTCTTTACTAACCTTTTCTTTACTTTGTTGATATGAAAGTTTTGTTAAAATTTCAATCAAAATAACTTGCAATTCTATTTGCATTTCTTCCTCATTTTTTGAAGAATGCAATACTTGCGGAATTCTTTCAAATACAGAACGAAGCTTTTTGTTTATAAATATATGCTCATTTGCAAGACCGTACAAGGTAGCTATTTCTTTTGAAAGTGTTCCCGAGATGTTAAGGAAAATTTTAGTAAACGGATCTTTTTTATCGGCAAAATATTCGTGGTGCTCGTCCTTTTTAAGAAAATAAATCATATCGGATTTTACTTCTTTATACTCGTTGTCGATTAAAACGTATCCTTTTCCGTCAGTTACATATTCAATCACGGAAATGCTACGTTTTTTTTGGCTTAAATGATAATTAGAATTTGGATATGTAATTCCTGCCAAAGAAATATAAAAAGGAGTAATAACCTTACAGGGAACAAACGAATGCAAAAACTCTTCTTTCAACTTATTTTCCTCACTTTTTGTCTTAAAAAAACTATGTATAAGTCTGCTTTTAATTATTATAATTAAATTGCAGTGAATTGTAAAGACTTAATAAAATCGTTCCTGCGGAAAGGTGATAACTTTGAAAAGAAAATGGACTATACAAGAGGCGAATGATTGGTATAATAAATTAGGTTGGTTAAGGGGTTGTAATTTTATAGGCAGTGATTGTGCGAACAGACTCGATATGTGGCAAAGCTATAAATCCGAAGAAAAATTTGCTACTGCCGATCGAGAACTTGCTCTTGCAAATAAGATCGGCTTTAATACCGTTCGGTTATGGGCGAATTTCGATGTGTACTATGCAGAGCCCGAGTCTTTTATGGATATTTTTGAACGTTATATATCACTTTGTAATAAACACAATCAAAAGGTAATGATCGTTCTCGGATACGAGGAGGATTTGCCACGCGGAGATGTTTTTGTCCCCAAGAAAATGGGCGAGCAATCGTATGCCTTGGGCGAGCATCAGGGTCGTTTTCCTTTGAACGAAGAACAATTGGCTATGGAAGCGCATCATTATATGGAATATCCTGAGTTAAAAGATAAATTCTTGGAAATGGTGAGAAGCATTGTCAGAAAATATCGCGATGATCAACGAATATTTTGCTGGAATGTTTGGAATGAGCCTGGTATAGAGCGTGGAGAAAAGGCTGTAGAATTTCTTGATATACTTTTTGAGGTGGTTCGTGCAGAAGATCCAATTCAACCGCTTTGTGCAGATATATGGCGTGGCTTTGACGGAGGTAAGTGTGCAACTAAAGAAGAAGCACATGCACTTGAACTTTCGGATGTGGTCAGTTTTCACTCTTATTTGAAATACCCTCAATTTGTAGAAAATTTATACGAGTTGAAAAAACTTGGCAGACCGATTCTCGTAACGGAATGGTTGCAGCGGATCAACCATAACAATATTGCCGAAATTTATCCATTGCTGTATATCGAGAACATTGCAAGCTACTGTTGGGGATTTGTGGTTGGCAAAACACAGACAAACGAGCCATGGGGATTCCTATGGGACCAGTATAAAGAAGGAGAAAGAGACTACGATTTCACAAAATGGCAGCATGACTTGTTTAGACCCAATTTGCGCCCCTACGACCCAAAGGAAATTGAGTTGATAGAATACTTTAATCAATTGGCAGATAAAAATTCCAAAAATTAACGGGTCCTAAGTTGACACAAGCAGAGGGGTTTGTATTAGGCGTTGGCGCAAATATCTTCAAAATTGCGGGGCCTGTTATAGCCTATGGCGTTCTGGCGAGTGTAATTTACGGAATTATTTATTGGATAACGACATTGTTTTAGGGAAAAGGCCCCCTTGTGTAAAGGGGGCTGGCAAAAATCCTTGATTTTTGACTGGGGGATTGTCAAATTTTTAAAAACCACAATCCCTCCGTCTTTTGCTTTGCAAAATCCACCTCCCTTTACACAAGGGAGGCATAACAAAAGGCTTGACCAAATCGGTCAAGCCTTAAATATTTTCGAAGAACCCTTTTTAGATGTATGTTTATAATTTTGCCTTATATTAGTTGGCCGAGTTTTTTATTAATCATTCCAGCGTTTTACCGCTTCAACTCTTTTGATTATTTCGTTTTTCATTACGTCTATGTTGTGGGGCATATAGGTCTTTTCGTTTTTTGTGCGGTATAAATGAAAGACAATGGTTCCGATAAGTATAGTTGGAAGCACCAAGAACTGCTTTTCAAATGGCACTTCTGCGATTGACAAAACAAGAAAATGAGCAACGAACATAAGTACGCATAAGAGTATTTCAATCCATCTGAAAAATACGGTGGTGCGGTCGTGTACGGTGTATATGGCTACTTTTGTTTTACCGTTTTCTTCAAAAACCTCGCCGCGTACGTAATAGATTTGTTTTTCACTCGTGATATTATTATATTTGAAGTGCTTAACTATTAACTTCCCTTTTTCAGTACAGTCGAAGAATAGTGAATCGCCCTCTTTGTCGGTTTCGCGGCATTTGCCTGACTGGGCCATCAGTCTGCCAATGGTAGTCTTCAGGCTTTCGTCTAATTCGAGGGTGGTTTCATCAATAATTTTAATAAACAAATTAGATTTCATTTTTTCTCACTTTTAAAGCTTTTAATGGTTTTTTGAATACAATTTTGCAAGGCCGCCTTCGGAGGTTTCGCGGTATAAATGGGAAAGGTCTTTGCCTGTACGGTACATTGTTTCGACCACAACGTCAAAGGAAACCTTTCTGCTGGCAAAGAGGAAATTCGCAAGGCTAAGCGCATTTATTGCGCGCATAGCCGCAACGGCATTACGCTCAATACAAGGAATTTGCACAAGGCCGCAAACGGGGTCGCAGGTAAGGCCTAAATGGTGCTCCATTGCTACTTCGGCGGCGTATTCGATTTGGTCAATGCCCATTTCGAACAGCTCGCACAAAGCGGCGGCGGCCATACTGCAGGCAGTGCCGATTTCAGCCTGACAGCCGCATTCGGCGCCGCTTATAGAAGCGTTTGTGCTGACAATATTTCCTATAAGTCCCGCAACGGCAAGGGCGCGGATAATATCATCGTCTGAAAAGCGGTTCTTTTCCTGCATATATTTCAGAACCGCCGGCAAAACTCCGCAGGAGCCGCAGGTGGGAGCCGTTACAATTACGCCGCAGTCGGCATTTTGCTCGCTTACGGCAAATGCGTATGAGCAAACTAAACGGTTCTCTCTTGTTTGGGGACTTTCGTCAATATGCTTTTGACTGAATAAAAATTGGGCTTTTCGTTCTACCGAAAGACCGCCCGGCAGAATACCGCTTTTGCTCAAACCCTCGTTAACGGAGTTTTGCATTGTTTTCCAAACGGTAAGCAAATAGGGCTTAATATCGTCGTCTTCATTACGGAAAACGTATTCCGAAAGGCGAATGTTCTGCGCTTTACAAAAGTCGGCAATATCGCTGAAGGTTTTTTCCTTGTAAAATTCTTTTTGCTCAACGGTAGCGGTATTATCGTCGCGGATTTCACCGCCGCCGATACTGTAAAAACATTTTCTACCAAGCTCGCACTCATCCTTGAAAGCTATGAATTCCAAGGTGTTGGGGTGAACGGGCGTAGCGCTTTTTGTATCAAAAATTATTTCTGTTTTAATGCCCGGCAGTGCTTCGGAAATAGCTTTGTCGGTACCGTGACCTTTTCCGGTTTTGGCGAGGGAACCGTATAAAATTACCTTTACAAAGTTCGCGTCTTCGTATTCTGAAATAAATTGTATTGCGGCAAAAGCGGGACCCATCGTATGTGAGCTTGATGGACCGTAACCTATTTTATACAAATTTTTAATTGATTTCATAATTCAGTTTCAGCCTCATAACAGTTTTATTACCTATTAGTATACCACAATGATATTTTAATGTAAATGTTTTTCAAAATTGTAATAGGTTTATGGCATTTTTCTGCAAAAAAGGCTTGGCCAAACGGTCAAGCCTTTTTGTATTTATACGTATTTTATTTATCGTATTTAGCAATAAGTTCATTTAATTTATCTTCGGTTATGCGGTATTTCTTTTCTGCCTGATACGTTTTTCTACCACTTACATTCGCGCTTGGAACTGACGTAAGGCTTCCGTCTTCAGATAAATAGAAGGTGAAAGCTTGGTCGTTTACAGTAATTGTAAAAGTGTTAGAGGGGAAAAGATAAAGTTCGTGAAGTTGTTCCGAGGGCCAGTCCGAAACGTATTCGTAATGCGAAAATAACGCCTGATCTGATTCGTCGGTGATTACCAGTTGGTTATCACCGTTATACTCATCATAGCCCTCATATATAAATTCGTATTTTTGCACATCGGCGGAACTTTCCGCGCCGCAGTCATAAAGCAATTGACCTTCGGATAAAACTTTATTTGCTGTGCAAGAAGATAAAAATAAAATATTTAGTATAAGAATAAAGCAGAAAATCTTCTTCATAAAACATTCCTTTCAAAGTAAAAGGTTGTATTGTAATAGTAGAATTGTATAATTTTTTAAAATAGTTTTGAGGAATTTCATTTACTTTGTTTTGCTATTTCAAATGTTTAGAATTATCTCGCTTCGTTTATGTATTAAATTACGGAAGCTTTTAATCCTGTAAGTTTTTCGAAAACAGGTAACTCGTAGCAGGGAAAATAAATTCCCCAACTCTCGCCGTCACGGTCAATTTCCAATATGTAATAACACTTACAAACGATATTGTAATTATCGTCTTGTCTGAGTTTGTACTGCTTGTAAATTCCTTTATCATAATCCTCGTCTTTGTTCCAATCGGGAATACAGATTTTTTTCTTTTCGGTATGTATTCTTTTTACGGAGGATAGCGGAATTGCATATTTACCCTCTAAATTAGCTAAATATAAATTTTCGGAATCGGCAAAAGCGTTGAAGATAAGGTTGTTGTAGGATGGAAGCATAATGTTTTTTCTCTGAATTTTAACTTCACCTTCTGTTGCTTTATAAAAGAAGGATAGAAGGTCTACTTCTACCGAATCGTCAGGAACGGATAATTCTGAAAATATAGCATCACAGGTGTTATCAAGATTTGAAAAGGTTTGCGAACCTTGGTCGTCGTTAAGAACGGCTTTTTCTTTTCTAGTGCTTAAGAAGGTAAGAATTCCCCAAACAATCAAACAAACTCCCGCAAGCCAAAAGAGCCAAGGTGTCGTTTTATATATAAAAGAAAAGGTGAGTTCTTCATCGGTTGTAGCTTCTGAAATACCTGCAGCGAGCAATACACCGGTAATTCCGCAAACCCACTGACAAATTCGCGCACCGAGTGGTAGTTTGCTTTTTTCAATAGTTTCGTTTGCGTCTTCAAAAGAGCGCTCTAGCCATTTGGTCATTTCGGGTGAGGGCTTGGCTACAATAAACTCATCACCGTTAAACTGTTCGTTATTTTTATTTGTTGTCAAGTCGATTCCTAAAAACGGCTTCATTACAAAAATTCCTTTCTGTTTGGGAAAAGCTACCTCAATTTACTTTATTATATTATGCCCTATATAAGAATTAAAAAAGTTTAATTAAAAATGCGGGTTCGCAAGTATCTGACGCGTCTCTTCCCGACTTGCCGAAAAGGGCGATATCATTGCCGCTTAAAGTAAGAGCAGAATCAGAAACCGAAATCTTATTTGTCACGTCAAAAGAGGTATCGCCCACAAGGTCTTGAATCAAAACCTTGCGGCCTTTAATAGTCCCTGTAAACTCGAACGTAAGACTGCCAAACTCACCGAAAACGCCCATATATGCTTCGGGGTCGGCTTCTTTTACGGTAACGTCGGCAGGACAAAAGGTTTTAGCCTTGCCGTCAACGTTTCTTTTAAAGCATGCAACCGCAAAGGCATTGTTTTCGGGGTTTTTTGAAAGAGCCACAAAGGGTGCGTGCGGGCCCTTGCAGTTAATTTCGGGCAGGGGACAACCACGTGCAATTACTGCGGGCGCAGTTTCCGTTACGGTTTTTCCTGCAACAGAGAACCAGTCGGCAATATCGGTTTCACAGTAAAGTGTGTCGCAAAGTTCGTCTTCACTGCAAATGCAGTAACTATTACGAATTGAAAATGGCGGTGCAATACGGTGCCAATTAAGGCAAGCCGCCATATTGTTGTCATACTCCATCACGCCGACGCAAAGTCCCAAAGCGGCGGCAACAATGCCTTGACTTTCGGCATTTACAAGGCTAAGCGAGTCACCGTCGCGTTCTACAGAAGCGGTAAGCGCTTCGGCGGCCCTCTTCAGAGTGCAAACATCGTCAAAAGGGTGACAAACGTCATAGGTGCGAAAAACGTCACAAAACTGCATAAGCTCCTTTGCGGTAGCGCCGCGTCGCGTGGCAAGGTCATCGCTTTCCATAAGGGATAAGGGTGCCTGTGTTACGGCGTGCTCGACAATTATTTCGGGAGCGCATTTTTTAACCGCGCGGCTTATAAGCTTGCGGTACTCGTTATCGGTATGAAAACCCCAGTCGACCTTCCAATAAAGCACACCTGCTTTATGGCAAAAATCGGCGCGATCTTCCCAATAAATGCGGGCAGCTTCGGGGTCGAATACGGTTTCGTTGGGGATTTGAGGAGAAACCCAAAGTCCAAGCCCCATATAGCCCATTTCCTTAACTTTTTTAGATAATCCGCTAAGTCTGGTAAGGGGGTCGGCGCCGAATTCGGCAAATTTCTCTGCATCGGGTATAAGGGAACCGAAAATGCCTTTATGTTCTGCGTCGTTAGGTGTTCCGTATGGTACGTCCCAACCGTCATCCATCAAAAAAATAAGGTCCTTGCGAAATTTTCGGTCGGTAAGGTGGTAGTAGCTTTCACTTCCGAAAATATGCTTGCTGTCAATAACGTCACGCTGCTCGGAGCAGTCTTTACCGGTAAGTCCCAACTTTTTAGCAGTGAGGGCCTGTGAGTTCCAGGTGCAAATGTAATTGCAAACTTTTTTTGGGGTGTCGGGTATTAAGTTTTTGCCTGTGTTTAGCATAATCTCACTCCGTTTTATGCTTTTAAATAAGCCCTTGAAAGACTAATTTCAAGGGCTGAAATTTTATTTATGCTGTGCTAAAAGCCAGTCGATAAGCTCGGGTGTAAAGGCCTTTACCCAAGAATTGTGGCCTACGCCCTCGTAAAGTTCGTATGAGAAGTTAGGATGCCAATTTTCAAGAGCTCGTATCATATCAATAGTGTTAAAGGGTGATACAACGTCATCCTCTAAACCGTGGAAGGTCTTTATGGGCATTGTAAGCACGCCTGCATTCCAAGGCATACCGCCGCCGCAACAGGGGGCAATAGCCGCAAAGGTTTCGGGAAAAGCCATGGCTGTATACCAGGTGCCGTAGCCACCCATACTAAGCCCGCAAAGATAAATACGGTCCTTATCGGCATAATACTCTGAAACGATAATATCAATAAATTCCTTAATTTTTTCTGCCTTTACCGCCCAAAAAGATTCGGGTGGGCACTGCGGCATAATAAGAATAGCATCCTTTAAGGTTTCGTCGTTTGCAACGTTCGCAAGGCCGTGTTTGAGAACTCTGTCCAACTCGTCACCGCCGTTGCCGCGCTCACCCGCGCCGTGAAGATGAAAAATAACGGCGGGTTTTTCAGGCAAATTTTCAGGGATATATGCAATAAAGGGAAAGATTTTCGATGAGTCCGCTTGTTTTACGATCTTCATACAAATTTACCTCACTTAAAGAAAAGCGGAAGCTTTTCAAGGAAAATTATGTCCTTGCGGTCAGCGGCATCGCCTTCTGCCAAAAAGGCACAGGCTGCGGCTTCGATTCCACCTGCTTTTGCAACCAATTCTCTAACCGCGGCAAGTGATTCGCCTGTGCTTATTACGTCGTCAACAATAAGCACGCGCTTGCCTTTGATTTTGTTAACCTCTGTCTCACCGAGGAAAAGCTTTTGCTCGTTTTTGGTGGTTATGGAGTTTACCGTAACCTCAAGAGGATTTCGCATATAAACCTTAACACCCTTGCGGGCAATAACGTAAGGCTTGCCTGACTGACGCGCCATTTCGTAAGCAATAGGAATACTTTTAGCTTCAGGAGTTAAAACACAGTCAAACTCAGGCACTTTTTCAAGAAGTTCCTCGCAACCCTTAACGGTCAGTTCAACATCGTCAAAAATAATAAATGCGGCGATGTCAAGTTTATCACTTACGGGAAACATTTCAAGATTTTTTTCAATTCCCGCGATTTTCATAGTATAATATTTTGACATAAATTTTTACCCAGCTTTACTTAAAATTATTTTTTTAAAAAATGCTGTTATATATTTTCCGTACTTTCGCAATAGGTTGGAAATTATCATAACCGCCGCCGCGGTAGCGAAGGAAAGTACAATATAAAATATAAATTGATATCTGATTCTCGTTCCGTCAAGGAAGGGGAATAGGTCTAACAGCCGTTCCGGATAGAAGCGGTGGCTAAGGAAGAGCGGTAAACTGAATTTGCCCAAAAATGAGCAAAAACGGTTGCTGAAAACAGCAGTATCAATGCCTTTGCCGCTAAACGAAATGCAAACCGCAACGCAAAGAAGCGCCAAGAAGAAAAAGTCTGCCTTAGAGTTTATAACCGTAGCCATATAGTAAACGTAAGCGGCATATATGCCGTATTCCAAAACGGTTAATAGGGTGCGGCCGAAAAGGTTAAAATCTATGCTTCTAAGCTTTTCGGTGGCAAAATAGCAAAGCACACCAAGTGATAGCTCGCCCAGAGCCCTAAGATTGCCCCTAAAGGTGAAACCGAGCCACAGAGAAGGCCCTCTGAGATTTCCTATAACCTGCGCCAGATAGCCGAGTGTTAAAAGGGCTATAACTGGCAAAACCAGTAGACAAACGCTTTTTTTGTATTTCCTTATAAACGGATAAAGGAAAACCATACATAAAAGCATTGAAGATATGTACCATATAACAGGGTTAAAAACACTGAATCTGACACCTGTTGAGGTTATGAGAAATACTTCACTCCAACTTTTTACAAAATTCGTAAAAAGGGAAGTGCCGCTTGCCACAGATACCGCAATAAGAGCAAAAATATAAGCAATAAACACTTCGGGATAAACCGATTTGAATTTTTTGAATATAAACAAACCGGTTTCGCGGCTTAAGGAAAGGCCCGAAGGGTTTTCTTCTGCACGGGATATACTTGCCATAAGCAAATAACCCGAAACCAAAAAGAAAAATTCAACCCCGAAGGAGTAGCCTTTAAACGAGTCGGCAATATTGCCTTTGGGCATAAAATACTGCGCGTGGTTTAAAAGAATGATTATTGAAAAGAAAAATTTTAAAAAATCTATCTTGCCGTTACGGGTATATGCTTTTGACATAATATCAACCCCATAAAACTAAATTTGATATCAACCGGGAGGCCAAGCAAGATTGCGGCGCGCCAAAAGGTGAAAATGAATGTGACCTACCGTTTGCCCGCCGTCAGCACCGCAGTTATTTACAACGCGGTAGCCGTTTTCAAGGTTTTCTTTTTTAGCAATTTTTGCAACCGCTTCAAAAACCTTGGAAATAAGGTGGCTGTTTTCACCGTTTATCTCGTTTGCCGAAGCAATATGCTCACGCGGGATAATTATTGCGTGAAAAGGTGCTTTAGGGTCAATATCGGCAAAGGCGTAAACGTACTCGTCCTCGTAAATTTTGGTTGAGGGAATTTCACCCGCCGCGATTTTACAAAACAAACAGTCCTTCATAAATTAACCACCTATTTGTGTTTTAACGGTTTCGGCTGCGATATTAAGGGCTTCATCTACTTTTGAAGCGTCCTTACCGCCTGCCATAGCAGAATCGGGCTTGCCGCCGCCGTTGCCGCCTGTAAACTTTGCGATTTCGCGAACAAGATTGCCCGCGTGACAGCCCGCAGCCACTGCACTTTTGCCGCAAGCCGCGCAGAAGGTGAGCTTATCACCGTTTACTGCCGCTAAAACAATTACAGTGTCCGCATTTTCCGATTTAACGGTATCGGTCATTTTGCGAAGCTCATCCGCAGAGGTGCCGTCAAGACGGGCGGTTGCTACTTTCAGTTCGCCTACAGTAAGGCTGTTCTTAAGAATGTCACCTATCTTAGAGCCTGCAAGCTTGCTTTCGGCTTTTTCGAGCAACTGTTTTGTTTCCTTAAGCTCGTTCATAACTATAGAAGCGCGCTTTGCAATATCCTGCGGGTTCTGAGCTTTGAGAACCTCGGCAGTGTCGTTCATAAGCTTTGCATTATTGTAAATAACGTTAAGAACAAAGTTGCCTGTGACCGCTTCAATGCGGCGTACACCGGCGGCAACGCTTGATTCGGAAATAATGTGGAAAAGACCAAGCTTTGAAGTATTATCAACGTGGGTGCCGCCGCAAAGCTCAACCGACTTATCACCCGCAGCAACAACGCGAACAACCTCGCCGTACTTTTCACCGAAAAGCGCCATAGCGCCAAGCTTTTTAGCTTCGGCAATAGGCATTTCTTCGTTCATAACTGCAATGCCGTCCAAAATGGCGTTGTTTACAAATTCTTCAACCTTTGCGAGTTCTTCGCTTGTGAGCGAGGAGAAATGTGTAAAGTCAAAACGTACGGCCTTTTCGTTAACAAGCTGACCCGCCTGCTCAACGTGTGTGCCGAGCACTGCACGCAAAGCCGCCTGCAAAAGATGAGCGGCAGTGTGATTGCGGCGAATAGCGTTGCGGCGAGAGGTATCGATAGAAACCATTACCTTGTCACCGATAGAAAGCGTGCCGCTTTCAAGTTTTCCGCTGTGGGTAAAGATGCCGTGTGCAGTTTTCTTTGTATCGGTAACGGCAAATACACCGTTACCCGAAACCGAGCCTGTGTCACCAACCTGACCGCCGCTTTCGGCGTAGCAAACAGTTTTGTCAAGAACGATAATAGCCTCGGCCTCGGAGCTTAAGCTTGCAATATGCTCGCCTTCGCTTACAATGTCAAGCACGGTGGCTTCGCAGGTATTATCGGTATAGCCTAAGAATTCGGTGGCAGGGATATTTTCAAATACAATGCCGTCACTCTTCCAGCTCTCGCCGTCGGCCGCTTTTCTTGAGGCGCGGGCCATTTCGCGTTGGCGGTTCATACATTCTCTGAACTTTTCTTCGTCAACGGTCATACCTTTTTCGGCAAGAATGTCAATAGTAAGGTCAATGGGGAAACCGTAGGTGTCGTAAAGCTTGAAAGCGTCCTCACCCGAAAGCATACCGCCCTTTGCGGTAAGTTCGGCAAGCATATTAAGACCCTGGTCAATAGTTTTGTTAAAGCCTGCTTCCTCATTGGTGATAACCTTTGTTATAAGGTCCTTTTTGTCAACAAGCTCGGGGTAGCCTGCTTTGTTTTCTTCAATAACCGCGTCGCAAAGCTCCATAAAGAAGGGACGGTCTATGCCAATAAGCTTGCCGTGGCGCACAGCCCTTCTGATAATACGGCGAAGCACGTAGCCCCTGCCTTCGTTAGAGGGGATTATACCGTCGCTAATCATAAACGTAGCGGCGCGGGCGTGGTCGGTAATAGCGCGGATAGAAATATCGGTAGAATTATCCTTGCTGTATTCCTTGCCTGAAATAGCGCAAACCTTGTTAAGAATGTTACGGATAGAGTCAACCTCGAACATATTGTCAACCCCCTGCATAACGCAGGCAAGACGTTCAAGACCCATACCGGTATCAATATTTTTGTGCTCAAGCTCGGTATAGGTGCCGTCACCCATATTGTTGAACTGCGAGAAAACGTTGTTCCAGATTTCCATATATCTGTCACAGTCACAACCGGGTTTGCAGTCTGCCGAGCCGCAGCCGTATTTTTCGCCGCGGTCAAAATAAATTTCACTGCAGGGACCGCAGGGACCTGTACCGTGCTCCCAGAAGTTATCCGCTTTGCCGAGTTTTACAATATGCTCCCCAGGCACGCCTATAACGTCACGCCAAATGGCATAGGCCTCGTCATCCTCCTCATAAACAGAGGGCCAAAGCAGATTTTCGGGTATTTCGAGGGTTTTGGTTAAAAATTCCCATGCCCAAGCAATAGCCTCATCCTTAAAATAATCGCCAAAAGAGAAGTTGCCCAGCATTTCAAAAAACGTGCCGTGGCGTGCGGTATGACCCACACGCTCAAGGTCGGGTGTGCGGATACATTTTTGACAGGTGGTAACGCGGTTCTTTGGGGGAGTTACCTCGCCTGTGAAGTATTTTTTCATGGGCGCCATACCTGAATTGATAAGCAAAAGCGACTTATCATTGTTAGGCACCAAGGAAAAACTGCCAAGCCTTAAATGGTCTTTCGACTCAAAAAAAGCAAGGTATTTTTCGCGTAATTCATTAAGAGAAGTCCATTCCATAGTGATACATCCTTCAAGTTACATTTTAACCAATATATTATACATTAAGTGCCTTATTTTGTCAATGCTTGAGGGCTGTAATATCGTCTGCTAAAGCCGAAAAAATTTTACTGCAACTAATCTCTTGGCGGGCGGTATTTTCCGAGAAAACAATTACCGTGTATTCGGGGTTGTCAAAAGGAAAAAAGCCGCAAAACCAACCTGCGCAGATTTCACTGCCGTTTTCGAATTTTCCGGTTTGGGCGGTGGCGGTTTTGCCCGCGGCGGTAACGTTTTTTGGCACGGCTTCACTGCCCGTACCCATTGTCAATACCTCGGCAAGATGGGCTTTGAGCTTTGTCGCGGTGGAGTTTTGCATAGCTTTCGTGGGGTTGCCGACGTTGTACTGTTTATATTCACCGTTTTGGAAAGTGCCCTCTATCAAAGAGGGGGAAAAATAAATCCCGTCGTTTGCAATGGCAGAGTAAAGGTTAAGCATTGAAACGGGGCTTAGCAAAAGACTGCCTTGACCAATACTTAAATTTGCCAATGCGCCAATGTTTTCAAGTTCGTTTTCATCTGGCAAATTACCCGCCGCAGAATACAAATTTTCGCCAAGTTTTAAACTGTTACCGAATTTCAGAGCCCCCGCCATATCAAGCAAAGCCTTGCCGCCCGTTTTAAAGGCAAGGTTATAAAAAAACACGTTGCAGGAAAGTGCCAAGGCGTACCGCATATCGCAAAAGCCGTGACCCGATGTCTTGTGACATTTAAAATACCTGTCAGCCACCAAGGTGCTGCCCTCGCAAGCGAAGGTGAAATCCGAAAGGTTGGTTTCTATAGCGGCGGCGGCAAGACAGGGCTTAAAGACAGAGCCCACGTTATAAGCCGATAATGCGCGGTTTAAAAAGGGTGAATTTTCATACGAAAGGAAGTCTGCAATATTTTCTACTTCAAAGTCGGGTCGGCTTGCAATGGCGCGTATTTTGCCCGTTTTAACCTCTGCTATGACTATCGCCCCGCACTCCAAAGCCTCGGCGTGAGTTTCGGCAATATTTTGAATGTTAATATCAATGGTTGTTACGACTCCGTTTGCCTTAACGGAAGAATTATTTTCTACCGCAGCTTCAACACCCTCTAAAATACTGCCGTTTGCCGCAATTTCATATATAAAACGCACCTGCTCGTCAGAATACAAAAGCTCATCGTAGGCTTTTTCAATTCCCGTAACGCCCTTGCCGTCGAAATCGGTGTAGCCTACGGTGTGAACTGCAGGGAAGTTTTCGTAATCGGTTGAGTAAACGGTAGTACAAACAATGCCGTCGCACTCAATTTCATAAGGTACCTCGCAGACGGTGGGCTTGCCGCTTTTAAGGGCTTCTAAAACCGAGTTAAGCTTATCCCCCTCAAGCACGGCGCTTATTGCCGTTATGGCGCGGGGAGTGGGGGAAACTGCGGCAAGTATCCGCTTTTTGTTGTTGGTAATCGGCACCATATTGCAGTCAAAAACCGTGCCCCTTAAATTTCCTGCCGAAATTACAAGGCGGTTTGCCGTACTGTCTGCCGCGACATAAGTTCCCGAAGCAATTAGTGCCAGCCTTAAAATGCAAAACAGAAAAAACATCAGCATAACAAAAAAACTAACTGCACTGCGCCCCGCAAAGACCTTCCAAAAACTTTTTTTAACCAAAATAAAACACCTCTTGACGATAGTATTGTCAAAAGGTGTTAATTTTAATTATTCGGCCTTCATTCTAAGCAGTGAGCCTGCTTTAAGGGGGCGCTCGAAGGGAATTTTAATTGTCATCATGGGGTTGGGGGCGCTTTCTATCGGGTTATCGTTTTTATCGAATAATTGGTTTGCAGTAAGTATAAAGGGCGCACGTTTGGGCTCGAGACAGTCAAGCTCCTGCCCTTTATAAAACTTATTTTTAAGGGTGGCAATAATTTTACCGTCCTCGTAACCGTCAACAATGGCCGCTACCGAATAATCTCTTACGTAGCCTGCGTTTTCATAGGTTTGGCTGTTTTCGGGACGACCGAGATAAAATCCCGTAGAGTAGGTGCGGTGGCTTATTTTGTTAAGCTCTTCCAAAACCCAAGCGGGACATTTCCAACTAAGCGGGTTTTCTTTAAGCGAGTCAACCGCGCCGCGATAAGCGTTGGTCACAACGGCGGTGTAGTAGTGAGATTTTGCTCTGCCTTCTATCTTTATACTGTCAACCCCTGCGGCAACCATTTTATCAAGATGCTCTGCCATACACATATCGTTGGCGTTTAAAATGTAAGTGCCCTTGTCGGTTTCGGTTATATCAAAATGTTGACCGGGGCGTTTTTCTTCCACAAGGGAATAACTCCATCTGCAAGACTGCGCGCAGTCACCGCGGTTGGCGTCCCTACCCGTCATATAAGCCGAAAGCAAGCACCTTGCCGAAAAGGAAACGCACATAGCGCCGTGGGCAAAGGCTTCGATTTCGAGTTCCTTGGGTGTTTTGGCGCGAATTTCTGCAATTTCGTCGAGCGAAAGCTCGCGGGCTAACACCACCCGCTTTGCACCGAAATTATGAAAGGCGCGGGCGGTTTCGTAATTACATATACCCGATTGCACCGAAATGTGAAGCTCGCAGTCGGGCGCATACTTTTTAACAAGATTCATTGTGCCAAGGTCTGCCGCAATAACGGCATCTGCACCTAAGGAATTTATATACTCCAAAAAAGCGGGAAGCCGCGGTATTTCGGCATTGTGGGGAAGGGTATTGCAGGCAACGTGTACCTTAACACCGTGCGCGTGGGCATAGTCAATACCTTTTTTCAAATCCTCTTCACCGAAATTTGAAGCGGCAGTTCTCATACCAAACTCTTCGCCCGCAAGGTAAACCGCGTCTGCCCCGTAATCAACGGCGGCTTTAAGGCGGGTTAAATCGCCGGCGGGTGCTAAAAGTTCGGGCGGTTTTATAACGTCAGTTAAAATACTCATATATCCAGTTATTTCCTTTTTTGAGTTCGGCTATGGTTGCATTCTGTTCGGCTAAGGTTTTGTGAAAATAAAACTTGCCCGTAGCATCGGTCACAAAGTAGTAATATTCGTGCTCATCGGGCCAGAGGACCGCGTTTATAGCGGCAATACCAGGCGAGCAAAGCGGACCGGGCGGCAAGCCGTTTACGTTGTAGGTATTATAGCGGCCGTCGTCATATCTGAAAGAGTCCCCATAATAACAGGTGGGGGAGGAGCCAAGGGTTGAAAACTCGTCACTTGCAAGACGGTTAAGAAAAACTGCCGCCACCGAGGGCATATCGTCAGTGAAATTGCCTGCCTCCATCTGAACTATTGAGGCAAGTGTCAAAACTTCGTTCATAGAAAGACCTATTTCTTTTGCGCGGTCAAACATTTCGTCAGTGATACGTTTTTCAGCTTCCCTAACAAGCTTTTGAACGGCTAAAACGGCACATTCTTCCGAATCGTAGCAGTAAAAATCGTATGTTTCGGGGAAAAGGTAGCCCTCAAGCGTAAAATATGTTTTTTTATCGTCCGCACAGCTTAAAAGGGCTGATTTTCTTTCAACCTCTTCAAGCGCGGCCAAAAAGTCCGAACGGGAGCAAACGCCTGCTTCTGAAAGAAGGGTTGCAATACCCTTAACCGTAACGTCTTCACCGTTTACGTTTTTTGTATAGTCGTTAATACCTGTGCCTTCGGGTATGGTTACGGTTACGGTTTCGGCTTTGGCGCCCTCATACATAAGCATTTCGCATATAGAATCGTATCCCGCTTCGGTGTTAAAGGTGTAAACTCCGTACTGGAAACTGTTTTCATAGCCCTTGATTTTAGCGTAAAGGCGGAAAAACATAGGCATTTTTACGGCGCCGCTTTCCTTGAGCGTTGCGGCAATATCACTCGCAGTGGAGCCGTATTCAACCTCTATGGTAACGTCGTCGCCTCTGCCAAAACCAAGGCCTGCATAATCGGCACCTGCGTATATAAGCCCAATGGCAAGACCCACCGATACTACGATTATCGAAATTACCCACACAATGTTTTTAATAACCGAATTTTTCTTTTTCTTCTTTGCGGGCTGTTCGTCTGCTAACTGCTCGTCGATTAAATTTTGAATTAGGTAATCGTCAGAAACGTTATTGTTTTCTTTGTTAAAAAAATCGTTCATTATAAACTCACTTTAAAAGTTATTTTGTATATCTCATCTGCTTTTTAAGTTCTTCTGCCGCCGTTTCGCCCAGAAGGTATGAAATAAGGCTGAAACCAAACTCAAAAGCGGCACCGGCACCGTAGGCTGTGATGATATTTTGGTCCTGCACAACGGGGTCGTTTACAACCTTTGCGCCGATAAGTTCATTTTCAAAACCCGTAAAACAGGTGGCTTTTTTGCCGTTTAAAATGTTTTTTCTGCCCAAAATCAGCGGGGCGGCGCATATAGCGCCAATCAAAAGTCCGTTTTCATTGGCATAGCTTACAAATTTTTGCACGGTGTCACTCTTATCAAGGTTAAGGGTGCCCGGCATACCGCCCGGAAGGACTATTCCTTTAAGATTTTCGGTCACCGCGTCGGCTTGCAAAAGGTCACACGTAACGGGAATACCGTGCGCGCCCGTAACGGTTCTAGCACCCACGCCTACCGTTTTGGCTTCAATTCCCGCCCTTCTTAAAATATCAAGCGGTACCAAGGCTTCACATTCTTCAAAGCCTTCTGCTAAAAAAATATAAATCATAAAAGCACCTTATTCATAAATTTTCATAACGCTTGCAAGCACGTCGGCGGCAATATCCTCAATACTGCGTGCCTCCCCGTTTTCAGCACAGGGAATAATCTCCCAATCGGAGTATTTTGCCGTGAAAACAGCGGCTTTTCTGCAGCGGTCAAGGTACTTAGTGTTGCTTTCGTGAATATCTTTTTTGCTTTCGTCACCGGAGTATCGCTTTGACAAAAGCTTTTGCGAAACCTCTATAGGCATATCAAGGAAAATCACCTTGTCGGGCTTCGGGATTCCGATTTTATTGTACTCGAAATCGTAAAGCCAGGAAAGAAAACTTTCCCACTCGTTTTCGGGGAGCTTTGAAGCCTGATGAACTGCGTTTGAGGTGGTGTATCTGCCCGATACGACGGTACCGCCGTTGTTATAGTATTTGCCCCAATTTGACTTAAACGAGGCATAGCGGTCAACAGCGTAAAAAACCGATGCTGCAAAGGCGTTAACGTCGACGGGGTCCTTGCCGAAATCGCCCTGAAGATACATCTTTACAAGTGTGCTTGAAGGACTGTCATAATCGGGGAAGGAAACCGATTTGCAGGCTATACCCTTTTCGTTAAGACTTTTAAAAAGAAGGTCAAGCTGTGTGGATTTGCCGCTGCCGTCAAGCCCTTCTATTACAATAAGTTTACCCATTGTTTTTAAGACTCCTGTAAAACTCTCTTACCTCGTCAGGTTTGCCGCAGGACATTTTTCCCTCGGAGCATTTGCCGTAAAGGCAGGAGGGACCCGCTTTTTTGAACAAATTTGGAGCAACTTCGCTGACCAATGCTAACATTTGGTTTGCAACGTCCTGAATTTCCCACTGTGCGCGGCGGCAACAACGGATTTTAAAGAAATTCATAAGTGAGCGTGCGTTCATGGTCATAACCATCTGGGTTTCGCAGGCGTTGGGAAGCACAAACCGCGCGTCTTCAATGGCTTTTTTCTCGGCAAGGCGTTCTGCGGTTTTTTCATCCTTACCTTCGGCTAAAAAGGCGGCGCAGTGCTTTTCCTTAAGTATTTCGGAAATGCGGTCGTACATTTTCTGGTCGGCTGCCATTATCTCTTTGTAAAGGGTTAAAGCCTCTTCATCCTCGGCAATTTCGGGCGGGGTAACGTATTCAAAAGAACCCTCGCGCACGTAACGCTGGCTCTTAACCGAGAAGGAAGCTATTCTGTGACGGGTAATCTGTGCCAAGAGCGAGCGGGAAACACCCTCAATTCCAAATGTGAAGGATGCGTGCTCGATAGGGCTTTCATGACCGATTTCGGAAAGCATATCCACAAAGGAAGCCGCCTTTTCATCGGTAAGATTATCGTGAAGCTGAGAAATTGCGGAACTACTGTAGCAAAGCTTTGCAGCAGAGGCTACGGTGTGTTCGGGAGAGGGAGTATGTGCAAGAAGATAAACCTTTGCCATTTTTTATTTCTCCTTTCTTAATAAAAGCATAATTTTCGACAATATATAAACATTATATCAAAATACATATTCGTATTCAACAAAAAAACTTGCAAATTTTCTAAAAACTTTTTCGCTTTTTTTTGGAAAAGGGCTTTTTTTGTCGGGGATTTTGTGTTATTATATAATCACAATATAATATTTTTGGAAAATGAGGAGGAATTTTTATGGCAAGCGTTGATTTTAAGCACTCGCCTTACGGTGACCTTGCGCTTATAAGTATGCGCGGTTGTGAGGACATTTCGGCAAAGGTGGACTATTATCTTAAGCAGTGGCGCAATATTGACGAGGACAAGTCTTTTGTTGTTTCTGCAAACTGTCCCCGTTTCGGAACAGGTGAGGCAAAGGCGGTTTTAAACCACACAGCAAGAGGTTTGGACGTTTACATTATTTGTGACTGCTTTAACTATAACGTAACCTACAAAATGTACGGTATGACCGTTCCGATGAGTCCTGACGACCACTTCCAAGACCTTAAGCGTGTTATTGCGGCACTCGGTGGCAAGGCAAGAAGAATTACGGTTATTATGCCTATGCTTTATGAGGGTAGACAGCACAGAAGAACCACCCGCGAATCTATGGACTGCGCTATGGCTTTACAGGAGCTTGTTCAGATGGGCGTTAAGAACATAATCACCTTTGATGCGCACGACCCTCGCGTTAACAACGCTATCCCGCTGGATGGTTTTGACAACGTGCAGGCCGCTTACCAGATGATAAAGGCTTTGCTTAAAACCGTTCCTGACGTTAAGCTTGACCGCGAGCATACTATGATAGTATCTCCCGATGAGGGCGGTATGGGCAGATGTATTTACTACTCTTCAGTGCTGGGTCTTGAGCTCGGTATGTTCTACAAGCGCCGTAACTATTCTGTTATTGTTAACGGAAGAAACCCCATTGAAGCCCACGAATTCCTCGGAAACGATATTATAGGCAAGGACCTTATCCTTGTTGACGATATGATTTCTTCAGGCGAATCTATGCTTGATATCGCCGCAAAGTTAAAGGAAAAGGGCGCTAAACGAATCTTCATTTTCTCTACGTTTGGTCTTTTTGTTGAAGGTTATGACAAGTTTGACGAGTACTACAAAAACGGACTTATAGATAAGATTTTCACAACAAATCTTATTTATCAATCTGATGAGCTTTTGAGCAAAGAGTGGTACTGCAGTGTTAATATGTCCAAGTACATAGCACTTCTTGTTGATACCTTGAATTACGACAATTCAATCAGCAGTCTGCTTGACCCCGCAGACCGCATAAAAAAGGTTGTATCAAAATACGAGAGCCAACAATAAAAACGATAAAAAACTGCCGCTTGCAAACGGCAGTTTTTTGTTTTTTTAAAACGGAATAATATTGTGAAAGCAGGCTATATATAATATACTGAAAACGAAAAATAGGGTCTTATAATTATTGCTTGACATATTAAAATAAATTATATATAATGGCATTAATTGCGGACCCTAAAAATATTTAAGGTAGGTATTTTTTACATGGCTAAGACTATTAAAATCACCGAAGAGGGATTGAAAAAACTTCAGGACGAGCTTGAAGATTTAAAGACTAACGGTCGCGCCGACATTGCAGAAAAAATCAAGGTAGCACGCGGTTACGGCGACCTTTCCGAAAACAGCGAATATGATGAAGCTAAGAACGAGCAGGCTAAAATTGAAGCCCGAATCGTTGAACTTGAAGCTATGCTTAAAAACATTGAAATCATCGGCGACGTTAAAGGCAAAGCAAAAACCGTTGTTGTAGGCATAAAGGTTAAGGTGCTTGACGAAGAATACGGTGATGAGTTTGAGTATCGTGTTGTGGGCTCTACCGAAGCAGATCCCGCTAACGGCAAAATTTCGGACGAATCTCCCGTAGGCAAGGCGCTTCTCGGCAAAAAACTGGGTGACAGTGTTGTCGTTGAAGCCCCCGGTGGCGAGTTCACACTCAAAATTATTGAAATTTCAAAATAACTCAACTTTAGTTAGGAAGGTTGAAAATGGCTGAAAATAATCAGAACGTACCCGTAAAGGAACAGGACCTTAACGAAATATTAAAGGTCCGTCGCGAAAAGCTTGCGGCTTTAAAGCAGTGCGGTAACGACCCGTATCTTATCACAAAGTTTGATTTTGATAACGATTCGGCAAATATTAAGGAAAATTTTGAAGCCCTTGAAGGCAAAACCGTTAAAATAGCAGGAAGAGTAGTTGCCCGCAGAATAATGGGTAAAGCAAGCTTTGTAGGCCTTAAGGACACAAGCGGCAGAATTCAGCTTTACGTCAGAAGAGATGACGTAGGAGAAGAGGTTTACGCCGCCTTTAAGAAGTGGGATATCGGCGATATTATCGGTGTAGAGGGTTTTGTTTTCAAAACACAGACAGGCGAAATTTCGGTTCACGCCAACAGCATTAAGCTTCTTTCAAAGTCGCTTATTCCTCTTCCCGAAAAGTTCCACGGTCTTACAAATAACGATTTAAGATTCCGTCAAAGATACGTTGACCTTATTATGAATGATAACGTTAAGCGCAATTTCATCATTCGCTCGCAGTTTATTAAGTTTATGCGTAAATATCTTGACGGTATGAATTACGTTGAGGTAGAAACCCCCGTACTTAATACAATAGTCGGCGGTGCGGCCGCACGTCCTTTCATTACACATCATAATACACTTAACATACC
>CAZHYD010000015.1:0-21526 GCA_964536645.1 uncultured Ruminococcus sp.
GCCACAAACTGGCGCTTTAACCAACTAAGCTACATCCACCATAACGCAAATTCGATTATACTATTTATCCGGCGTTTTGTCAACAAAAAAATTCGATTAAATTAAAAAATCTTCGGGTTTATAATTGTCCGATAATTTAGCCGTAGCAGGCGTACGTTTTAACGGGTCGTACTTGTAACGGCGGCAAGAATCCTTTTTGTCGGTTATACCCTTTTTTATACAGATTACTTCATTTGAATATTCCGAAGCGGTGCCGTGCACACAGTATTCGCAATAATGGGGAATTTTCTTATCAAAAACCTTTGAAGCCATCTTCCCTGCCACCTTTCTTTGTGTTATTATACCACATTTTTCTTACTATTACAATAAATTTCGGCAAAAAAATTGCCCGAAGAACAAATCTTCGGGCACAAAATTATTAAATTATTCTATAACTTCAGCTACGTCAAACAACTTAGCGGGGAGTTCGTCCTTATCGGCAGAAACTGTGAAGATAAATTCAACGTCGCTAATGTTTGAAAGTCTTGTGAAGAAAGCAACCAACTCGTCATAATCGCGGGTACCGATTCTGAGTGTTGCATCACCGAAAATATGTGTAACGTCGTGATTTCCGGACTTAATGCCTGACAATAAACCGTAATATTCGCCGTAACCCGAAATGCCGTAAGCATCCGCGTCGATAAGGCGAGCCTTATGAGTAACAGAATAGGTCAAGGTGTCGCCTTTCTCGATACAAACCACGTTGCCGAGACTTTTTGCGGTTGCTTCGTTAACTAAATCAAGCAACTTTTTGGTTTTTCCCGAACCTTTTCTTCCGATAATAATTTTTACCATGGGTAACAACTCCTTTTATTTTTTCTGCCTAAGCAGTAACTTTTATTTACCGAGTCTGGCTTCAAGCTGGGCCTTTTGTGCTTCGTAGCCAGGCTTGCCGAGAAGCGCAAACATATTCTTCTTATAGCTTTCAACGCCGGGTTGGTCAAAGGGGTTAACGCCAAGCATATATCCCGAAATTGCACAAGCCTTTTCGAAGAAATAGATAAGTTCGCCGAGGTTTTCTTCGTCGGGTGCGTCAATCTTGATTACAAGGTTGGGCACGCCGCCGTCGGTATGGGCAAGAACTGTTCCTTCAAAAGCTTTTTCGTTAACATAGGACATTGTCTTCCCTGCGAGGAAGTTGAGGCCGTCGCCGTCGTTTTCCTCTTTTTCGATAACAACGTCCTTGTCGCTCTCGCCAAAGGTTACAACGGTTTCAAACATTATACGGTTACCGTCCTGAATGAACTGACCCATAGAGTGCAGGTCGGTTGAGAAGGTAACGGATGCCGGGAAAAGACCCTTATTATCCTTGCCTTCGCTTTCTCCGAAGAGCTGTTTAAACCATTCGGACATCATTGTAAAGCGAGGTTCATAAGAAACGAGAAGCTCAACGGTCTTTCCCTTACGGTAGAAGGCATTGCGAAGGGCTGCATATGTGTAACAGTCGTTCTTGTAAAGGTCGGGCTCGTTAAACTTCTTGGCGCCCAAAGCGGCACCCTGCATAAGCTTGTCAATATCAGCACCTGCTGCTGCGATAGGCAAAAGACCAACTGCTGTCAAAACAGAGAATCTGCCACCCACGTCGTCCGGCACTACAAAGCACTCATAACCCTTTTCGTCAGCCAAGGCTTTAAGTGTACCTCTTGCCTTGTCAGTAGTGCAGTAAATGCGTTTTGCTGCTTCTTCTTCACCGTACTTTTCTTCCAAGTATTTACGGAAAACTCTGAAAGCAACTGCGGGCTCGGTAGTGGTGCCCGATTTTGAAATTATATTTACCGAAACACGCTTGCCTTCGCAAAGCTTAATTACGTCGGCAAGGTAGGAGCCACTGATGCTGTTGCCTGCAAAATAAATTTCAGGCGCACCGTCACGAATAGAGTTGTAATAAGGTCCTTTAAGGAACTCAATAGCAGCGCGTGCACCGAGATATGAACCGCCGATACCGATTACGATAAGAACGTCCGTATCCTGACGGATTTTTGCGGCTGCCTTTTTAATTCTTTCAAATTCTTCCTTGTCGTAATTGAAAGGAAGGTCTACCCAACCCAAAAAGTCGTTACCAAGGCCCGACTTTGCATTTGTTGTTTCGTGCGCCGCCAAAACCTGAGTTTCAAGACCTTTAAGGTCGTTTTCTCTTATAAAATCTTTTGCGTAGGAATAGTCAAAACGAATTGCCATATTTTACCTCCTGGGGACATTGTATATACCTTTGTATTCATTCTACAATATTTCCTCAACTTTTTCAAGACAAAATACAAATATTCATTAAAAGTTTTTATAATGTAAACATTCCGTTTAGTATCATCATAAAAGTTATAAGCGGTGTCACGCGTTTGACCGTTTCGGCGGCAGTAATTTCCATTCTGCCCGCAAGCTCATCTCCCACATAGACGTTAATATAACCTACTGTGTCCCCCTCGCTGACAGGGGCGGTTAAACCCTCATTAAACTCGGCTGTTTGGGTTATTTCCTTTGCGGCTGATTTAGGAAGCAAGAGTTCAAGGTTATCCGTTGCCTTGACCAAAATTTCGCTTTTTACACCCTTTTTGATTTTCACCTTGGTTTCAATAATCTCGGGCTGGATTTCGGAAAAGGTATAATTCGCAAAGCCATAATTTAAAAGCTTTTTTGCCCCTTCAAAGCGTTCACTACTGCTGTTTCCGGCCATAACCACCGCAACAAGCTCAAGACCATCGCGCTCGGCAGTAGCAGAAAGGCAGTAGCCAGCGCTTGAAGTCGTGCCGGTTTTAAGACCCGTTGTGCCCTCGTAAAAACGGACTAATTTATTTGTGTTAACAAGTTCGCTTTGCCCGTCACGCAAGGTATCCATCCAAACGGTAGAATAATTTTTTATCAGCTCGTGTTTTATAAGCTCTGCCGATACAATTGCCACGTCGTGTGCTGTTGTAAGATGCCCCTCGCTGTCAAGGCCTGTGCAGTTTACAAAATTCGTGCTGTTCATACCGAGTTCCTTTGCCCTCGCATTCATCATTGCAACAAAGCCCTCTTCACTGCCCGCGATAAGTTCACCCAAAGCCACGCAGGCATCGTTTGCAGATGCTATAACCGTCGCCTTTAAAAGTTCGTCAACCGTCATGGTTTCGCCCGGTTCAAGCCATATTTGTGAACCACCCATACTGCAAGCGTGCTCGCTTGCGGTGACTTTTGTTTCAAGAGTTATATTCCCCCGCGATATTTCCTCCATAACAAGTAGCAGTGACATTATTTTGGTAATTGAAGCGGGCGGTGTTTGCTCGTCGGCGTTGCTTTCGTAAAGTATCTGCCCGGTGTTTACCTCCATTAAAATAGCGGATTTTGCCCCTATTTCAAGGGTTTGACCTATAGCTGCGCTTGTTTCCTCGGTTGATAGCGGAATATCTATATCAGAAATGTCACACTCGCTCGAAACGGTGACCGAATCCGCATAGCAGGTAAGTGAAAACAGCAAAACAAAGCAGGTAAAAACAGACATGAGTTTACAGTAAAACAAAACAGCACACCTCACAATATATTTCATTTGAAATATATGTAAAAAGTGTGCCGTGTATGCTTTTTAGACTATTTTTCCGCCACCGATAACAATATCACCGTCATAAAAAACTGCCGTTTGCCCGCTTGATGGCGCCCTTTGGGGTGTATCGAAAACTATTTTCACACCGTCACCATCACACAAAATAACCGCAGGCGACGGTGCGTGTCTGTATCTTAATTTCGCTTCGCAGCGCATAGGACTGCCAAGTGCATCAATCGATATAAAATTCACGTCTTTTACAAGAACTTCCTTTTTAAAAAGGTGTTCTTCATCACCTAAAACCACGGTGTTTGTGGCGCTGTCTTTTTGGAGAACAAATGCAGGTTTTCCGAGAGCTATTCCAAGTCCCTTTCGCTGACCGATTGTATAATGAATAACACCCTTATGCTTACCCAAGGCCCTGCCGTTAACGTCCAAATAATCGCCGGGCGCTGATATAAAGCCGTCCTTTTGCTCAATAAATGAAGCATAGTCACCGTCCGGCACGAAGCAAATATCCTGACTGTCCGCCCTGTCGGCATTGATAAAGCCGTTTTGCCCGGCCTTTTCACGAATTTCAGCCTTGGTATACTCACCCAAAGGGAAATGTAAGCAGGAAAGTTGCTCATTCGTAAGGCAGGACAGCACGTACGATTGGTCTTTGCTTTCATCCTTAGCTTTAAGCAAAAGGTATCTTCCGTCTTCACCCTGCCTTATGCGCGCATAATGACCCGTAGCAATTTTAGTAAAACCCAATTCCATTGCTTTTTCCAGCATAAGCCCAAACTTAATATATTTGTTGCAGGTAATACAAGGATTCGGCGTATTCCCCCGCTTATATTCTTCAATAAAATCTCTTACGACAACGTCCTCAAATTCTTTTTTAAGGTTTACGGTATAATGCTCTATACCCATTGTATCGCAAACGCTTTTAGCATCCCTTACAGCCGTTTCATCGGCATCCTTGCACAAAATAAGCGTAACGCCCGCGACGTCAAATCCCTGTTCTTTTAAAATAAGCGCCGCCACCGAAGAATCAACGCCGCCGCTCATCCCTACAAGAACCTTTTCCTGCACCGTTTTTCACCTCACAAAAATAAAGAGCCAATATAAAATTGGCTCTTTTCGTCATATAGATGTTACATTGGCAACTTCAAACATTTCGGTATCGAAAGGCTTGACCATTTCAAGAGCCTCGTAAATATCATAGTTATATATCTTGCCGTTTTTCATACCCACAACGCGATTGCCTATACCCTGATTCAAAAGCTGAACTGCGGCATAACCGAAACGTGTTGCATATACACGGTCGCGAACGGTGGGTCTGCCTCCGCGCTGAACGTGACCGAGAACTGTTGCTCTGGTTTCAATGCCGGTGGCTTCTTCGATTTGTTTCGAAATTTCTTCAACACCGCCAACGCCTTCAGCAACAACGATAATAAAGTGCTTCTTACCGGTTTTTTGTGAATTTTTAATCTTAACAATAAGGTCATTAAGATTAAATTCTATTTCGGGTACAAGTATTGCGGTAGCACCTACGGCAATTCCGCACTGCAAAGCAAGATAGCCTGCCCTACGGCCCATTACTTCTACGACTGAGCAACGATCGTGTGACTGGGCAGTGTCGCGTATTTTATCCACCATTTCCATAGCGGTGTTCATAGCGGTATCAAAACCGATGGTATATTCTGTTGAAGAAATGTCGTTATCAATAGTTCCGGGAACGCCCACACAGGGAATACCGCGCAAAGAAAGGTCACGCGCACCTCTGTAAGAACCGTCGCCGCCGATTACAACAATGCCTTCAATACCGTGTTTGTGGCAGTTTTCAATAGCGGCTTGCAAGCCTTCTTCAGTCTTGAAAAGCGGGCTTCTTGCAGTATAAAGCACAGTACCGCCGCGATGGATAATATCAGATACGTCACGAACGTCAAGATCGAAAATATCGCCTTCAATAAGTCCGTTATAACCGCGTCGAATACCCTTAACCTTCATACCAAGGGAAATTGCTGTTCTAACAACCGCACGAACTGCAGCGTTCATACCGGGAGCGTCGCCGCCGCTTGTGAGTACACCTATAGTTTTCATTTATATCATCTCCAAAAAACAGAAAAATAAAATTCACAATTTACAATACGTTAGTATACACTATTTTCCTTATTTTTTCAACAAATTTTTAATTATTTTA
This sequence comes from uncultured Ruminococcus sp., assembly GCA_964536645.1. Taxonomy (GTDB): domain Bacteria; phylum Bacillota; class Clostridia; order Oscillospirales; family Acutalibacteraceae; genus UBA737. The sequence continues at coordinate 5,739 of CAZHYD010000015.1, forward strand.
TCAACTTAACGTTATCTTCACCCAAAAGTTCACACAACTTATCCAAAAGCATAGCGTTTTCCCTTATCCAAAGGTTTTTATTCGCCTCTAACTTTTTATTGTTTTCGGTACAGTAGACATAAACGGGTATATCACCCTTATATTCCGCCAAAATTTGTTTAGCTTTTAAAAAAGGTTCGCTGTTTAAGTTTTCTATGCGAAGATAAAGTCCTGCCGCCATTTTTTTAGTAGAAATCGGCATATTTTCGGGCATTTTTTCTATTTTTTCGCATACTATCTCTGTCTCGCGGTCCTCTCGTTCTGAAACCTTGCCCGAAATTATAAGCGGTTTACCCTCTAAAAGCAAATCTTTATACTGAACGTAAGGCTTTGTGAAAATTGTAATTCCCACCGATGCGGAAGTATCTTCAAGCGAAGCCGTTACAATAACGCTGTTGTTTTTAAGATTTTTAACCTTAATTCTGTCAACAATTCCCGCAACCGTAACACGCCTTGCATCCCCAACTTTGCCCGAAATGATATCGACTATTTTTGTGAAGCCTGCCGATTTTGTCAAAGCGGCATACTTTTTCATCGGGTGACCCGAAAGATAAAGTCCCGTTGCCTCTTTTTCTAGGGCGAGCTTTAACTCTTCATCCATCTCGTCGTACTTTTGGGGAACAAACGTATTTGGACTGCCCATCTCGTCAAAGAGATTTAACTGTCCCTCTGCCGAGAAACGCCGCTCATTTTCAACCGCCGCAAGCACACCCTCTATATTATAAAGCATCTGCCTGCGATTATCCTCAAGTGAGTCAAGCGCTCCGCTTTTAATAAGTCCCTCCAAAGCCTTGCGGTTAAACTCGCGCGAGTAATTTCTATAGCAAAAATCGTACATAGAGGTATATTCACCGTTTTTTTCGCGCTCGGAAATAAGCCTTTCTATAAGCCCCACACCAAGATTCTTCACCGCAGTAAGCGAAAAACGTATATCTTTTCCGTCGGGTACAAAAACGCTGCCGCTCTTATTAACGCAGGGCGGCAAAACTTTAATGCCGTTTTTCAGCGCCTCTTGTGTGTAAAGAGCGATTTTTGCAGCAGAATCAGAGGATCCCGTTATAAGTGAGGCAAAATACTCGGTCGGGTAGTGGCACTTAAGATATGCCGTTCTGTATGCCACAAAGGAATATGCCGTAGCGTGAGCCTTGTTAAAGGCGTATGAGCTAAAGCTCGTCATATCATCAAAAATTTTGTTGGCGGTTTCGGGGGCTATGCCGCGTGCAACAGCACCCTCGGTTATAATTTCACCGTTTTCGCCCCGCTCACCCCAGACAAAATACTGCCTTTCCTTTTGCATTACAGCGTGTTTTTTCTTTGCCATAGCCCTGCGCACAATGTCAGCGCGGCCAAGTGAATAACCCGCCAATGCTCTGAAAACCTGCATTACCTGCTCCTGATAAACAATACAGCCGTAGGTTACGTCAAGAATAGGCTTAAGCAGGGGCGTATCATAGGTTATATCCTGCGGATTATGGCGGTTATAAATATATTTGGGTATAGAATCCATAGGACCGGGTCTATAAAGCGAAAGTATTGCCGTAAGGTCCTCAATACTGCGTGGCTCTAACTGACGGAGTACCTTTTTCATACCGTCCGACTCAAACTGAAAAACGCCGTTGGTTTTACCCTTACTCATCATTTCATAGGTAGCCCTGTCATCAAGCGGTATTTTTTCTATATCGAAATCGGGATTTTTTACTCTTATATATTTTTGGGTATCCTCAATAACGGTAAGGTTGCGAAGACCCAAAAAGTCCATCTTTAAAAGTCCTAATTCTTCAAGCGAGGTCATAGTATACTGGGTTACTACCGCCTCGTCATTCACGGCTAAGGGTACGTATTCGGCAACGGGTCTGTCCGAAATAACGACGCCTGCCGCGTGGGTAGAAGCGTGTCGCGGCATGCCCTCAAGTTTTATCGACATATCAATAAGTTCTTTAACTTGGGGATCGTTTTCGTAAATTTCACGAAGCTCTGCCGATAGTTCAAGCGCCCTGTCAATAGTCATACCTATCGCCTGCGGGATAAGCTTTGCCACGCGGTCGCAAACTGCGTAAGGCACAGCCATAGCCCTGCCGACATCCCGCACTGCCGCACGGGCGGCCATAGTGCCGAAGGTGACTATCTGCGAAACCCTGTCATTTCCGTATTTTTCAATAACGTAATCAATTACTTTTTGGCGGTTGATATAGCAAAAATCAACGTCAAAATCGGGCATTGAAACGCGTTCGGGATTTAAAAATCTTTCAAAATAAAGGTCGTATTTTATAGGATCAATACCCGTAATTCCAAGACAATATGCCGCAAGCGAAGCCGCGCCAGAGCCACGACCGGGGCCTACGGGCACACCGTTATTTTTAGCGTAATTTACAAAATCGGCCACTATCAGATAGTAGTCAACATAGCCCATTCGGTTTATTACCGAAAGCTCGAAATCAAGACGCTCGGTATATGCTTTATCGGGCGCTTCGCCGAAAATTCGGTAAAGCCCTTCGTAACATTTTTCTTTAAAATATTCAAAATGGTCCCGCTCGCCTATATCAAAAACGGGCAGCTTTGTTTTCCCAAATTCAAATTCAAGATTACATTTTTCGGCGATTTTAAGGGTGTTCTCTACCGCCTCTTTCGGAAAAAGGCGGGCCATTTCTTCACCCGTTTTTAAATAAAATTCATTTGTAGCAAATTCTAAATCGCTTTCTTCGTTTACGTTACTGCCGGTCTGCACGCAAAGAAGAACCTTGTGCATACGCCAGTCTTCAGCGTTTATATAATGTACGTCATTCGTGCAAACAAGCGGTATGCCCGTTTCTTTTGAAAGACGCATAATTTCGGTATTTACCTTTTGCTGTTCGCGAATGCCGTGATCCTGCATTTCAAGGTAATAATTCCCCTTGCCGAAAACGCGTTCATACCAAAGAGCAGTTTGCTTTGCCCTTTCATATTCACCGTTTAAAATTTGCTTGGGAATTTCACCGAAAAGGCAGGCCGAAAGGGCGATTATTCCCTTGTTATACTTTTCAAGCAACTCGCGGTCTACACGCGGTTTGGAATAAAAACCCTCGGTAAAACCCGCAGAAACAAGTTTAATAAGGTTAGAATAGCCTTCTTCATTTTTGCAAAGCAGCACAAGATGGGAATACTTATTGTCAATTCCCTTTTGCTTGTCAAAACGGCTTCGCGGTGCTACGTACACCTCACACCCGATAATAGGCTTTATTCCCTTTTGCTTTGCATATTTATAAAATTCTATCGCGCCGTACATAACGCCGTGGTCGGTTATGGCAATACTTGTTTGACCCAGCTCTGCCGCGCGGTCAATAAGTTTTTTTATTCTGCAGCATCCGTCAAGCAAACTGTACTCTGTATGAAGATGAAGATGAACAAAATCCAAAGCCATAACCCCCTTTTAAGAATTTGTTTTTTAGTTTCGTTGTAATGATTATTTTGTAAATCCGATTTATCGACTTTGCGAAGTTGTTTTACTTTTTTGACGAACAATAACCGTTATAAATTGCAATCAGTTTTGAAAGCCTGTGGTTAAGTCCCGAAACGGTCAAAGGCTCACTTGAAATTTTGCAAAGTTCCTTTAAGGTTGCATCGGGATTTTCAAGCCTTAGCTTTGCGACGTAGCTTAATTCTTCGGGCAAGCTTTCCAGCTTTTCGGTTTTTATAAGATACTCAATAGCAATTCTCTGCTTTATAGAGGCTTCAACCGTTTTGGAAATGTTGGCATCGTCGCAATTTTTTGCGCGATTTACGTTATTTTTAAAGCTTTTTTCAATTTTCGTATCAATAAGCTCAAGCGCCCTTTTACCGCAACCTATAAAGGTAAGCAAATCTTCTATAGTCGAACTGTCCTTAGTGTATAGCAAAAAGCCCGAAGCTCTAGCCACCTTCCGCATTTTTATGCCGTTTTCTTTAAGTTTTTCTAAAAGCTCGTCTGCCGCTTTTTCGTTTTTTACGTTGAATTCAGCGCGGTATTCTTTTTCGGGGTTGTTTATATTGCCGCAGGCTAAAAATATACCTCTTACAAAGCTTTGCAGACAACATTCACGCTCAAAAATCACGGCATCGAAAAGGTTTTCCTCTACCCCGAAATCTACCGATGCTAAAACTTTAAGCCTGTCTGCTTCGGATACAACCTCTGCCTTAAAGGTGGGGATTTTCGTTCCGCCTTTTGTGATTTTCGGCGTTATCCCGTAAACCGAACGCATCAGTTCCAGGTAATGATTTGCAACATTTTCGTTAGCGGTTTGTATTGATATTCTCTTTATTGAAAAGGACCTGCCGAAAAGCATAAAGCCGTATAATAAGGCAGGTTTACAGCAAGCAGAAGACCTTACCGAAACAAGATCGTTCTTAACAGTTTGACAAAAAGACATTTATAAATCACCTTTTTTGTACATCTCTATGTATTATTGCGCACTCATATCCGTTTTCCTTAAGATATGCGCCTACAAGCTCGGCAAAGGTTACCGAGCGGTGCTGACCGCCCGTGCAACCGAAGGCCACAACCAAACGGCTTTTACCCTCTTTAGCGTAAAGCGGTATTGAAAATTTAAGAAAGTCTATAACCTTTACAAAAAGTTCTTTGCTTTCTTTGCTCTGCATAACGTAATCTCTGACTTCCTTGTCAAGTCCTGTTTTTTCGCGCAATTCCTCTATATAAAAAGGGTTGGGTAAGCACCTTACGTCTATAAGTAAATCGGCTTCGGTATCGGTTCCGTGCTTAAAGCCGAAGGATTTTGTCTGAAATTTAAGTGCACCTGAAGTTCCACCCGAAAAAGCGGTAAAAACCTCGGATTTAAGCTGCGCGTTTGAGGTAAAGCTCGTATCTATTACGTAATCCGAAATGTCGCGAATTTCAACAAGCATCAGCCTTTCTTTTTTTACAGCCTCCTGCAAGGTTATGTCGTCTTCAGCTAAGGGGTGCCTTCTTCTGTTCTCTTTATATCTTCTTATAATCACTTCATCAGCAGCATCAAGGAATAAAATTTTAAAATCCACCCCGTTTTGCTTAAGCTGCCTTAAAACCTTTGGGAATTCAACAAAAAGGTTTCCGCCTCTCGCATCGGTTACAATGGCAATTTTTTCGAGATGCTTTTCTTTTTTTGAATAAAGGTCAACGAATACGGGTATTATTTCGGGCGGAATATTATCAACGCAAAAAAATCCCATATCCTCAAGCATGGCCGAAGCCTGCGATTTGCCCGCGCCCGACATTCCCGTAACTATAAGTAATTCCATTTTCTTCATCCTATTCTTTTCCGATAAATATAACCTCAGGTTCAAGTATTACACCGTTTTTCTGAAAAACCGTGTCGGTTACCTTTTTCATAAGTTCTTTAACGTCTTTGGCGGTGGCATTACCGCGGTTAATAATAAAGCCTGCGTGCTTTTCGCTCACCTCGGCTTCGCCGATGCGGGTTCCTTTAAGTCCGCTTTGTTCAATAAGCGCGCCCGCAAAATAGCCCTGCGGTCGCTTAAAGGTGCTGCCCGCGCTTGCAAATTCAAGCGGCTGCTTTGAGCGCCTTTGGTTATAAAGCTCTTCCATTTTCGCCTTTATGTCGGCCGTTTTAGCAGGCACAAGCTTAAAGGCAACCTTTGTAATGATATAATTTTTGCCCTTAAAAATACTTTGCCTATAGCCAAGCTTCATTTCTTCATTTTTAACTGTTTTAAGTTCGCCAAGCTCGTCTATGTACTCGGCCCAGACTACCGCTTGCGACATTTCGCCACCGTAAGCACCTGCGTTCATATAAAGCGCGCCGCCCACACTTGCAGGTATACCGTAAGCAAATTCAAGGCCCGAAAGCGCATTATCGGCCGCTCTCATACAAACGGTCGAAATGGTGGCACCGCCTTCGGCTATAACCGTATCACCTTCTACAGAGATGCCGTTCATACCCGAAAGACTTATCACAACCCCATCGATTCCTTTATCCGAAACAAGAAGATTTGCCCCCTTGCCTATAACGAAATAAGGTGTTTTAGTTTTGTTAAGCTCTTTTACCAGTAAGGATAACTGCTTTTCCGAATTTACCTTCACAAAAAAGTCAGCAGGGCCGCCTATACGAAAGGTTGTATGGTCCTTCATACATTCATTTTTCGTGTATTCAATTTTTTCTTCAAGGCAAAATTCCTCTAAAAACGGCAGCATAAAGCTATCCTCCCTGTTCAAAAATTATTTATACAAATTGTAGATGTTTGCCGCACCGATAATGCCGGCATCGTTACCGAGCGTTGCAACCTTAATTTCAGGCTTTTTTGCAACGTTTCGCGTAAAATCGTATTTTCTAACCTTCTGTTGCACCCTGTCGGCAAAGGGCTTTCCCTCTTTAGAAATACCACCGCCGATGCAAATAATATCTGGCTGAAAAATGTTTACAAGGTTGGTAACGCCTTCGACAAGATAGTTTATATATTGCTCAACAACCTGCTCTGCAACCTTATCGCCCTTGCGCATACCGTCAAATGCGGTAAGCCCGTTCACGTTGTCAATATTTCCGTCGCAAAGTTTCCACATAATTGTGCTAAAATTATTTTGCATGGCTTTCCTTGTCTGCCTTACAAGAGCCGTAGCCGAAGCATAGGCTTCAAAACAACCGTTTCTGCCGCAGGTGCAGGGCTCACCGTTCATAGAAATAACCGTGTGACCCAGCTCTGCACCCGCATAGTTAGAGCCTGAATAAAGCTTTTTATTGATAATAATACCGCCGCCGATTCCTGTGCCGATGGTTATTAAAACAAAATTTTTAGTTCCCACGCCCGCACCTGCGGTATACTCACCGTAAGCCGCAGCGTTAGCATCGTTTTCAAGATAAAAATCAATGCCTGTGCGGTCCTTTAGCATTTCACCCAGCATTACGTTTTCAAACCGTAAATTGCCGGCATAGCAAACCTTACGCAAAACGGGGTCGATAGCGCCGGGTGAGCCAATGCCCGCAGCGTCAATGTCCCAAGGGGTAAGCCCTGCGGTTTTAATCGCTTCAAAAGCACATAAAGCAATATCGTCAACTATTTCTTCTGTAGGACGCGGGCAGTTAGTTTTTCTGCTTGCTTTGGCAATGATTTTATTCTGCCCGTCAACGATTCCTGCAACAATATTTGTGCCGCCTAAATCAATACCCAACTTGAACATTAATACTTTTCCTTTCTTTAAAACGGGTTGACGGTTTTTGAGTCTTCCGAACTTATATCGTCATCCATACCGAGCTTTTTAAGCAGGTCTTCTGCAGCATTGTAGCCAAGCTTCTTTTGACGGCTGTTCATGGCCGCAACCTCAATAATAACAGCAAGATTTCGGCCCGGTTTCACAGGTATGGTAAGTGACGGAATTTCAAGACCTAAAATTTCGGTAGTCTTGTTTTCAAGACCCATTCTGTCATAAACCTTATTTATGTCCCACTGTTCAAGATTTATTACTAAATCTATTTTTTCGGTAAGCTTTACAGCACCCGCACCGAATATACGGCTGGCATTTATAATACCTATGCCGCGAAGCTCAATAAAGTGCCTTATATTATCGGGTGCAGAGCCTACGAGCGACTTGCTTGAAACCCTGCGGATTTCTACCGCATCGTCGGCTATAAGACGGTGACCGCGCTTTACAAGTTCTATTGCGGTTTCACTTTTACCTACGCCGCTTTCGCCCAGCAACAGTATACCTTCACCGTAAACCTCAACCAAAACGCCGTGCTGTGTAATGCGGGGCGCCAAGTGAAGATTAAGAAAAGCTATAAGTGCCGAAGTAAAGGCCGAGGTGGCTTCCTTGCTTCTAAACAGCGGAACACCGTACTCCTTTGCAATATCGGTAATTGAACCGTTCATCTGAAGGTCGCGGCAAATAACAACCGCGGCAGGCTTTCTTGAAAAGAATTCACGCAAACGTTGCTCTGCCTTTTCCTCGGTAAATCTGCCTAAAAAGCCTTCCTCGCTTTTGCCGATAATCTGAATACGCGATTCGTCAAAATATTCAAAATATCCCGCCATATGAAGACCCGGACGGTTTACTTCCGCAGAGGCAATTTTAATATCTTCCGAGTTGTCGGGAAGGTTTAAAACCTCAAGCGAAAACTCCGAAATTATTTTTGATAAAGAAATATTATACTTCCCTGCCAATTTAGTTCCCTCCAAAATATTATATTCCATAATGATTATACTACAACTCTACCGTAAAATCAAAACTTTTATATACAATTTTTACGTTTTAATTAAAAGTTAAAATCCTATTGAAAAAGAGAACGGGATAAGATATAATATATTGGATAAATAAGTCCTCAAGGGAGATATTTTTTTTATGAAACTAGGTATGGTAGGTTTGCCGAACGTCGGCAAATCAACACTTTTTAACGCTATAACAAACGCAGGCGCGCAGTCGGCAAACTATCCTTTTTGCACTATTGAGCCCAACGTAGGAATGGTAAGCGTTCCTGACGAACGGCTTGAAAAGCTTGCCGAAATTTACGAACCCGAAAAATTTACACCTGCCGTTATTGAATTTGTTGATATTGCGGGTCTTGTGAAGGGTGCTTCAAACGGTGAAGGTCTTGGCAATAAATTCCTTGCCAACATTCGCGAGGTTGACGCTATCGTTCACGTTGTGCGTTGCTTTGAAAGCGATGATATCATTCACGTTGAAGGCTCGGTTGACCCGAAAAGAGATATTGAAACAATAAACCTTGAACTGATTTTTTCGGATATGGAAATTGTTCAACGCCGCTTGGATAAAGCAACAAAAGCCCTTAAGGGCGACAAAAAAATGCAAGTAGAGGTTGACTTTTTAAAGCGCCTTATGGCACACCTTGAAAGCGGACTTCCCGCGCGTTCGGTAGAAATTTTAGACGAAGCCGAACAGGAAATCGTAAACGCAACGGCGCTTCTTTCGGCAAAGCCCGTAATTTATGCCTGCAATATGAGTGAAGAAGACTTCACAAACGGCATTGAGGGCAACGCAAACTTTAACAAAGTTAAGGAAATTGCCGCCTCAGAGAAGGCAGAAATTCTTCCGATTTGTGCCGCTTTGGAGGCTGAAATTTCCGGTCTTGAGGACGAAGAAAAAACAATGTTTTTGGAAGAACTCGGGCTTAAGCGTTCAGGTCTTGACCGTATGATTCAAAAGTGCTATTCCCTTTTAGGCCTTATTTCATACCTTACCGCCGGCAAACCGGAAGTGCGTGCTTGGACCATTACCAAAGGTACCAAAGCGCCCGGCGCGGCAGGTAAAATACACTCTGACTTTGAACGCGGATTTATTCGTGCAGAGGTTATCGCTTATGACGACTTTATGGCCTGCGGCGGAAATATGGTTACCGCAAAGGAAAAAGGACTGGTTCGAAGCGAAGGCAAAGAGTACGTTATGAACGACGGTGACATTGTTCTTTTCCGTTTTAACGTTTAATTTTAATTAGTAAAAGGGTTGTGTGATTTTGAACTTTCTTAATAGAACCTGGGCGGAAATTGATATTAAAGCCCTAATCCACAATTTTAAAACCATTAAAAAAGCCGCAAACGGCGCATCGGTTATGGCGGTTGTAAAAGCAAACGCCTACGGTCACTCCGTCACCGACGTTGCTCCCGTTTTACAGGACGAAGGGGCTGACTTTTTTGCCGTTTCAAATCTTGACGAAGCGCTTCAGCTTCGCGAGTGCGGCATTGTAAAGCCTATTTTGGTTTTGGGTTATACACCCGTTGATATGACAAAAAGCCTTATTGAAAACGATATTTCACAGTGCGTGTATTCTCTTGAATACGCGAAGGAATTATCCGAAAAAGCAGCAAAGCTCGGCCATCTTAAAATTCACATAAAGCTTGATACCGGTATGTCACGCCTTGGGTTTGACTGCAGAACAGCCGAACTTGCGGGCATCGAGGAAGCTTTGGCTGCCGCCTGTCTTCCCTCGTTTATGCTCGAGGGTATTTTCACTCACTTTGCCGTGTCGGATAGGACTACCGAAACTGACGACGGCTTTACCGACGAGCAGTATATAAGATACCTAAAGGCTATTGATATTTTTGACGATAACGGTCTCGAAGCCGAATATTGTCACTGCTGTAACTCTGCCGCCATTTTAAACGACAGTGATAAACTTCTTTCAATGTGCCGCCCGGGAATTATACTTTACGGGCTTTCCCCTTCGGGCGAGGGTGCCGAAAATCACGGTCTTATCCCTGTGATGACGCTTAAATCGGTTGTTTCTATGGTTAAAGAGCTTCCCGCAGGTCAAACCATAAGCTACGGCAGAACCCACAAGACCGAAAAACCGCTTAAAATTGCCACCATCGCCGCAGGCTATGCTGACGGTTATCCCCGCGCCCTTTCTGACAAGGCGTACGTTTTAATACACGGCAAAAAAGCGAAAATTTTAGGCCGCGTTTGTATGGACCAAATGGTAGTTGACGTAAGCAGTATTCCCGACGTAAAAATCGGGGACGAAGTTTTGCTTTTCGGCAAAGAGCTTACCGTAGATTTGCTGGCAAGTATTTGCGGCACCATAAATTACGAAATTGTTTGCGGTATTTCGCCCCGCGTTCCGCGCGTTATAATTAACAAATAAATTAAAGGCTGACCGATTTTTAGACCTTCGGTCAGCCTTTTTTATTTTAAAGTTCTTTTTCTATCATTAAAATACGGTTATATTTTGCTACGCGGTCGCTTCTGCAAGGGGCGCCCGTTTTAATTTGTCCCGCATTCACAGCCACTGCGATATCCGCAATAGTTGTATCCTCGCTCTCGCCCGAACGGTGAGAAATTACGGTGGTGTAGCCGTTAGTTTTAGCCAGTTCTATAACGTTAAGGGTTTCGGTAAGGGTACCTATCTGGTTGGGTTTTATAAGAATGGAGTTCGCGCAACCTTTCTCTATTCCCTTTTCAAGTCTTTTTGAATTGGTCACAAAAAGGTCGTCACCCACAAGCTGAAGCTTTTCGCCAAGCCTTTCGGTAAGGCTTTGCCAACCCGACCAATCCTCCTCGGCGACGCCGTCCTCGATAGAGATTATTGGGTATTTCTTAATAAGATTTTCGTAATATTCTATAAGCTCGTGCGCGGTCATTTTTTTGCTTCGTTTAGGTAAAAAATATTCGCCGTTTTTATACCACTCACTTGAAGCTACGTCCAAGGCAATTTTAATCTCATCTGTGGTATAACCCGCCTTGGAAACGGCTGATAAAATCAGCTCTATTGCCTCCTCGTCGGAGGTAAGATTAGGTGCAAAACCGCCCTCGTCGCCGACACCGCAGCTCATACCCTTTTCCTTTAAAATGCCACCCAAAGCGTGATAAATTTCACTGCATTTTCTAAGCCTTTCACTAAAGCTTTCGTCGGTTGTCGGAACTATCATAAACTCTTGTATATCAATGTTGTTTGCGGCGTGGGCACCGCCGTTTAAAATGTTCATCATAGGCCTTGGCAAGACCCTTGCATTATGACCGCCGAGATACCTGTAAAGCGGCAGATTTTGCGACTTTGCAGCCGCTTTGCTTACAGCCAGAGATACCGCCAAAATTGCGTTTGCGCCAAGACGTGACTTGTTTTCGGTGCCGTCAAGCTTTATCATTATTTCGTCAATTTTTGGCTGATTTTCGGCGGGGCAACCCACTAATGCCGAGGCAATTTCACCGTTTATATTCTCTACAGCCTTTTTTACGCCCTTTCCCCCGTAACGCTTGATGTCACCGTCCCGTAATTCGTGTGCTTCGTATTCACCCGTAGAAGCACCAGAAGGCGATATGGCAAATCCCGTATTCCCGTCCTTTAAAGTTACTCTTGCAGCAACCGTAGGGTTGCTTCTTGAATCAAGCAACTGGAAGCCTTCTACCTTAATAATTTCGGTTTTGTTCATAATTTTCACTCCTTTTCATTTATTTTACCATTATTTTATTAATTTATTATTAAATTATATTTGATTTAGAAAAAAATTGTGATATAATTTATTATGTATATTTATGTTTTTATTTAGATTTCGGTATTAAGGTGAAACTTTATGGATAACAACAAAGAAAATTTTGATGTGCAGACTAACGGCAACATAATCTGCGGAAGAAATCCCGTTTTGGAAGCCGTCCGTTCAGGACGGGAAATAGACCGTTTGTTAGTAGCTCACGGAGTAGGCGGCGGCTCGGTTACGGCCATTATTGCTAAATGTCGCGCCAAAGGTATTTTGATTAAAGAAATAAGTCCCCAAAAGCTTGACTACTACTGCGGCGGCGCAAACCATCAAGGTGTTGCTGTTATGTTTGCTTCACAGGAATATTCTACCCCCGAAGAAATTTTAGAGCTTGCGGCAAGCCGTAACGAAAAGCCCTTTATAATTGTTTGTGACGAAATTGAAGACCCGCATAATCTGGGTGCTATTATCCGAACAGCAGAAGCCTGCGGTGTGCACGGCATTATAATTCCAAAAAGGCGCAGCGCTTCTTTAAATGCAACCGTTGCAAAATCAGCAAGCGGTGCGCTTGAGTATATGAAGGTTGCCCGCGTTACAAATATTCCAAACACCATTGATTTTCTTAAAAAACAGGGTGTTTGGGTTTTTGGTGCCGATATGGACGGTGAAGATTATACCCTTACCGATTTTGACATTCCTGCGGCAATAGTAATCGGAAACGAGGGTAACGGTATAGGAACACTTACCGCCAAAAAGTGCGATAAAATAATATCACTGCCTATGTGCGGGAAGATAAACTCCCTCAACGCGTCGGTTGCGGCGGGAGTTCTTATGTATGAAGTTACACGCAAAAGGAGAACAAAATGAGCCTTTTTTCAAAAAAATCATCCGATGAGTTTTTGACACAAGAGGCTGAGGGTAAAATTAAAACCGTTTCGAATATTACCGCTAAAAACACCCTCACCACAGATGAAATTTTAAATTTAAGTAAAAACGCTTCTAACTCTGTTTCAAATCAAAGCACCAATGCTTTGCAACAGTTAAAAGAACGTATGTCTAAAGCGATAGAAACCTCATCGGCGCAAAATGTAACAAAAGAAACTGAAAAAACGTTACCGCAAAAACCTATCGTGACCGAAGAAGCGGCACCGGCAGAAAATACAAAGCTCCCCGAAAATAAGGAAGAAGTACACGAAAAGAAAGAAAGTCTTGTAAGCAAGTGTCTTCCCTATTTCATAAATGAGGACGGCAGCGACGCTACCGTTGATAATACTCCGCTTTATAAGCTTCAAAGCGTGACCGATATTTTAAAAAACAGCGTAAACGATTCGATTGACCGAATCTCCCGCGGTTACGGTCTTGATTTGAATATCACCGAAAAGCCTGTAGATGTAAAAAAAGAGACCCATAAAACCGAAGAAGTTAAAGAAGAGCCAAAAACCCTTTCCAAAAAGTTTGAGGTTTCTATTGAAAACCACCTTGTAGCCGAAGAAAACCGTCCCAACGTGGTGACCAGCGCGCAATCAAATATTGTGCAGGTGATTTCGGATATTGACGTTCCCGCAAAGGTAAATGCCGCTAAATCCGAAGAAATGAGCAACACTGCCACTATTACTTTTACTCCTATTTCAAACGATGACAGTACCCCGTATATCAGCGTTTCAAGTATGACAAGACCGCTCGACCTTACAAACGAAATCGTAAAGATTTCGGAGGATATACCCGAGCCTCGCGAAACCCTTAAACTTGAGAAAAACGACTTTGACGAGTACGAGCCCGAAGAAGAATTTATTAAGGGCAAAAACGCAGGAAAGCTTGTAAGAAGTTTTTTGGTAGCAAAAAGAAATTCCTTTATTGCGTCAGCGGTATCGGCTTTGACGATGCTTATACTGCTTTTCTTTAAGCTTCCTTTTATGACGGTTTTTATGCTGTCACACACAAAAGCTTTCGCAATTACAACCCTGATTTTAATATCGGTTGCCGTAATTTTTAACCTTAAAATGTTTAAGGGCATCCCCCTTATGTTTACGGGCAAATCTACTCCCGATGTTTTAGCTGCTCTGGCTTCGGTTATGACAATAGCCTATGTTGCCCTTAACCTTAACAGCGACAGCGTGATAATTGATTTGCCTATCGTTTTATCAATCATTTTGCTTTTCCGTGCAGTAACGCAGTTTTTTAGAGACAGTACCATTCTTTCAAACCTTAAGCAAATACTTTCGGACGATAAGAAAACTGCCATTAAACTTTTAAGCGACCCTGCAGTAATTTTCGCTATGGCAAAGGATGCTATTCAGGGCGACGCGCTTATAGCTGCTAAAACTACAACATCCCATGTGGAAGGTTATATGAAATTTTCAACCTTTGGACTGTTTTTAAACGGAAATCTTCCCATAATAACCGTAGCAACACTTTTGATTTCGGCAATAACGGGCATTGTTTGCGGTTTTTACTACAGCAGTTTGCAGATGGCGTTTTATGCCGTGACAGTTATATGCTGTCTTGCCGCTATGCCCTGTCTTTTCCTTATAGATGCACTTCCCCTTTACCGCGCCGCCGTAAAGCTTAATCCCAAAGGCGCTATGATAGCGGGTAAAACGGGTGCCGAGCATATTGAAATGGCAAACGGTGTGGTTTTATCTTCAAACGACCTTTTCCCCGCAGGTACGGTAACCCTTCATCAAATGAAGGTGCTCTCGCAAAACAGTCTTGACGATACACTCATTCGCGCGGCCGCTCTGACAGAATATATGGGCAGCACGCTGGCTCCCATATTCAAGCAAATTGCCGATACGGGAAACGTTACCACCCTTCCCGATGCCGACACCGTGAAGTACGAGGACCGCATGGGTATTTCGGGTTGGGTTAACGACCGTCTGCTCTTTATAGGCAACCGTACCCTTATGGAAGCCCACGGAATTGAAGCCCCCTCTATTGAGGTAGACCGCAAAATACTCCGTCAAGGATTCTTCCCCGTATACGTAGCTTCGCAGGATAAGATTTGCGCTTTGCTTATAATAAAATACAGCGTTAATCCCGACGTTTCAAACGAACTTCGCAAGCTGACAAAATCGGGCATTACGGTGCTTATTAAAAACACCGATCCCAACATAACCGAAGAAATGGCCTGCGATTATTTGGGCCTTTACAGCGATTCGGTTAAAATTATGTCGGGTGCGGGTTATCATATGTATAAAAACGCAACGCTCGAGCAGGAAAATATCGCCGCTCCTGCCGCATACAAAAGGAGTACACCTTGCATTTTAGCAACAATTTTAAACTGCGCCGCAAGAATTAAAAGCTCTAACCTTTTGCTCACAGTCACTTATGTGATTTCGGCAATTTTAGGTATCGTTATATTCACCTACTCCTCTTTCGGAGGGTCGGGCGAATTGCTTGAAAGCAGTTTTGTTTTACTTTACTCAGTAATCACTGCCGCAGTATCATACTTACTTTATCTTTTAAGAAGGCCATAGGAGGAAATTTATATGTCAGATAAAAAGAAGTTTTACATTACCACAGCCATCGCCTATACTTCGCGCAAGCCGCATATCGGCAACGCTTACGATATAGTATTGGCAGATATGATAGCGCGCTATAAAAAGCAGATGGGATATGAAGTTTTTCTTATGACCGGTTCGGATGAGCACGGCCAAAAGATAGAAGAGTATGCAAAAGCCGCAGGTATTTCCCCGAAGGAGTATGTAGACAAGGTTTCGGACGAAATAAAAGCGGTTTGGAAAAGCGTTAACACCGAATACGATAAGTTTATCCGCACTACCGATGCCGACCACGAACTCACCGTTCAGAAAATCTTTAAAAAGCTTTACGAGCAGGGTGATATTTACAAGAGCACCTACGAG
>CAZHYD010000016.1:0-18732 GCA_964536645.1 uncultured Ruminococcus sp.
TGGCGATGGAACTGTAGCTACTTGGAGTGCAAATATAGGTTCACTATATCCGAGCCAAACATATTATGCATCTGGTAGAGAGCATTGCGGTGAATATGATTTTGATGAAAATACAATTAAAACCGAAGGTTTAGTTGTATCAGAAAATGTTATGCAACTGATTAGGAACATCATAAATAATTCATCTTCCTTGCCGAGCGGAATTAGTAGAAACTAATAGAAATAGTTTGTCGATATATAGAGAGGAGTGGGCGCAATGCTTGTTGTAAAGTTATTTAAATGTCTATCCTTGTTTTTAATTAGTGTTGTTATTATGACTATTATTTTATATCTTACAGGTGCTATATGTTTGCTCTTTGGAATTTTCAACGAATATATTTTTGGGTGTTTTCTAGGTATGTTGCATTCTATAATTGTATTTTTATCGGGACATAAAATGATTAACAAACTTAAAATTCCTTTTAAGCTATATTTGATTTTCACGACAATAATTCCTGCTCTTCTTTTTAATGCTTGTTATGGTTTTTTATACAATTCGAATCTGACATCGAGTATATTGGACACAAATATTAGCGAGATAATATATTATTTTTTGTTTATGAGTTTTGCTTTTTCAGTTACAACAATAGCAGTTACACTTATTGAGTTATTACGATTATTAAAATGTACGAAGGAAATGTGATATGTTTAAAAGTTTAGGTTATGTTTTAAAAGAAAATTTTCAAAATCTTTTCAGAATTTACTCTATTGCAAAGTATGAACTGCTTGCCGATATGCGTGACAGTAAGCTGGGTGTTTTTTGGAATTTTGCTAACCCCGTAATTCAGGTGCTTACCTATTGGTTTGTATTCGGCTATGTGCTTAACCGCAAGGACGTAGGCGGTATTCCCTATATTTTGTGGATGCTTGGCGGTATTGTTGTTTGGTTTTATATAAGCCCCTGCATTACCGACGGTTGCAACGCCATCTTCAAAAAGGTTGACGTTATAACCAAAATGAAATTCCCCGTTAGTATTCTTCCGGCAACGGTAACACTTAATAAACTGTTTGACCATCTTTGTATGATGGTAATACTCACGGTGGTTTTTGTAATATTCGGCTATTACCCAAGCTGGCACTGGTTAGGTCTTATTTATTACCTTTTGTGCTCGTTTATTTTTTGCACTGCCCTTTCCTTTACAACGTCGGTGCTTAATATGCTGGCACGTGACACCAGAAAGTTAATTCTCGCGTGTATGCGACTACTTTTGTACCTTACCCCTATTCTTTGGAATCTTGACAACATCGCAAACCCCGTTATAAGAAAAATTGTTGAATTCAACCCCATTTATTACATTGTTTCAGGCTATCGTGATTGTTTCTTCTACCACAACGGCATTGGCTCAAACCTTTTGGCAACTGGTGTTTTTTGGGGCATTACCGCCGCTTTGTTTATTTTCGGCAGCACGATGATGTATAAATTCAGAACAAGATTTATCGATATGATTTAAGGTGGATTATGGAACGAGAAGTAGTAATTCAATACAAAAATGTATCAAAAATTTATAAACTAAACCGTAAGGACAAGAACGCTTCAAAAGACCAACGGTCTAAAAGGTTTTACGCCCTTAAGGACGTTTCTTTCGAAATCGAAAAGGGACAGGTTGTAGGTATACTCGGCACAAACGGTTCGGGTAAATCTACTATGGCGCTTACCCTTGCGGGAATTGCCACTCCCGATGAAGGCAGCATAAAAGTTGTAGGCGAGCAGGCACTTATCGCCATTCAAAGCGGCCTTAATAAGCAGCTTACCGGTCTTGAAAACATTGAGCTTAAAGGTGCGCTTTTAGGTCTTTCCAAAAAGCGTATTCGCGAAATTACCGAAAGGGTTATTGAATTTGCCGAAATCGGTGACTTCCTTTATCAGCCGGTCAAAAAGTATTCAAGCGGTATGACCTCAAGACTGGGTTTTTCAATTAACCTTTGCCTTGATCCAGATATCCTTATAGTTGACGAATCGCTTTCGGTTGGTGACAAAGGCTTTGCAAACAAATGTCTTAAGAAAATGAAGGAACTGAAAAACGAAGGTAAAACCATTATTTTCATTTCCCACTCTTTGCCGCAAATTAAGGAATTTTGCGATTCGGCAATATGGCTTGAGGGTGGTGTTTTACGTGAATACGGCGATATCGCAACCGTTTGCTCCCACTACTCAGAATATATCGACAAGTTCAACAGCCTTCCCGATAAGGAGAAAAAGGCAGAGCTTGACAGAAAGTTTAAAGAACGCATAATACCCCAAAAGAAAAGGACATTTTTTGATAAAATTTTTGGATAAGAAAAACTCACGAGGTTGTGTATGAAACTTTTAACGATTAATGTTGTTTCAAAAGATCTTCAACTTTTTGAAGAAAATAACGCCGAATTATTAAAGGCGGCAAGTGAAAGTAACAACGTTGAAATAAATAAAATCCCCTTCGAAGACGGCAAGCAGTATGAAATTTTTTGCCGTCTTTTAAAGGAATGTGACGCAAAATATATTTTGTTTCTTGATGAATCAAATATTTTAACACCCGATTCATTATCGGAGATTTTAAGCGCACTTTCCGAGCAATATGCCCCTGCATTTGCGATGCATCTTATAACCGAGTTGGACAAAGCTGTTTCCAAGACGGCCAAAACCTTTAAATTGGGTGCTGTAAGCAAAAATTTACTTTATTTTAACCGTTTTATTTTTGAGACCGACTTTCTTCGCGGCATAAACCTAACACACGAAGATTCTTCGGTTTTCGAAGAAAAAATCTTACTTTGCCTCAACGGCGAAGGTGACAGCCTTCCCCTTGCAAACTGCGCCAAGATTTTTACCTCAAAGGCATTGGAAAACGATATAAACTCCTATGAAAAGCAGTTTGAAAAGAAATGGTATCTTAACGTCTTTGAAGAACTGATACTCCCCTTTCTTAAATCCAACAAACCCACTGCCAACCAGCAGCGCTTTATTATGTACTGTCTGGCTTTGCGCTTTTATCTTAATTTAAATTCGCGCGATAAATTTGCCATTGAAGACGAAGAAATCGACCGCTTTTTTGATCTTGCAATTAAGACACTCACGTTTATAGAGGATCGCTATATCTTTGAAATTTTAAATGAACTGCACCTTCCAAAATCCTTGGCTTTCCACTTTTTAAAGCTCAAATCAGGCGAAAATCTTAAAATTTCTATGGCGGGTCAAAATAAAAACAGTTTCTACCTTAATTACATTCATCTGGGTAACGACAGTATTAAACTGGTAATTAACGCCATAAATTTCGAAGATAATTCCCTTAAATTTGACGGTGAAATTCTCGGAAGCTATATGTTAGAAGAGGTTGACGATAATTTCAAAGTTATATTAAACGGCAAGGAAGTTCCGCACGAGCAAACCTTTGTTTATAACATTACAAAGGCTTTCGGCAGGTCTTTATTGCGTCCTTACAGTTTTAGCTTTGAAATTCCTTATGATAAAGCAAACGGCGAGCTTTGTTTCGAGCTTAACTTTGCAGAAAAAAGTATTACGCTTCCGTTGCTTTTCCAAAAAACCGCGGCCAGACTTATACCTTACAAATTTTCTTATTATACCTTTGCAAACAAGACGCTGCGAGTAAGTGATAGAAAAATATTAATTTCAAAGACAAGAAAATATAAAATTTTCTTTTATGAGATTATGATGATATTAAAATCGGTTTTCTTGCGTTCAAGCTTTAAAACGGGACTTATTGCCGCACTGCTACGCGTTCTCTATTGGCTTGCAAAACCTTTCTATAAAAAGCCGATTTACATTTTCTTCGATAAGCTTTACAAGGCGGGCGACAACGCCGAATATCTTTTTGATTACTGTGTAGAAAATTTTAAGGATACAAATTCTTACTACATTGTAAATGCAGATTCTTTAGATTATAAACGCCTTAAAGCAAAATACGGCAAGCACGTTTTAAAATTCAACAGCTTAAGACAAAAATTAAAGGTGCTTCACGCTGACACTATTTTTGCAACACACTCACCCGTTTTGCCCTTCTGCGGCTTCGGCGTTTCGCTTCAGTATTGCTTCCGCAATCTTTTGAAGGCAAAGGTTGTTTGCATTCAGCACGGACTTACTATTCAAAATATTGCCCAGTATCAGAATCGCCTGCAGGACAATACAAGAATGTATTTCTGCGCTTCAAAATATGAAATTGAGAATCTTAAAAATAAGGTTTACGGCTATACTGACGAGCTTTATCTTACGGGCTCACCCAGATATGACGGTCTTGTAAACCGCGACCAAAAGCAAATTCTTATTGCACCCACCTGGCGCAGAAATATAGTTATAACGGGAAACCGAATAGGTACCTCTAAGGCGTATAATCCCGATTTCAAGAAAACAAAATACTTTGAAATTTATAACCGCCTTATAAACGACCCACGGCTTACTGCCGCGGCCGCTGAGAAGGGCTACAAAATAATCTTCCTCATTCACCCGACACTTAGTTCGCAGGTTGAAGATTATGACACTAATCCTTATCTTGAAATAATACCCGCCATATCGGATATTTCCTATGAAAAAATGTTAACCGAGTCAAGTATTATGCTTACCGACTATTCGGGAATACAGTTTGACTTTGCGTATATGAAAAAGCCACTGCTTTACTACCACCCGAAAGAACTGCCCCCGCAGTACACAGAAGGAGTTTATAAATACGAAACTATGAGCTTCGGTCCTATTATTACAGAGTATGATGATATTGTGGCCTCACTTTGCGAATATATTGAAAACGACTGCAAAATGACCAACGAATACAAAGCCCGCGTTGACGATTTCTTCGCATATACCGACCGCTCAAACTGTAAAAGAATAATGAAAATAGTCAAAAAATAACTATTTTCGGGAGATAGCAACATTATGACAAGTGTTATAAAAATCGGTATATTCTTTTTAAAAGTAATATACTTCTTTTTAAAGCTTTTACCCCAAAAAAATAAAATCACCTGCATAAGCCGTCAGACCGACAGTCCTACACAGGAATTTTTAATGCTTAAGGACCGTATTGCAAAGGAAAAACCCGAAATACACGTGGTAATACTTTGCAAAACCTTAAACGGCGGTGCAAAGGCAAGTTTTATATCGAAATGCCTTTACGGTTTTCATATTTTTAAACAAATGTATCATACCGCCACCTCTAAAGTGGTAGTTCTTGATACCTATTGTATCCCCGTGAGTCTGCTTAACCACAAGAAAAACCTTAAGGTAATACAAATGTGGCACTCAATGGGCACTATGAAGCTTTTCGGCTACACCGCGCTTGACACACTTGAAGGCAGCGGTAGCAGACTTGCCCGCCTTATGCGAATGCACCGAAATTACGACTACGTTTTCGCAAGCTCTGACGCTTATAAAGAGCATTTGGCAAGCGGGTTTGACTGCGATATCAACAAAATTATGACTATGCCGCTTCCTCGCCTTGACCTACTTAAAAGTAAAGATTACGAAGCTTCCGCTCGCGAAAAAATATTTGCAAAATATCCCGATTTAAAGGAAAAACCCGTGGTACTCTACTGCCCTACCTTCCGACTTGAAGAAAAAGAATTCGAAAAGGCGCTAAAACGGCTTTTAGCGGTTTTCAACTTCGAAAAATACAACCTTGTAGTAAAACTGCACCCGCTTTCAAAGGTAATTTTACCTGAAAACGTTGCCGATGCAAAGGGCTTTTCAAGTATGGACCTGCTTTTCATTGCAAATCACGTAATAAGCGACTATTCCTGCATTGTTTATGAAGCCGCGGTGCGTAATATACCACTTTATTTTTATGATTTTGATATTGATATGTACCTTAAAAACCGTGGTCTTGCAATAGACTATTTCGGTGAACTTCCGGGTGTTATTTCAAATAACCCAGAAGAAATCGTAAAAGGAATTGAAAGTGCCTACGATATGGCGGCCCTTGCCGCTTTTGCGGACAAGTACATCACTCCTACAGAAGACGTTACAGGTAAAATAGTTGATTTTATATTTAAAATCGGAAATTTCAAATAATTTTAGGGAGAAAAGCTATGAACAAAATTTTAGACGACGACCTTAAATCAATTATAGACCAAAATATAAATTGGAAAAAACTTTGCGGTAAGACTGTGCTTATCACGGGCGCCAGCGGTATGGTGGGCTCGTATATGCTTTATACGCTCACAAAACTTAACGACCTTTTAGGTCTTGGCATAAAGGCAGTAGCGATGGTTAGAAATCCTAAAAAGCTTTTGCCCGAAATTGCCTGCCGCGACGACGTTACGGTGGTTGTTCACGATGTCACCCTACCCTTTGAAACAAAGGATGAAATTAACTATATTATCCACGCAGCAAGCCCTGCAAGCCCCCTTATTATGCAAAACCACCCTGTTGAAACTGTTGCGGCAAACACGCTCGGTGCGTTCTATACACTGCAGCTTGCCAACGAGAAAAAGGCTGACGGATATTTGTTTATTTCTTCAAGAGAAATCTACGGTCAACCTTATGATAATCAAGAATTTTTCACCGAGGATACCTATGGTTTTGTTGACCCGCTTAATCCGCGTTCAAGTTATCCTGAAGGCAAAAAAGCCGCCGAAACAATGTGCGTTTCCTTTGCGGCAGAATACGGTCTTAACGTGAAAATCGCAAGACTTGCCCACTCATACGGTCCGGGAATGTCCATTTACGATGGTCGTGTTCAAGCCGATTTTCTTAAAAATGTTGTTCATCACGAAGATATTGTTTTAAGAAGTATGGGAACGGCGGTCAGAACCTACACCTATATTGCCGATGCAGTGGCAGGTATATTTAAAATACTACTTGATTCTGACGATATAGTTTACAATGTAGGAAACGAAAACGGCAAGGTTTCTATACGAGAGCTCGCCGAAATAATGGTTAGTATATATCCCGAAAGAAATTTAAAGCTTGTCTTTGATATTCCCGAGGGCGGCACAAAAGGCACCGCACCCTACACATTGGGAATATTAAGCAGCGCAAAACTCAGAAAACTCGGTTGGAAACCCGTTTATTCTATTAAAGACGGTTTTAAGCGCACAATTGAGTTTTTGGAAAGCGAGGAGAATTTATAATGGCAAAGAATGTTGCGATTATTTTCGCTGGCGGAAGCGGAGCCAGAATGGGCTCGGGTATACCGAAGCAGTTTATTGAAGTAAACGGCAAGCCTATAATTATACACACACTCGATATTTTCGAGGACCATCCTCTTATTAACGAAATTTACGTTGCCTGCCGTGAAGATTATATCCCCACCCTTTCAAAGCTTGCCAAAAAGTTTATGATAAACAAGCTTGTAAAAATAGTAGCGGGCGGCACTACAGGTCAGGATTCCATTTATAAGGCACTTTCTGCCGCAGCCGAAAACAACGGCGACGATACCGTTGTACTTATTCACGACGGCGTTCGCCCCTGCATCAACGAAGAGGTTATTAATGATAATATTAACTGCGTGCTCAAAAACGGAAGCGCCATAACCTGCACTCCTATGATAGAAACCCCCATTGTAAGTTATGACGGCACAAAGGTTGATGCTGCGCCACCGCGCAGCGAATATTACACTGCTCAAGCACCGCAGAGTTTTTACCTGGGTGATGTTATGGCGGCCCATAACGTTACCCGCAAGGATAATCCTATGTACGAAGGCATTGTTGATACCTGCACTCTTATGCGAAAACTTGGCAAGGAGGTTTCAATAGTTAAGGGCCCCAGCGGTAACATAAAGGTTACCACCCCCGAAGACCTTTACGCTTTCCGCGCTATGATAGAATATAGAGAAACCCGTCATATTTTTGGTTTTTCAAGAAACGAAGTGCCCAGTCAACTTAAAAAATAAGCGGAGGTTCTTTAATGCCTGAAATTTTTATAACCGATATGTATTGGGATAGGATATATCTGCACATAAAACTACAGGGTGAAAACCTTGAAAGCAGGCAGTTCTTTATCTCAACGGGAAAACACAAATACAAATACCCCGTAAAATTCAATCCCGAAACAAGTGAACTTGTAATAAATATCACAAATATTTCAAACGGCCAAATGCTTGTAAACGGCAAGTGGTATATAAGGCTTTTAAATGATGATTTTGAGCTGGAAATGGCAGATTATGAAGTAAATTATGCCAATTATTTAAAAGCTCTAAAACTGCTCAAAAGGCGCAAATTACGAAAGCTTGCAGAAAAACCCTTCAACTACAGCGAGGATGATTTTTCACCCGAAACCGAATTTGACTTTGAGCCCGAATCCACACCCGAGGGCGCAATAGAAACAGCAGATGACGACGTTCTGCAAAAGCCCGTAAAACCGCGTCAATGGCATACGGTTCCCGCCACGCTTGAGCTTTGCCAAAAGCTTGATACACTTGATAAAATTTTCAGATATTCAGGCAACAACTATGCCTATACTATGAGCTTTTCGGTATTTAAACGTGGCGATTTGCTTTTCATAACCATTCAAAGCACCTTTATGATGAAAAACAAAAACCCCGAAAAACGTTATTTTAACGTTGAATCGAGTAAGCCGAAAAACCGCCGCAAAAAGCGTCTTATTTACTACCTTGAAAAGTTTATAAACGTTGTTTATAAATTCGTTTCCGTACTTTCGGTTAAAAAAGGTAACAGAATACTCATTATGTCCGAAACACGTGATTTCGGCGGTAACCTTAAAGCACTTGACAACCGCATTAAAGAACGTGGCCTTGACAAGCAGTTTAGAATTACCTATTATTTTTCGAAAACGCTTGAATCCTCACGTGCAAAGATTTTCTTCATTTGGTTGAAACTAGCCCTCCTTACCGCAAAACAGGATTTCATTTTTGTTGACGATTACGTGCCTTTCTTCAAGTATATTAACCTTGACAAAAAGACAAAGCTTATTCAGGTTTGGCACGCAGGTGTTGGCTTTAAGTCTGTAGGATATGCCCGCTTCGGTGCAAAGGGTTCGCCCTACCCGCTTGATTCTTCCCACCGAAAGTATACCCACGCCATTGTCGGCGGCGAGGCGCTGCGCGACGTTTATGCCGAGGTTTTCGGTATTGACAGGGAAAATTGCCTGCCCTTTGGCCTTATGCGCAACGATAATTACCTTAATCCCGATAAAATTGCAGCATTTAAGGAAAAATTCTACTCAGAGCACCCACAGTTCAAAAACAAAAAAATCATACTTTTTGCCCCTACTTTTCGCGGTGTGGGACAGCGTAATGCCTTCTACCCCTACAAAATTTTAGAGCAGGATAAGATTTTTGATATGTGCGGTGACGAGTATGTTTTCCTTATAAAAATGCACCCCTTCATCTTGAAAAAAATCGAAATTGAGGAGCAGTATTCCTCAAGAATAATCGATTTTTCCTCCTACCCTGATATTAACGAGCTTTTCTACATTACCGATATTCTTATAACGGACTTTTCTTCTAACATTTATGAGTTTGCTATGCTTAATCGGCCGATAATATCATTTGCGTATGATAAGGATGAATATCAGCTCATCCGCAGCGTGCACAGAACCTTGGAAAAGCACGCCCCCGGTAAGATTTGCACAACCATTGACGAGTTGGTAGAAGCAATTAAAACAAAGGATTTTGAAACCCATCGCCTTAAAAAGTTTATTGAAGAAAACTTTGATAATACCGAAGGTTTGGCTTCGGACAAGGTTATTGATTACTTCCTTTTAGGAAAAAATCAGTTATAAAGTTAACCCCCAAGTCTATATAGACTTGGGGGTTTTATTACGTATAATTTTTTAATTAAGCGCTTTCTTGATTACTTCAAGGTTTTCTTCCATAACCGAAATATAGGTCATTTTGCTTTCTATGTCAGCGCGGGTTACCGACTGCATTGAATTAAGGCTTAAAACCTCATAATTTCCGCCTGCCGCCGCAATAACTGTCGACGCTATGTCGGATGTTGAATTATCTACGGTAATAACCGATTTGAGTCCTAATTCCTTTAACTTATCGGATAAAAATACTATCGTTTCAAAGCTTGCCTCACTTTCGGAAGAACATCCCGAAAAAGCGGCATAATAGTTGATGCCATAATCGGCAAGCAGGTATCTGAACGGGAAGCGATCAGCAAATAGCAGTGTATCAAACTCTGCATCCTCTACCGCTTGACGATACTTATTATCAAGCTCTTGAAGCTTTAAATTATAAGCCTTGGCGTTTTCTTTGTAAACCTCTGCGTTTTGGGTATCAGCTTCGCCTATTTTTTCGGCAATATTGCTGCAAAGGGTTTGAGCGCGGGTTAGCGAAAGCCATATATGCTCGTCGTGCGAATGTTCTTCACCCGCTTCATGTTCGTGAGGCACTGCTGCGGTATCAGCCTCTTCAAAAAGGGTGATATCGGGAGTTTCCATCAGTTTTACAACAACCATTTCCTCGTTAGTGGCCTGATTTAAAACGTCTTCCACCCATTTTTCCGACTCACCGCCAAAATAGACAAAAACATCGCAAGTAGAAATTTTAATAATATCGTCTGCCGTGGGTTGATAGCTGTGCATATCAAGTCCGTTATCGCAAAGTATGGTAAGGCTAGCATTTTCCGCTTTTTCGCCTAAAATTTCACTTATCCACTCGCCTGAGGGAAAAACGGTAGTCACAATATTTAATTTATCATTTTTTGGGACCTCGGCAGTACAACCGACAAAAGTAGTGAAGATAATTATGAAAACTGCAACTAGAGAAAATCTTTTATACATAATTAACCTCCCAAATAATTACGTAGGCAAACTAGAAACTTAGCCTAAGAAAAAATAAGAACCTCACCTATGCTAACGCATAAGTGAGGTTCCCGACTGGTCCGAGTGACAGGACTTGAACCTGCGGCCTCTTGACCCCCAGTCAAGCGCGCTACCAGCTGCGCCACACCCGGATTTACTTGTTCTGCCGAACAAATAACATTATAACACAAGATTATAATTTGTCAATAAAAAAATGAAGCTGATAAAAAATTTTTACCAGCTTCTAATTGTTATTAATCAGCAAAACCGGATTCTACCAAAGCAACGAGTCCTTCAAGAGCTTCCTTCTCATCAGAACCGTCAACAATTATCTTTATGTTGGCACCGCCCATAATACCAAGTGAAAGTACGCCAAGCAAACTTTTAGCGTTTACCTTTCTTTCATCTTTTTCTACCCAGATAGAACTCTTATATTCGTTAGCCTTCTGAATAAAGAAAGTAGCAGGACGAGCGTGTAAACCAATTTGATTCTTAATTACAACATCTTTAACACACATTATAAATTCTCCTCACAAGTTTGATATATCAGAGCGAAAGCCACAAGTTCTTGTGGATACAATTGTATTATACCACATTTTACCCCCAAGTCAATTCTTTGTGAAAAAGTTCTAATTTTTATCCAACTTCGCAAGAATCGAAGCCTTCGTATTTGTGCACTTTTTCTAAAAAAAGAAGAACTATGTCAAATTTTGGTGCTTCGATAACAGCTTTTTTTGCTTATCGGTAAGGTCTCCTTCGTTTAACATATCGGGTCTGCGCTCAAGTGTAGTTAAAATTGCATTTACCTGCCGCCACTCGTCAATTTTGGCATGGTTGCCCGAAAGCAAAACCTCGGGCACTTGTCTTTCCATCCAAACGGCAGGGCGGGTATACTGCGGATATTCAAGCAAGCCCGAAAAATGACTTTCTTCTTCAAAGCAAATATCGTCCGACAAAACTCCCGGCAGCATACGGCAAATGGCATCCGCCACCACAAGTGCAGGAAGCTCGCCCCCTGTCAGTACGTAATCACCAATGGAAATTTCCTCATCAACTATTTCGTCTATAACGCGCTGGTCTATACCCTCATAATGTCCGCAAAGCAAAACCACTCTATCCATTTTTGAAAGCTCAACCGCTCTTTTTTGGGTAAAAGTTTTGCCTTTAGGCGACATATATATTAAGTGTGGTTTGGGCTCGTTTTCGTTGTAAAGGCTTTTGTAGCAGTTGTATATGGGCGAAGCCGCCATTATCATACCCATACCGCCGCCGTAAGGCATATCGTCAACTTTATTATGCTTATTCCCCGAAAATTCCCTTATATCAGTGCAAACTATTTCAACCTTGTCTGCCTTTTGTGCGCGTCCGATAATGCTTTCGTTCATAACCTCTTCGCACATTTTCGGAAAAAGGGTTAAAATATCAATCCTCATCGTCAAAAATACCTTTCATCTTTTTGATAACAACCTTGGAATTTTCAACGTCAACCAAGACTACAACCTCGTCTATAACGGGTACAAGGTACTCTGTTTCGCCTTTTTTAATATGCCAAACGTCGTTTGCCCCGGTTTGCGAAACGTCCGAAATTTCGCCTAAAACAAGACCGTCTTGATCGTCAAAAACAGTGCAACCTATAAGGTCGTCTATAAAGTATCTGCCTTCAGGCAGGGTTATATCCTTGCGGTCAATATAGATAACCTTACCTCTTAAAGTTTCGGCCTTTTCTATGCTGTCAACCCCTTTTACTGCCATCAGCACAACGTTGCCGTGAGGCTGTACAGAGGTTGCAATCAACTTATCCTTACCGTCCTTATCGGTGTAAAAATTTTTAAACTGCTTTAAAAATTCACCCGAATCACACCACGGCTGTACCCTTAGCATACCCTTAACACCGTGCGTGCCGACAATTTTTCCTGTTTCAAGAAATTTTTTAAGCATATTTCCTCCAAATAAAGCTTTTTATAAATTTTAGCACAAAGAAAAAGTATATGCAATAATTAAAAAAGAGCAATTGAAAAATTTGTCGAATTATGGTATATTAGAAACATAAAATTTGGGAGGACAAAATATGAGCTGCTATGTTTTGCATAACGCCCTTTCGGGTAAACGTTCTAAAAGCATAAGCAATATTCCCCTGCCCGAAGACGCTGTTCCTACATATATTACCCTTTCCCCAACCTTTGACTGCAAAGAGTTTATAAACGGGCTTACAGCCGATGATACGGTAATTCTTTGCGGCGGGGACGGAACCCTTAACCGCTTTATAAACGATATTGAAATTTTTAAAGGTTTGCCAAAGCTTTATTTTTACGCCATGGGAAGCGGCAACGATTTTTCAAACGACCTTTCTCTCAAAGCGGGCAGCTGCTTAATCCCTCTTAACGATTATATAGTTAACCTGCCCACCGTTACTGTTAAAGACAAGCAGTACAGATTTATAAACGGCATCGGTTTTGGAATTGACGGGTATGTTTGCTATGAAAGCGATCGCATACGTCAAAAAACGGGAAAACCAATGAACTATACTGCAGTTGCCGTAAAGGGCTTACTTTGGGGCTTTAAGCCGCTTAATGCCACCGTTACGGTGGACGGCAAAAAATTCACCTACAAAAAGGTATGGTTGTCCCCTTGTATGAAGGGCAGATTTTTCGGCGGCGGTATGATGATAGCGCCAAGCCAGGACCGCAACAATGCCGAAAATGAGTTAACGGTTGTAGTAGCTCACGACCTTGCGCGCCTTAAAATCGCTATACTTTTTCTTACGATTTTTAAGGGGAAGCACGTTAACTTTAAAAAGTACGTAACACTACATACAGGCAACGAAATATCGGTAGCATTTGACCGACCCGCGCCCGTTCAAATTGACGGCGAACCTATTTTAGACGTTTTAAATTACACTGTTACAACCAAAACATTAGAAAAAGCCTTAGGATAATCCTAAGGCTTTTTGTTTTTAATCTATCTGATTATTAGAACCGATTTGCATTTGGCAAGTGTAATATCTGCCGCTTCTGTAAATGGTTACGCTTACTACCTCGTCGGGAGTGCTGTTCTCAATAAGTTCTTCAAGGAGAGAATATTCGGTTATTGTGACTCCGTTATATTCGGTAATAATATCACCGCGTCTTAATCCCGCATCTTCTGCAGGGCTGCCGTCAGCAACGCTTAAAATTACCGCACCCGTGGGATATCCGTAATACTGAAGCACCGAGGCAGTGTACTTTTCGCTTATAGTAATGCCCACGTAAGCTTCGGGCGAGTTTTCGTTTTCAATTATTTTACGGCAAATTTCCACAACAGTGTTTGAGGGAATCGCAAAACCCATGCCCTCATAATCTTCAGAAACGATTTTTGAACTGTTTATGCCAACAAGCTCACCGCTTGTGTTAACCAAAGCGCCGCCAGAGTTACCCGGGTTAATTGCGGCATCGGTCTGAATAAGTTTAACGTCCGAATCGGAAGAGACCACGCGGTTAAGTCCGCTGACTACGCCGTAGGTTACGCTGTCCATAAACTCAAGTCCGCCGGGGTTGCCCACAGTTATAACGAAACGGCCAACCTTCAGTTCGTCCGAATCGGCAATTTCAATGGGGGTCAGTCCCGTCGCTTCTATCTTTAAAACCGCAAGGTCGGTAGAAATATTGTAGCCTACAACCGTTGCTTCGTAAGCGTTAGTATCGTCCGACTCTAAAAATACTTCAATTTTAGATTTAGACCTGTTTTCTATCGCGTCGCTTACAACGTGGTAATTTGTAATAATGTATCCGTCCGAAGTGTAAACAACACCGCTTCCCTCACCGCTTTCTTCTTTGGTGCCAACGAAAAAGTTCATAACCGAGGTGGTGGTTCTGATTCCCACAACGCTGGGTATTACCTTGTCTGCTACCGCTTCTACTACCGACTGGGCGGTTTCATCAACATTTATATTAACGTTCGTTATACTTGAGCCTAAATCTGAAGAAGTGATATTATCCGCAGTTTGATTTCCGCTTAACATTACCGCCGTAATACCGCCGACAGCACCTATTACCGCAGCCATAAAGCTTGCGACAAGTACAACGCCGGCGCCGTATCTCTTTTTACTGTTTTCTTTTTTAGGCGGGTTATAAGAAGCAGTTTGATAACTCGATTCAAACGTGTTATTCCTGCTATTATTTTCAGAATATGGTGTAGAAAATAGGTCGTCCTGGATTATATCTTCACGTTTTTTTGTATAAAAACTCTGGCCTTGGCTATCGGTATTTGTATCGGGCTCTTTGCCTGACTGAGATACCTCGTCAAAACCATCAAGTTCACCTTTTTCAATGTCAAAATCATTATTATCAAACATAAGATTGCCTCACTTTCATTTTAATTCTAACCTAAATTTATTGCCTTTTTGTCTTAAATATGTAAATTTTCGGTTAACAAGCATAAACATTGCCCTATACTCACTTTGTATAGGGCAATAAAACTATTTTGAAAGGTAAATTAGCAACACCGAAATATCTGCAGGACTGACGCCTGAAATACGGGAAGCCTGTCCAATATTTTTGGGCAGTATTTTCTTAAGCTTTTCGATAGCTTCAAGACGAAGCCCGTAAACGTTATCGTAATCAATATCTTCAGGAATAGTCTTTTTCTCCAGTCGGAGCATTTCGTTAACCTGCGCTTGCTGACGCGCGATATAACCCTCGTACTTTATTTCAACCTCAACCTTTTCCTTAACGCTGTAAGGAAGCTCGGGTCGTTTTTTGTCAAAGGGGGCTAAATCGTCGTACGAAAGCTGCGGTCGCTTAATCAAATCTGAAAGGCGCATACCCGTAGTCATAGGCGCGGTACCCTTTTCTTCTAAAATTTTGTTAAGCGTATCGTTGGGCGCTATAAAGGTTGAATTTACGCGCTCTATTTCCTTATTTTTAAGACTGCAACGCTCGCAAAAATCATTATAGTCCTTCTCAGATACAAGACCTATTTTATAGCCTATCGGCATAAGGCGTTCATCGGCATTATCCTGCCTGAGCAGAAGCCTGTACTCACTGCGGGAGGTCATCATTCTGTAAGGATCCATACAACCCTTTGTGACAAGGTCGTCAATAAGAGTACCTATATACGAGGACGAGCGTGACAAGACGAGCGGCTGTTCCCCTTTTACCTTAAGCGCGGCATTTATACCCGCCACAAGACCCTGCGCCGCCGCCTCCTCGTAACCTGAAGAGCCGTTAAACTGACCCGCGCCGTAAAGCCCCGAAAAGTTTTTCATTTCAAGGGTGGCATTAAGTGCCAGCGAGTCTATGCAGTCATATTCAATAGCGTAAGCGTTACGCATTATTTTTACGTCTTTAAGGCAGGGTATTGTCTTATAAAGTTCAATTTGCACCTCTTCGGGAAGGGACGAAGAAAGTCCCTGAAGGTACATTTCTTCGGTGTTTTCACCGCAGGGCTCAATAAAGAACTGATGGCGCTTTTTATCCTTAAAGCGCATGATTTTATCCTCAATACTGGGACAGTATCTAGGGCCTGCACCCTCAATTTCGCCTGCATACAAAGGCGAGCGGTGGATATTATCTAAAATTACCTGCTTTGTATCGTCATTTGTGTAAGAAATGTGGCAAACCACCTTGTTTTCAGGCCTATCATCAGTAGAAAAACTGAAAGGCACGGTTAAAGCGTCACCCTCTTGCACTTCAAGTTCGGAAAAATCAATACTCGAGCGGGATACTCTGGCAGGGGTACCCGTTTTAAATCTTTTAAGCGGTACGCCAAGCTTTTTAAGGGCATCGGACAGTCGGTTTGCGGCAAAGCTTCCGTCGGGTCCGCCCTCGTAATTGACTTCGCCTACGAAAATTCTGCCCGAAAGGAAAGTTCCCGTTGCTATAATAACGGTTTTAGTGCTGAAATCTGCCCCCAAAGCCGAAATACAGTGCCACACTTCATTTTCTTTATAAAGGTCAACTATTTCACACTGCTTTGTGTCAAGATTATCTTCAAGTTCTACCTTGTGCTTCATATATCCGCTGTAAGCGCGGCGGTCTATCTGAGCGCGAAGCGAATGAACTGCAGGCCCTTTGCCAAGATTTAACATTCGGCTTTGTAGGGTGTTTTTATCTGCCGCTTTGCCCATTTCACCACCCAAAGCATCAAGTTCCCTGACAAGATGACCCTTTGCGGTGCCACCTATTGAAGGGTTGCAGGGCATATTGCCCACCCAGTCCAGACTTATTGTAAATAAAACGGTTTTGCAACCAAGTCTTGCCGCAGCCAAAGCCGCCTCTATTCCGGCGTGACCCGCACCAATAACGGCAACGTCGTAACTGCCGGCATTATATTTCTTAATCGACAAAAAATTATCCCCTCTTGGAATTATTTGTTAAAAAGCTTTTGCTGACGTATATCGTCGCCCAAAAACTTATTGCAGTTGTACTCACCGATAAGCCTCGAAGAAATGCGTTGTGAGTATTTCGTTTCGATTTCCTTCATAGAAAGGTTTGTGTTGATTATAGTAGGCTTGCCCGATAACAGTCTTGTATTGATAATGTTGTAAAGGGCCGCTTTTGTAAACTGTGTAGTCATTTCTGCGCCAAGGTCGTCCATAACCAAAAGGTCACAGCCCAAAATAGCGTCGTAATTACCCCTGCCCTCGCCCGAAAACTTTTCGGCCTCTATCACAGAGAAAAGATTTTCGCAAGAGGAGTAAACCGCAAGATAGCCTTTTTTTATAACCTCGCCCGCAATGGCCAAGGTAAGATGGGTTTTGCCTATACCGGTATTGCCCATAAACAATAAATTTTCCGAAAGTGCGGGGTCAAAATTTATGGCGTATTCGCGGCAAAGCTTTAAAATAGAGGTCATTCTGCGGCGGGGATTTTCGCCGCCCGCGTCGGTTTTATCGGAATAATACTTAAGGTCGAAATTATCAAACCTTGAGTTTTCAAGCGGCATTTGAGCCGATAAATTTTCAGCCAAAACCTTTGCGGCTTCGCACTTTATACAGCTGCACACCTTGCCCGAAACATATCCCGTGTCTTTGCACAAATCGCAGTCGTAAACTATACTTGTAGCGCCTGCATTTTTCAAAATTTCGTTCTTTTCAGCAGAAAGGCAGGTTACCTGCTTTTGCAGTGCCGAAAGCTTTTGTTTATTACCCGAAAGTGCGGTTATTGCAAGAGAAGCTCCCGCAGCCGAAAGTTCTGCATCAATTTCACCAAGACGGGCGTTTTTTGTATATGCCAAGGAAAGTTTGTTCTGATAACTTCTTTCCTTTTCTCTTAAAACTAAAGCCTTATTTTGAAAAGCCTTTTCATAAGCCAATTCTTTTGTAATCATTTTTACTATTCCTTTGAATTAAGCATTTTTTCAAACAAATCAATGTCATACGAAGCCTTGTTGCCCGTCTTACCGTCGGTTTGTTTATTTTTCACGTCTTCGGGGGTTTTGTAACCCTTTTCGTGCCAATTTTCAATAATCTTGGCGGTGTATTGGAATGAGAATTTTGATTTTTGGTTAACACACTCTTCATAAGCCAAAATCAACATTTCCTCACTAATACCCCACTCATTAAGCCACATATAAGAGATATCGTTTTCCTTGGTACTGGGTTTTCTGCGCTCAAGTCCAAACGCTCTTGAAACTATACCCCAAGCCTGCTCCTTTAAAGCGATTTCCTTAAGAGCCAAATCGGCATCGGAAATATTGTCAATACCTTTGTTTATCCATTCCACCGCAACCGATTCAATAAACCTTAAGTTTGCCTTGTTGTGTTGAACGGCATACTGAACGATAAGCAGTATGAGCGAAACGTCAAGTCCTTGATCGTCATAAAGCCAAACCAGCGTGCTGGCCTCGTTGGTTTTTAAATTTCTACCGAGTTTAAGCTGTGTTTCGCGAAGAAGATACCGTATCTTAACATCCTCAGCACCGCGCTTTGCAATATCCGTGCGGGAGGGCTTCATTTCCTGAATAACGGTCTTTTTGGCGGGTTTTTCCTTAACTTCGGGTAGGTCCTTTTTCAAAAGAATACCAGC
>CAZHYD010000016.1:18742-21268 GCA_964536645.1 uncultured Ruminococcus sp.
CCTCTGCCCAGTATATAAGGGCTTCCTTGACGTCATATTCACCGACTGCGCAAGCCGCCGAAATTTCAGCCACCTCAAGTTCAGCTGCTGCATTTTTTAATATGTAAAGCAATACCTTTACGTGCTCACCCTTAGCAAGCTTTAAATGCCGCTCAACAACTACCGAAGGCACTGTAAAGGCGGTGCAAAACACCGTGGGATTAATATAAAAATCCATTCTCATTCTCCAAAAACATAATTGTAACTTATATTATAACAATTCAACACTCCTTTGTAAATAGGTATAATTTCTTAAAATTTATATATTTTTTTAGTCATAACGCAATTTGTACTTGTAATTCAACACCATATATTGTATAATTTTCCGTGTGTATACCATATTTTTTCTAAAGGGGATAATATCTATGAAATGTCCGTTTTGCTCATTTGAAGAAAGCAAGGTTATTGACTCTCGCCCTACGGATGAGGGTCAGCGTATCAGACGCAGGAGAGAGTGCTTGCAGTGTGCAAAGCGCTTCACAACATACGAAATAATTGAAAGCCTTCCGATTATTGTTATCAAGAAGGACAAGTCCAGAGAAACCTTTGACCGCAACAAGCTTATGACAGGCCTTTTACGTGCTTGCGAAAAGCGTCCGGTTTCTATTGATACACTTGACAATATGATAGACGAGATTGAGGTTATTATCCAGAACTCGCTCGACCGCGAGGTAAGCTCCGAAAAAATCGGCGAGCTTGTTATGGAAAAACTTAAGAAAATTGACGAAGTGGCTTACGTCCGCTTTGCTTCGGTTTACAGACAGTTTAAGGATATCAACACCTTTATGAACGAACTTAATAAGCTTTTACTTGAGGATTAAAAAATGACCCATAATGAAATGATGGCAGAGCTTTTACTGCCGGATATTAAAAAACTTCCCTCAGATTTTGAGGACTTATACCCTGCCCGCGCGCTTCCGGAAGGCGCAAGGGTTACAAGAATTGCACCCAGCCCTACGGGATATTTGCATCTCGGTACTCTTTTTGCCGCACTGGTCAACCGCATTACAGCCACAACTACCGGCGGCGTATTCTACACAAGAATTGAAGATACCGACAAAAAACGTGAAATTAAGGGCGGTATTGAGGATATTATTGACGGACTTAACCGTTTCGGCATCACTATTGACGAGGGTTTTATTTCGGGCACAAAGGAAAGCGGAAATTACGGTCCTTATCAGCAAAGCCGCCGCGCCGAAATTTACAAAACCTACGTTAAAGAGCTAATCCGTCAAGGTCTTGCCTACCCTTGCTTCTGCACCGCAGAAGAACTTGAATCCGTAAGAAACGAGCAGGAGGCACAAAAGCTTCGCACAGGTTATTACGGCAAGTTTGCAAAACATCGCGAGATTACGTTTGAAGAAGCAAAGGCTCTTATCGAAAGCGGTAAGCCTTTTGTTGTGCGCCTTAAATCACCCGGCAGCGAAGAAAATAAAATTGTATTTGAAGATACTATAAAGGGCAAAATAGAAATGCCCGAAAACGACGAGGACTTTGTTCTTTTAAAGTCGGACGGTATTCCCACATACCATTTTGCTCACGCTGTTGACGACCATTTAATGCGCACCACCCACGTTCTTCGCGGCGACGAATGGATTTCATCAGTACCGAAGCATATTCAGCTTTTCAAGCTGCTCGGCTTTAAACCGCCCAAATACGGACACATTTCCCCCATAATGAAGCTTGACAACGGTGCAAAGCGTAAGATATCAAAGCGTAAAGACCCCGAAGCCGCCGTTCATTTCTTTGCAGAGCAGGGTTATGAGAGCGAATGCGTTATAAATTATCTTATGACTATTGCCGCATCCGATTTTGAGGACTGGCGCAAAGCCAACCCCACCGCATCTTATAAGGATTTTAAATTCAACCTTAAAAAGATGAGCGTTTCGGGCGCATTGTTTGATGAAAACAAATTAATAGACGTGAGTAAAAATATGTTAGCCCGCCTTTCAAGTGACGAGGTTTACGAAAAACTGACCGCTTGGGCAAACGAGTTTGACACTGATTTTTATACCCTTCTCACAAGTGACCCGGCATTTACAAAGTCAATGCTTTCTATCGACCGCGACGTGCCGAAGCCTCGCAAAGACCTTGCAAAGTGGAGTGAAGCGAAGGATTATTTCTCTTTCTTCTTTAAAAAGCTTTACACCCCCAGTAACGAGTTGCCCGAAAACATAAAAGCCGAAGATGCAAAAGCATTTTTAGGCGAATATGCCGCGGTTTACAACCCTCTGCTTGACCGTCAGGAATGGTTTAACGCTATCAAGGAAATCGCCGCGAAAATAGGCTTTGCCGCGGAAACCAAGGAATACAAAGCTAATCCCGATGCTTACAAGGGTCACGCCGGTGATTTAAGCACGGTTTTGCGTATTGCTGTAACCGGCAGGCGCAACACACCCGACCTTTGCAGTATAATGCAGGTTTTGGGCAAAGAAGAATGTTTAAAACGTATTGAAAACACTATAAATTCATTGTAAGGATTTGTCT
>CAZHYD010000017.1:0-21179 GCA_964536645.1 uncultured Ruminococcus sp.
GGCCGCTATTTTGCCCGCTTCGACGAAAGCCCTACAAGCAAGGTTGCAATTAACGGAACATATTACAAGGAATACTGGGGTGAAGGCTCTGCAAGGGCTAGAAACTGGCAGAGATACGACCTCGGCGGCGATAAGAAGCTCTCATTCGAAGAAGGCGTTGATTCTTACGTTCCTTATGCGGGCTCGCTTAAGGATAACGTTGCAATAACTTTAAGCAAGGTTAAATCAACAATGTGCAACTGCGGTGCTCTTACTATACCCGAGTTAAAGCAGAAAGCCAAGCTCACTCTTGTTTCAGCAACAAGTATTGTTGAAGGCGGCGCTCACGACGTTATTAAAAAGGATTCAACCACAACCTTTAATGCAAGATAAACTAAAAAAAGCTCAGGTCGAAAAACCTGAGCTTTTTTAGTTTATTCTCAATTAAAACGCACGATTTTGTTTGCGGTGTTGTAAATAAAGCAGGAAAGGCTTCTTCCCAAAGCACTCGGAAGACTTATAAAGGCAATCAGCGTGCCGTGACGAAGGCGTCTTGCCTCTTTTTCATCGTGAGCGTAACATTCTTCCCACATTTTTTTAAGGTCGGCATCACTCTCTTGAGAGCGGTTAAGACGTGTTACCAAGGTGGTCATTGCAAGCATGATAAACAAAGCGTGCTTCATATATCTCTGCTGAGACCTTGAAAGCTCGTCCATATAAAAGCTTTTAAAGCAAAGGGTTGCACTCTTTATCTGGTGAAGGTATCTGCTTTTAAGAATGTCGTGCTGTACCGACTGTCCCTCGCGGCCGATGGTGTAAAGGTAAAGGTCTTTGTTTATGTAATAAAGCTTCTCAACATAAGGCAGACCTATAAAGACCATATAGTTATCCTCATAG
The DNA here is from genome assembly GCA_964536645.1 of uncultured Ruminococcus sp. Lineage (GTDB taxonomy): Bacteria > Bacillota > Clostridia > Oscillospirales > Acutalibacteraceae > UBA737. The sequence continues at coordinate 877 of CAZHYD010000017.1, forward strand.
AAGGTATGCTTGGGTAAAAGATTACCGCTTTTTCTCAAACATTCGGTACGGAAGGTGGTAGAGTGAATAGTAAAAAGTTGTTTTACGTTTAACTTTCCAACCCTTTCCCAAGTGAGTATCTCATTCTCGGGCATAGCGTTTGCGTAAACTATCGACTTATCGCCTATTTTATCCGAATGGGTGTATCGGTAGTTTGTAATAAGGAGGTCCACGCCGCCTTGCTTTTCACACTCTTCAAGCTTGTCAAGCAAAAGGGTTATATCCGAACTCAAACGGTCGTCACTGTCAACCACCTTAAAATATTTGCCGCAGGCAAGTTTAAGGCCTTGATTTATTCCTTCGCCGTGACCGCCGTTTTCCTGATGCACAACCTTAACAATGCTCGGGTATCTTTCGGCATAAGAATCAGCAATTTCCCCTGTTTTGTCATTAGAGCCGTCGTTTACTATTATAATTTCAATGCGCTCACCGCCCGCAAGCAGACTTTCAACACAATTATGCAGATATTCTTGCGAATTGTAAGCAGGTATTGTAACTGTTAAAAGTTTCATAAATCTCCCCAAAGTTCACTTGTTTTCAACAAAAAGTTTCAGAAAACCTTATACATATATATAATATCAAACCTTGTCGTATTTTTCAATCTTTAATTGAAAAAAGCCTACACAAAAAAGCCGAAACCCCTAAAAACAGAGGTTTCGGCTTTTTTACTTTTTATTTTTTGTTACAGTTGCATCCGCAATTTCCGCTTTGGGAACAACCGATGCACTTTTGTCCCCTCTTTTTAGCCCGTCTTATATACAAGGCGGCACCGCCGAGAAGAATTGCAAGCACTGCAATTATAATAATATCTTCTATACCCATTATACGTTAATTTCCTCTTTTACGGAATTTTCAGTGGCTTCTTCAGCTAACATTTGCTTTTTGTTCTTATAAATCAAAGCAATTACAAAGGCCGCCATAGCAAAAACTGCTGCAAAGCCTGCCAACGCTGCACCGATGTTAAGAGTTGCAGGGGCTACGATAAGTGTACCGATAGTGTATACAAAATACGCTATGGTATATCCCGTGCCAAGCTGCAAGCCTATGCCGCCCCAAAGCCACTTCGCACTCTTCATTTCGGCGTTCATAGCACCGATAGCCGCAAAACAAGGAGGAGAATAAAGATTAAACATAAGATATGCAAGTGCTGCAATTTTAGTTATTGCCATAACGCCTGCTACTTCGCCGCCTGCGCCTTCAATAAGGGCAAGCTCTTCAGCGTCAATAAGGTTTTCAAGTCCCACAAAGCAAACTGCCAAGGTACCTACAACGTTTTCTTTTGCAATAAAGCCCGTAACAGCGGCTGCTGCCAACTGCCAGGAAAGCACGCCAACGATGGGCACAAGCAGGTATGCAAAGGGTCTTGCAATAGAGGCTAAAATAGAACTGTCTGCAGTTTCTGCCACTGCGAAGGACCAGTCAAAAGTCTGCATAACGTGAACTGCGGTATTACAAAGCAAAATAATTGTTGCGGCTTTAACGATATATTCCTTACCGCGCTCAAACATAGACTTAACTGCGCCCCAAAGTGACGGCAACTTGTATTCAGGCATTTCAATAATAAAGTACGATTTTTTATTCTTAGCGCCTGTGATAAGCTTTATAAGAAGTGCGCCAAGGAAAATAAGCACTATACCCGAAAGATACATAACCGTGCTTACCCAACCTGCATTATCAAAAAATGCACCTGCAAAAAGAGATATTACGGGAATTTTAGCGCCGCAGGGCATAAAGGGTGCAAGCATAACTGCAGCTCTGCGCTCACGCTCGTTTTTGATTGTACGGCTTGACATAATACCAGGCACCGCACAGCCGATAGAAATAACAAAGGGAATTACAGATTTGCCCGAAAGACCAACCTTTTTGAAAATTGGGTCAAGCACTACTGCTACACGGGACATATATCCGCAATCTTCAAGAAGAGCGATAAGGAAATACATTACCATAACAAGCGGTAAAAAGCCTATTACAGCAATAATACCGCCAATAACGCCGTCAACCAACAATGCAGAAAGTAACGGATTGGCGTTTACAAGAAGTCCTGCTACCCATTCCTGACCTTTTTCGAGCCAGGCTACCATCCAGTCGGCGATAGGAGTACCTACCCAAACCTGAGAAATCTGGAAAACAAGCCACATAACAACGGCAAAAATCGGAATTCCAAGCCACTTGTTTGTTATAATAGCGTCGATTTTATCACCGAAATTTTTATCCTTGGTTAAAACTTCACGTGTTTCAACACCTTTTACAATAGCGTTTACAAACTCAAAACGCTTGCGGTCGGCGGCGAGAACAGCCTCCTTATCGGTAAGGTCAACACCCTCTTGTATGTAAGGCGCCTTTTGCTCGATGCCAACGCTTGCAACTGCGGCGTCAACAACGCTTTTAAGTCCGTCTGCAGCGGTGGAAACGGTTTCTACAACAGGGCAACAAAGCTTTTCACTAAGGGCTGCAATGTCAATTTTTGTGCGCTTTTTCTCGTTGATGTCCTTCTTGTTAAGGGCAACCACAACAGGAATGCCTAACTCCAAAAGCTGTGTTGTGAAGAAAAGGCTACGGCTTAAGTTAGTAGCATCCACAATGTTAATTATAACGTCGGGGTTTTCCTCCTTAACGTAAGAGCTTGTGATGCTTTCCTCATTTGTAAAAGGCGACATTGAATAAGCACCCGGAAGGTCAACTGCAATAAGTTGCTCTTCACTTGAAGAAAAGATTTTTTTGATGGGGTGTTCCTTTTTGTCTACGGTAACACCTGCCCAGTTACCAACCTTTTCACTTCTGCCGGTGAGATGGTTATACATTGTTGTTTTGCCCGAATTGGGATTTCCGGTTAATGCAATTCTCATTTTTCTCCTCCTGAAAATTTAGTTCGGTGAGTTAGCGCTGGCTAACTCAACCCGCTAAAAAACAATCAGCCGATTGCCTTTTACGTTTAACCTTCAACGGTTATCGCTTCAGCGAGCTGATTGTCAATAGTATACCTTGCGTCTTTAATAGAAACCACGCAACTGCTCTTACTGCGGGAAACAACGGTAATCAGCTCACCGCTGTAACAACCAAGCGAGAAGAGAAAAGCATCGAGTTCCTCATCATCGGTTTCTATGCTTATAATTTTGTATTCTTTTTCTTCGATTACATCATTTAAGTTCACATTTACCACCGCTTAATCTAATAGACGCGAAATCGGTTAGCCTTTGCTAATTACGGATAATTATACCAACCTCTCTCGATTTTGTCAAGCACTTTTTACTAAATTTTAGGTAGTTATCTAAATATTGATTTTTTTAATAAATTGTGCTATAATTATTTTGTAAATTTGTAGTTTTTATATAAAGGTGGCTTTTAGATGCGTTTAAAAGAATCGGGCGAAATGTATCTTGAATCGATATACGTTTTATGCTCATCAAAATCAAAAATTCGCTCTATTGACCTTGCGGAGTATATGAATTTTTCAAAACCCAGCGTAAGCCGCGCCGTTGGAATTTTAAAGGGCGAGGGTTATATTACTGTCGATAGGGACGGGTTTATCACCCTTACCGAGCTTGGTAATTCGGCCGCGCAAAAGATATTTGAGCGCCACACCGTGCTTACAAAGGCTTTGGTAGCGCTAGGTATTGACGAAAAAACCGCCGCCGAGGACGCATGCAGAATTGAACACGTTATAAGCGAACAAACCCTTGAGGCAATAAAACGCGCCCTTGAGAAAAGTATAATTGATAAATAAAATCAAAACGCCGAAAACAATAAAGTTTTCGGCGTTTTTTTGGCGCGCCCAAAGGAATTCGAATCCCCGACCTTCCGCTTAGGAGGCGGACGCTCTATCCGGCTGAGCTATGGGCGCATATTCATATATTTGTTGAAAAAGCGACTTGTAAAGACAAGTCGCTTTTTCGTGGCACGCTGAAAGGGATTCGAACCCCCGACCCTCTGCTTAGAAGGCAGATGCTCTATCCAACTGAGCTATCAGCGCAGATGTCTTTTGACAACGCAAAACATTATAGCACAGTCTTGTAAAATAATCAAGTCTTTTTTACTCTTTAATTATTTCAAATTTCTTTTCTTTTACATATATTATCTTATCGCATACAGAAAGACTTGTATTTCTATGGGTAACAAACAAAACCGCCTTATCGTTCATAGCCTTAATGTTTGCCAAAAGCTTGGTTTCGTTTTCTTCATCAAGGGCGGACGTTGCCTCGTCAAGCAAAATTACCGGCGCTTTTGTAAGCAAAGCACGGGCGATGGCAATTCTCTGAAGCTGACCTTCCGAAAGTCCGCCGCCGCGCTCGGTCAAATGGGTTTCAAGACCTTCGGGCAATTCCGCAATAACGTCATAAACCTCAGCCGCGCGGAGTGCGCGTTCAATTTCCTTTTTACTCACCTTTTCGTTACACATAGTAACGTTTTCACGTATAGTGCCTGAAAGCACCATATTCCCCTGCGGAACGTAAGCAAAAAGCCCTCTGTGTGCGGTGGTAAGCGGAATTTCTCCGTTTATTGTGATACTTCCTTCCTCAACCTCGTAAAGACCGAGAAGCAGTTTGAATATAGTGCTCTTGCCGCTGCCGGATTCGCCCGTAACTGCGGTTATTCTGCCCTTTTCAATACTGAAACTGCAGTTTTCGATTATCTTTTCCTTGTCATAACCAAAGGTGATATTCTTAGCGTCAATACGCGAAAAGACTTTACTTAACTTCTCGGTTTCTTTTGTATTGGCGGGCTTGTCCGTCTGACCTTCTTCAAGGGCTATAAGCCGCTCTGCCGAAGCTATTGCAGAATAATACTGCGGCAATATACCGGAAACGTTCTGAAGCGGGGCACGTAGCTGCTGAATAAGCTGCAAGAAAGCCATAAGTGTACCGTAGGTCATCATACCCTCTGCAATGCTTCCCGCACCCCAAAGCAAAATTCCGTAATAACCAAGGGTGAAAAACGTGTAAAGCAAAAGGCTTATAACGGTAGAAATATATCCGCGCTTCATCTTTACCTTAAAATTCGTATTAAGATATTCGTTAAGCTTGTTATAAAACAGTTTTTCGCTTACAAAGGCTTTTACAACAACGATATTTTCGAAAAATTCCTGCAAAAAGCTACGGGTGTTACCCTCTGTTTCCTGACATTTTTTATGTAGCTGCTTATAAGTTTTGCTTATAATTCTGCCAAGAGCCGGAACAGTAACGCCAAGTACCAAAACGATAAGGGCAATACGCTTGTCCAATATAAAAAGCGCCGCAATACCGCTTACAAGCTTTGCAAGAATAGACATAACGTTCGGTATTATGTCAACCAAACCTTTGACTACAACGTCAGTATCCGAGGTGAACAGGTTAAGCAATTCGCCCGAATGGTATGCCGAAAGAGTTGCATATTTTTTGCGCGAAACGGCGTTAAAAAGGTGATTTCTGAAGGTTATGGTAAGTTTGCCCTCAGTGTAAACCTTTAAAATATGCTCCGCTCCGCTTAAAATTATTTGAAAAATAACTATCAAAAGCAAAACGGTGCCGTAATAAAGCAGACTGCCGCCGGAATCGCCGGTTGCTATATCAAGTATTTGCTTTGAAACAAGGGCCAGTACAATAAAACTGACCGAAACCAATGCCGCAAGCAAAGCAATAATAAAAACGGCAAGCAAACGCGCCTTGCTTTTTTTTAATATCCACTTAAGCACCGGCAAAGATGAATCTTTTTTATTCCTCGATGATGCCATTTTCCTTTAAAGTGCGAACAAAAACGTCAATATTGCCAAGCGCCAAAACCGTAGAAATTTCAAAGTTTTCAATAAGCGCGCTCAGCATTTCGGTTTTTGTCACTTCCCTTTCCTTTAATAAATTCCATAAAAAAACAGCCGTATTTGTCAAAACAATGGAGTTCTCAAGGGTACACTTTTCCCTGTCCCCGCAGACGATAACATACTGCCCAGAGCAGTTTTTAAGTTCGTATCCTTCCTTAATCCTCATTTTGACACCCCGTTTGTTAACTGTTAGTAAATTTATTATATAATATATTTTTTAATATTGCAAGTGTGAGCCTTTATGGTGTATAATGCCAATATGAGTATATGCCATTTTGAAGGAGTTTATGATATATGGATGTTTTTTTTGAACAAATAGTTTCAATTAAGAAAAACGGCAAACAGATTTTTTCAATTATTTTGTTTTGCCTTTTTGCCTTTTTGCTTGCCGCATTTCTTTTTTTAACAAATCTCTTGGGTATGCTTACCCTTTTAGCAATTTTCGGTATCGGTTGGGGTACTTTTAAGGTTGTTACAATGTTTAATATTGAATACGAATATATTGTTACAAATTCCGTGCTGGACGTTGACAGAATTACCAACAAATCCTCACGCCGTCGCGAGCTTTCTATCGACCTCACAAACGTTTCGTCCATTCAAAAATATCATCCCCACCTTATTGAGCGTGTAAACCGCAAATCAGTGATTTTTGCCTGCAACGCGTCAGACGAAGGCTCTTTCTTACTCGTATCGCAAAAGCCGGGTGCTGAAAAAGTATATTTAATCTTCTCCCCTAACGACGAAATTAGGTCGGCAATTAAAAAATTTGCGCCTAAATTCGCAGTAGATAGCGCTTTTAAATAATTTTATATAATCGAGGTGCCGTTATGAAGGTGTTGACTAAGGCTTTAATTAAAGAGTCGGAAAAAAACGCTGTAGATAACGGCGCTTTTTCTTTCGAGGAACTGATGAAAATTGCGGGCAGCAAAGCCGCCGAGATTATTCTTTCGAAAACCTACTGCCGCGGCAAAAAGGTAACCGTTATCTGCGGAAACGGTAACAACGGCGGTGACGGTTTCGTTGTGGCGGATGTTTTAAAAAGCCAAGGCGCTGACGTAAAAGTATTGACCCCACTGGGCGCGCCCGTCACCGAAGAAGCAAAAATTTATTACAAAAAGCTTGAAAGCTCCCTCTTGGTTGATACTTTGCCGGAGGATAGCGACGTAATAATCGATGCGGTTTTCGGCATCGGTCTTTGCCGCGAACTATCTGATGAACTTTGCGCCCTTTTTGAAAAGGCTAATTCACTCGACTGCAAGAGAATTGCAATAGATATTCCAAGCGGGGTTGAATGTGACAGCGGCCGAGTTTTAGGCACGGCCTTTTGCGCCGATATTACGGTGACCTTCATTGCCTTAAAACCTTGCTTTATGCTGCCTTGTGGCTCCGACTTTTGCGGCGAAGTAATTGTTGCCGACATTGGCGTTAAACCTTTACAAGCGGCCTACAACACGGTAGAAGCGCCCATTTTCAAAAAAAGGCGTCACAACAGCCACAAGGGAAATTTCGGCACCGCACTTATAATTGCGGGAAGCTACGGTATGGCAGGCGCCGCGATACTGGCCACCAAGGCCGCCCTTAGAAGCGGGCTTGGTATTGCAAAATGCGTAATCTGTGAGGGTATTTATCAAGGCTTTACCGCCGCTTTGCCCGAAGCGGTTTGCATTCCCGTTCCGCAGACCGAATGCGGCTGCATAAAACCCGAGGCGGTGGATATTTCGAAGCTTCAGCAAAAGTGTACTGCCCTGCTTTTCGGACCGGGTGTTTCGAAATGCAGGTATACCGAAAAAATACTTTTCGAGATTATTAAACATTCCGCAATACCTACGGTTATTGACGCCGATGGTATAAATTTGCTTAGCGATAACATAGAATTACTGTACGAAAGCAAGGCTCCTATAATACTTACCCCGCACCCTGCCGAAATGGCGCGGCTTTGCGCTCTTACTGTGGCAGAGGTTGAAGCAAATCGAATAAATGTTGCCCAAAATTTTGCCAAAAAATACGGCTGTATATTGGTTTTAAAGGGTGCTGATACGATTATCGCTTCGCCCGAGGGTGAGATTTTATTCAACCTTACGGGCAACCCCGGTATGTCTACCGGCGGCAGCGGTGACGTGCTTGCAGGGATAATCGTTTCCCTTTTAGCGCAAGGGTTAACACCGCTTGACGCGGCAAAATACGGTGTATTTCTTCACGGTGCTGCGGGTGACAAAGCCGCCGATAAGCACGGCGAGCGCGGTATGCTGCCGAGCGATATTATTGAGGAGCTTAATTAGGCAAAGGAAAGGATTTTTTGCTTGAAAAAAGTTCTTACGGTAGTTAGTATTTTAATATTTTTTCTTACAGGATGTAAAGCATTAAGCCCTGATGTAACGGCGGTTACAACAGGGCTTGAGTTTTCGGCCAAGGTAATAGCTTATGAAGAAGAATATAACCTATTCATCACCGTTTTCGAGGACGCAACTGTCGAAATAATCAACCTCTCGAACGAGGCTGCCTATAAGCTTTTAGGTAACGAAATTACTATTTCCTACGGTGATATAGAATACAAAACCGAGCTTTCAAAAACTATTGAAAACTCGGTAATTGGGTATATTTTTTCAGTTTTAAGCTCGGCCGATGATAAAAAGGATGACGTTTTATTTAAGGACGGCGAATATTACCTTTGCGATAAGGGTGACGACTTTGATTACACAATGTATTTAGGCCAAACAGGGTTGCCGCTAAAGCTAATTGACACCGCACACGATACCGAAATAATAATAACCGACGCTGCGCTTATATAACTTCAAAAACATTATCACCCTGCGGTAAAATTATTAAAACGGTTCCGCTTAAAGCGGTAATCTTCGCTTTTTGACCTGTAAATTCGTTGCTTACTCCCAAAGGAAAACTGTTATTTATCTTAATTTTTTCGCCCGCGTATAAAAGGCCTTTTATTGATATTTCTGCATTTTCGCTTAAAGAAAAGCAGGAAATATTACCGACGGCATTTTGGGGAAATTCTATACTGCCGTTCTTAATTGCCGCGGCAGTAAAATCTTCGGCAAAAAGGTAGCCCCTGCCGCCGTTTTCGGCAATAAAAGCCAAGGCCTGCAGATTTGCAAAGGTGTGATCAAAGCGGCCCCCCGCAGCGCCGTAAAGACAAAAGGTTTTAAAGCCGTTACTAAAGCCTTGCTTTATGGCAAGCATAGTATCGGTATCGTCCTTTCGTTTCGGATAAGAAATTGTTTTAGCGGTGTTCGGTACAAAGCCCAAAGAATCAAAATCACCTAAAGCAATATCGGGGGTAATTCCAAGCTCTAAAAGCATTTTATAGCCCGCGTCAACCGCTATTACAAGGTCGTTTTCTTTTTTGCAAAAGTTTTTGGGAGCGCCCTCCCCCGCGGCAAAGATATAACAAATACTCAAGGTTTATTCTCCTTTAAGTTTACATAATATTGCATCAAAACCGCACCCGAAGGTGCGGTTTTTTAAAGCATTTTATCTGCCATAGACAAGGCGGCGGCAATTACCTGGTCCATATCATAGTATTTATACTCACCAAGTCTGCCCGCAAAAATAATCTTTTTCTCATTTTCTGCCATTTGCTTGTACTTGGCATAAAGCTCGGTATTCCTTTTGTCGTTTACGGGGTAATAGGGCTCATCACCCTTCTTCCACTCGGCACTGTATTCGCGGGAAATAACCGTTTTAGGAAGGTCATTTCCCTTTTCATCCTTGCCGAATTCGAACCATTTATGCTCAATAATTCGGGTAAAGGGTGTATCATTATCGGTGTAATTCACAACTGCGTTACCTTGGAAATTAGGAATATCCAAAACCTCAGTTTCAAAATTTACCGAACGGTATTCCAAAGCGCCTAAAGCAAAATCAAAATAAGCGTCAATAGGACCTGTATATACCACTTTTTCGGCAACAGCATCAAGCTGTGCCTTGTTTTTAAGATAATCTGTATTAAGGCGAACATCTATGCCCGAAAGCATATTTTCAACCATTTTTGTGTATCCGCCAACGGCAATACCCTGATATGCCGCATTAAAATAGTTATTATCGTAAGTAAATCTTACGGGTAATCGTTGTATTATAAATGCGGGAAGTTCCGTACAACTTCTTCCCCACTGCTTTTCGGTATAACCTTTTATGAGTTTTTCGTAAATATCGCGCCCAACAAGACTTATAGCCTGCTCTTCAAGGTTAGAAGGTTCTTTTATACCTGCAGTTTTTCTTTGCTCTTCAATTTTTTGTTTTGCTTCTTTCGGGGTTGAAACGCCCCACATTTTATTGAAGGTAAGCATATTAAAAGGCAAGGAAAATATATCGCCCTTAAAATTAGCAACGGGTGTATTTGTAAAGCGGTTGAATTCGGCAAATTGGTTTACATAATTCCATACCATTCTATTGTCGGTATGAAAAATGTGAGCGCCGTAAACGTGAACGTTAATGCCATCAATATTTTTTGTATAAACATTTCCTGCTATATGATTTCGCTTGTCTACAACCAAAACCTTTTTTCCGGCATTAGCGGCCTGTCTGGCAAAAACTGCACCGTAAAGTCCTGCGCCAACAACCAAGTAATCATACTTCATCAAAATCCACAACCTTATAAAATCAGAAGATATTATAAAACCGGAAAAGTGTTTTCAGACCTTTCCGGTTCTTAAAATATTTATTATTCGCCGTTCATATCAATAACAGCTTCAAAGGTTTTAAAAATAATCTTCCAGTCGTTTTTGAAACTGCTTTCCTTAATATATTTTATATCAAGTTTAAGCCATTCATCAAACTTAAGCTCGTTTCTGTTTGGCTGAATCTGCCAATAACAAGTAAGACCGGGAGTAACAAGCAAACGCTGCATTTGGTACTCGTCATACTGCTCAACCTCACGCGGAAGGGGCGGGCGGGGACCGACAATGCTCATATCACCCTTTAAAATATTAAAAAGTTGGGGCAATTCGTCAATACTTGTTTTACGGATAAAGCGTCCCACTCTGGTTATTCTGGGGTCATTCTTAATTTTAAACGCCGGACCTTCCATTTCGTTTTGTTCAAGCAAGTCGTCTAAAGAAGACTCGGCACCAGGTATCATAGAGCGGAACTTATAAAAACGGAATATTTTACCGTCGCGTCCTACACGTTCTTGCACAAAAAACGGACTGGCACTGGGACTGTCAATATAGATTACCAATGCTGTCAAAAGCATAAAAGGCCATAAAGTTAAAAGAGCTAAAAGCGATAGGAAAATATCCTGAAAACGACGTATATACCAATATTTTTTTCTTTTTTCAAGGACTTCTTCGCGGTCTAATAATTCGCAATCGGGAACAGAAGATGATTTTTCAAAAACAAGTTGTTCTGTTACTTGCAATTGCAGTTTCCCCTTTCTTAGAATTTAAGAAAAACGTGCTTACTTATCACCATAGTCATAGCGATAAGCGTACTTTTTAGCGTATTTACGCATATCACCGTAATAGCCCGGAAGCTCATTGAAATTAACACGGTTAAGAATAACGCCCAATACTTTAGCACCCGTTTTTTCAAGCTGTGCCTTGATTCTGCGTTCCGCTTTATAGCTGTTACTCATAATGTCCACCACCATTACAACACCGTCAAGCTCGGGTGCCATAATAGCGCAGTCAACAACATGACCTAAAGGTGCGGCATCAACAATAACATAGTCAAAAACTTCCTTGAGCGCAGGGATAAGCTCTTTGAAATTGGAATTTCCCAAAAGTTCTGCAGGGTTTGGTACACGTGCACCAGCAAACATTATATAAAGACCGGGAACATCGGTTTCGTTAAAAAGATCCTCAGCTTTAGCCATACCCGAAAGATAATGGCTAAGACCTTCCATCTTTACACGAATCTTTAGGCGGTTTTGAAGTAAGCTCTTACGGATATCAGCATCCATAAGAAGAACGCGCTTGCCCGCCTGTGCTAAAGAAACGGCTAACTGAAAAGAAATTGTAGACTTGCCTTCTGCCGAACTGAAGCTTGTAATACCTACAACTTTTATATCGGAACCGCTGAACATAAGGTTTGTTCTAAGGGTTTTGATTGCTTCTGCCGACTTAAATTCTTTAGTAACAAAACGACTAACTTCTAAAATTTCCACAATTCTTTCCCCCTTATTTCTTTTTCGAAAGGCCCTTGCGGCTTGAAAGTTTTTTCTTCTTTTTACCTGTAACAGACCTGTTACCTAACTTTGCAATTTCTTCCGAAAGCGGAATAACACCGAGTACGCTAAGGCCCAAGTAGCGCTCAACATCGTCTTCGTTGCGTATTGTGTCATCTGCAAGATAAATTACTATATACACACCTATGGCAATTATAAAACCAAGTGCGCCTGCAAGAATCATATTTCTTTTAACATTGGGGCTTGAGTAATTGGTCGGAACCTCAGCCTCGTAAACTACGTTAACCGCTTCAACGTTAACTATTTCCTGAAGCTGAACCGAAGCCACACGGCAAATACAGTTGGCAATTTCAGCTGCTCTTTGTGGATCGGTATCGGTAACGCCTATTTGAAGAACACGGGTGTCATCAATGGTTTTAACCGAAATATTATTTGCAAGTTGAGAGTATGTCATATCAAGGTTCAACTCTTCTATAACCGGCTTTGTAACGTTCTGACCTGTGATAAGTACAATGTAGTCTCTCGCCATATATTCTGAAAGCACATAGTCGGAGTAAATTACAGTGTTTTCAGAAGAACGATTTAAAACATATATGCGTGTTGTTGCGGTGTACTTAGGCGTAATCATAAAGGTGCTTACTACAAAACCCAGCACCGTACAAGATAAAAGTATAGAAATGATAACTAAAATTTTCTTTTTTAGGTAGCAGAACAAATCTATGATATCAATTTCAACTTCTCTTTGATTTTCAAACTGATTTTCCATTTTAATCTCCTTTATATTACTCGGTCTTCTATTACTGCCAAGGGATTTTCATAGAACAGTTTTTCGGCATAATACTTGCCGTATCTTTTCTGTACGTATAAAAAACAGTCCCTTAAAAGCGGCTTTCTGTTTTTGGTGTCATGGGCATCAGAAGCTATAAAATGCACACTCTCTGTTTTGAGGACCCTGTGGCAGAACCGCTTTACCTTGAAGCCCCGCTTACCCATAACAGCCTCAGCATTAAGTTGAAAAAGCGCCCCCATTTCAAGAAGCTCGTCCAACAAATCATAATCCTCTAAAAATACATCAAAGCGATCAATGTGAGCCAAAATCGGAACATAGCCGTGACGTATAAATTCAGAAACGGCATTTCGCGCGTGTGAAGGAGTAGCCGCACTGTGAAGCTCAAGTAAAACATACTGCGAGTCACACATTGAAAGAATCTCGCCGTCATTCACCATTTGCGGTGCTTCGGCTTGATAATAAATTTCACTTCCGATATAAAGTTCAATTTCAGGAAGAATAGGTTTGACCGCTTCGCTGAACTGCCCAAGCCTTTCCTTTAAAGCAACGGCCGTATTTTCTCTATAACTTCCCCGATAGTGAGGGGTGAGAATGACTGCTTTCGTCCCGTCGGCATAAGCCTGCTTCAGCATGGTTACAGCTTCTTCAAAAGAGGAAGCACCGTCATCCACAGCAGGCAGAATATGAGTATGTATGTCTATGAATTTTGCCATACATTTCTCCCCTCTTTAACAAAGATAATTATCAGCTAATATACCGGAAAAATTACCCGCAAACTCATACACACTAAGTTTATCATATATTTTCACAAAAAACAACCTTTATTTTTAAACCAATCTATAGAAAAAATACTAAAATTTGCGAAATTTCAGGTAAATTTTAAAAGTGCAATTTTATTTTCAAACTTGTTATTGCCATTTCGTGCTATTTGAATTATAATATGTATACTAATACCAAATCCAAATTTAAGGTGAAATATATATTATGAAAAAATCTACGGTTTGGAACGTTGTTTCCATTTTTGTGTGGCTTGCAATGATTGCGGTCGAAGCGCTTATTGGGCTTCGCATTATGCAGCTTGATATGCTGCCTATGAAATACCTTGCAGTTGTTTGGGCTTTTTTAGGCCTTGTTGCAATAGGTATGGCATTTTTAATGTACTGCCCCTCTAAAGAGCGAAAGCATTCAAAAAAGCGCCGCCACATAAGGCAAATAATCGCCTATGTTTTAGCAGCTGTATTGATCACCGCCTGTCTTTTCGGCTATTCTGCCGTATCGCAAGCTCTTTCTTTCCTTTCCTCCGTGACCGACCAGCCGGATGCTGTGGCAGTTGTCGACGTTTACGTTTTGACAGATAATCCCGCCGAAACTTTAAGTGACGCCGCCGATTACACCTTTGGCGTGACCGATTTTTACGATTGGGAAAATACAAAGCGCGCTGTTGTGAACGTTGAAGAAACTTTGCAAAAGGAAATTAAAACCAAATTATACGCAAGCGTTTTTGAGATGGTTGACGCTTTGCTAAACGGCGAAATTGATGCCCTTTTCTTAAACAGGTCCTACGTTGATATCCTTGAAGAAACCGAAGATTACACCGATTATGCCACGCTTACCCGCATACTTTACGAATTTTTGATTACCGAAGATATGCTTGACAGCACTATAGACGATGACTACTTTGAAAACGAGGAGGAAGAAGAGCCTGTTATTATAAACGAATCGGGGAAAATTGTTCCATTTGTACTTTATCTCAGCGGTTCTGATACAAGAAATCATTATCTTGTCACCAGCCGAAGCGACGTTAATATTTTGGCCGTAGTAAACCCAAACACAAAGCAGATTCTTCTTATTAACACACCCCGCGATTTTTATGTATCTAACCCCAAATACAACGGTGCCAAGGATAAACTCACCCACTGCGGAATTTACGGTGTTTCCTGCTCGATGAGTGTGCTTTCGAATTTATACGATGAAAACATTTCCTACTATGCACAGATAAACTTCACCGGTTTTGAAACCCTTGTAGATGCCGTAGGCGGAGTGACTGTTTATTCAGACACCGCTTTTACAATGATTCACGGCGATTATAAGGTGGTTGTGGGTGAAAACCACTTCAACGGTTCGCAGGCACTCGCTTATGCAAGAGAGCGGAAGGTTCTTGCGGGCGGTGATAACGATCGCGGAAAGAATCAAATGAAAATTCTTACCTCTCTTGTTAAAAAGATGTCCGCCTCAACCATTTTGACTAATTATTCAAGCATTTTAAACAGTCTTTCGGGCATGTTTGTAACAAACATAAGTCAAAACGAACTTTCTTCACTTGTTAAGATGCAAATAAACGATATGGCTTCGTGGGAGGTTTTCTCCTATGCGGTAAGCGGTAAGGGCAAATGGGCTTCAACCGCTTCTATGCCGGGTGTTAACCTTTCGGTTGTAATTCCCGACGAGGATACTATAGCCCACGCGTCCGCCCTTATAGACAAGGTAATGTCGGGTGAAAAAATCACCTCAGACGATCTGGTTTTAAACTAAACTACCTTTCAAGAAGGAATGATATTATGAACTTTACACCTATTGACAATAACGGTAGCGTTGACGGTTTTTGCCTTATTAAAAGCATTGATGTGAAAACCTCCTCCAAGGGTGATGTTTATCTTGATATGACCCTTTCGGATAGCGAGGGTGAAATAAATGCAAAACTTTGGCGTTATCAAAAGGAGCTTCACGGCGAGTACAGCGCCAACGATATTGTTAAAATACGGGGCATGATTTCCCAGTACAACGGCGCCGACCAGCTTAAAATTGACCGTATAAGACACGCTGTGGCCGAAGATAATATAAATGTTGCAGACTTTGTTAAAACGGCAGATTATACAGGCGAAGAAATGTTTAACGAACTGCTTAAAATTGCCGAAAACTTTAATGATGACGAGCTTAAAGCCATAGTCACCGCCATTCTAAAGGATAAGAGAACCGCTCTGCTTTACTGGCCTGCAGCATTTAAATTGCACCACGCTGTGCGCGGCGGACTTTTACTACACACCCTTTCGATAGTAAGACTTGCCCAAAAAGTTACGGAAATTTATCCCTTTATCGACCGCGAGCTTTTGCTTGCGGGAGCAATTCTTCACGATATTGCAAAGCTTAAAGAGTTTAACGTTGCGGATTCGGGTATTTCAACAGGCTACACAACCGAGGGTAATCTTTTAGGCCATATAGCACTTGGCGCTATGGAAATTGATCACTATGCCGAAAAGCTTGGCGTTTCTAAAAACACCGCTATGTTGCTTGAGCATATGGTGCTTTCGCACCACGGTGACCCCGAGTTTGGCGCCGCAGTAAGACCTATGTTTATTGAGGCCGAGCTTTTAAGCGAACTTGACCTTATGGATGCTCGCATTTACGAAATGAAGGAAGCCGTGGAATCTACCGCTGCAGAAGATTTTTCGGGCAGAGTTTGGGCGCTTGACAACCGAAAGCTTTATAATCACGCAAGAAGCGACATTAAAGCGAAAACTAAATTATTTTAAAAGAGGTAAAAAATTATGAAAATCACAAAAGATATGATTATTGGCGACGTACTTGATATTGATACCGGTTGCGCAGAGTATTTCTTCCAAATCGGTATGCATTGCCTTGGCTGCCCCGCTTCCAGAGGCGAAACCATTGAGCAGGCTTGCGCTGTTCACGGTGCTGACTGTGACGCGCTTTTAGAAAAACTTAACCGCTATTTTGAAAACAAATAATTTATGCTTAGTTTAAGGCTTAATACCGTTCTTTCCCTTATTGACGAAGGCTCATCGGTTTGTGATATAGGCACCGACCACGGCTACCTTGCAATAGAACTGATGAAAACGGGAAAAGCGAAAAATGTAATCGCTTCAGATATTGCCCAAAAACCGCTTTTAAGCGCAAAAAAGAATGTCCAAGCGGCCGAAATTTCGGGTATAGAACTTCGCCTTTGTGACGGGCTTGAAGGCATTAAAAAGGACGAATCGGATACCGCCGTAATTGCAGGTATGGGCGGTGAGGTTATTGCGGGAATCCTTGAACGAGGACTTTCGCTTTTGAAAGAATGCGGTATCACTCTTATTCTCCAGCCCACCACCTCCCCTGAAAAACTGCGGGAGTTTTTATGCCTTAACGGCTTTGAAATTCAAAGGGAAATACCCGTTTTAGAAAACGGCAAGGTCTATTCGGTAATTAGGGCGCAATTTACGGGTGTAACCCAAAATTTCGGCCCTGCATTTTACTATATCGGACGGGTAACTACCGAAAACGAAGCGGGAGTTATGTATATAAACAAGCAGTTATCCCGCTTAAAGCAGTGCATAACCGCGCTCGAAAATATACCCGAAAAACAGCAAGAGTATTTAAACTATAAATCGGCATTTGATGCTATAAAAGAGGTAATCTGATGGCCTTTGACGGCGGATTCTTACATAAAGTAGTTGATGAGCTGAATATTGCAGCCGACTCGCATATATACAAAATTTACCAGCCCTCCAAAGATGAGCTGGTATTTTTGCTGCGAAAAAAAGGCTTAAATAAAAAATTGCTTATAACGGTAAGACAGGGCGCGTCACGTATTCATTTTACCGAAAACAAATACGAAAACCCTGAAGTTCCGCCGAATTTTTGTATGCTGCTTAGAAAATATCTTTTATCAGCAAGGCTATTATCGGTAACACAGCCCTCACTTGAAAGGATTGCCGAGCTAAATTTTTCCGCCACAAACGAACTCGGCGATATTGTAAATTTAAAACTCGTTTGCGAATTTATAGGCAATATGGCAAACGTGATTTTACTGGGTCCCGACGGCAAAATTTTAGATGCCCTTCGCCATAGCGATGTTGAAACTGCCAAGCGTCTGATTTTACCCGGTGCACTTTACGAATACCCCGCCGCAGAGGAAAAATTAAACCCCGTTTTAAGCAGAGGAGAAGAAATTTATTCTGCACTGAGCGAGAGCGAATGTCCGCTTTGTAAAAAGCTTCTCTCCACTGTGGAGGGTTTTTCTCCCCTTGTTTGCCGCGAGATCGAATATTTAACCGACCTATCAAACAATGATAAAAAGCAGGCTTTTTTGTTGGCCTTTGATAAAATTAAAGAGGACCTTACGGTTAATCAAAAACCCGTTATGCTTTACGATAGGGACGGTTTGCCCCTTGATTTTTGCTATATTGAAATTTGTCAGTACGGCAAAGGCTTTAACCTTAAATACTTTGATGATTTCAGTTCCTTGCTTGACGCCTTTTACAGCGCAAAGGACCTGCAGAACCGCATAAGCACTGCCGCGCGCGACATTATCAAACTTGTAAATAACCTTAAAAACCGCACCGAAAAGAAGCTTTCTTTAAGACTTATAGAACTAAAAAACTGCGAAAACCGAGATAGTCTTCGCATATACGGTGAGCTTTTAAAATCAAATCTTCATCTTTTAAAAAATGGGGACACTAAGGCGGTTGTGCCTAATTATTACGACGAAAATTTATCCCTTATAGAAATTCCGCTTAACCCCACCCTTTCACCCTCTAAAAACGCGGATAAATACTTTAAAGATTATAAAAAGACCTACTCTGCCGAGCAGGCACTGACAGTTCTTACCGAAAAGGATAAGGAGGAGCTTGTTTACTTTGATTCGGTGCTTGACAGTATTTCCCGCTCTACAACACTTGCGGAAATTTCCGAAATTCGCACCGAGCTCTCAGACAGCGGCTATATAAAGCGGCAAGCTGTGCAAAAAAAGAAAAAGCCGCCAACCGCTAATTTCAAAGAGTATACTTCTCAGGAAGGATATAAAATTCTTGTAGGCAAAAATAATATTCAAAACGACCTTTTGACCTGCCGAATGGCTTCAAAAAACGATTTGTGGTTTCACGTAAAAAATATCCCCAGCTCGCACGTGGTAGTATTTTGCGGCGGCGAAAACGTAAGTGACGAAACGGTGCTTTTTGCCGCAAGTCTTGCCGCTTTACACTCAAAGGCGGCAACCTCTTCGGGAGTGCCCGTAGATTATACCCAGATTAAGTACGTTAAAAAGCCTGCAGGCGCCAAACCCGGAATGGTAATATACACCACTAACAAAACGGTTTACGTGACACCGCCAAAGGAGGAATTTTAAATTGAAACTTGGTATTTCGACCTCCTGTTACTACCCTCTTGAGACCGAACTGTCGCTTGAAGAGGTAGGCAAAACCGGTGCAAAGCACGCCGAAATTTTCTTTAATGCCAACTGCGAACTTAAGGACAGTTTTGTTTGTATTCTCACTGATATACAGAAAAAATACGGCCTAAAGGTTGATTCGGTTCACGCCGGAAACTCGGCTTCGGAATCGTATATGATTTTTTCCAATTACGACCGCAGGTTTTATGAATCGCTAGATAACTTTGCAAGGTATTCCGAAGTTGCGGCAAACCTTGGCGCAAAGTATATCATTTTCCACGGCGGAAAACCCAACGGCATCCTTGAGGACGAGGAGTACTGCGAAAGATATATGGCGCTCAAAAACGTCACCCTTAAAAACGGGGTTACTCTTTTGCAAGAAAACGTTGTGAATTTCAGGGCGGGAAACGTTGAGTTTTTACGCTCAATGAAAGAAATTTTAGGCGACGACGCCGAATTTTGCTTTGATATTAAGCAATGCGTGCGCTCGGGCTATTCGCCAATAGAGTTAATAGACGAATTTAGTGATAATATACGTCATTACCATATAAGCGACCACTCTCTTGCGAGCGATTGCCTCCTCCCCTTTGACGGCGGCTTTGATTTTGAAAATTTGCTTAAAATCTTAAAGGCAAAGGGCTATGACGGTTCGCTTATAATTGAGGTTTACAACAATGCCTACAAAAATTATTTGCAAATAGCCAATTCTTACCAAAAACTACTAAAAATGGTATAGAATACCCGCATTTTCTTGACAAAAGAAATCGGTTGTACTAAAATTATTTAGAGATATATTTCAAATGGAGGTATACATATATGTCTATTCTTGTAACGGGCGGCGCAGGTTATATCGGCAGCCATACTTGTATTGAAATGCAAAATGCAGGATACGATGTTATTGTTATCGATAACCTTGATAACAGCAGCAGCGAATCCTTAAAGCGCGTTGAAAAAATTACAGGAAAACCCGTAAAGTTTTATAAGGAAGACGTTCGCGACAAAGCGGCTTTACGCAAGATTTTTACCGAAAATACTATCGAAGCAGTTATCCACTTTGCAGGACTTAAGGCTGTGGGCGAATCGGTGAAAGAGCCTATTATGTATTACGACAATAACCTTATAAGCACCATAAATCTTATTGAGGTTATGACCGAATTCAATGTTAAAAAGTTTGTATTTTCTTCTTCTGCTACGGTTTACGGCGTTGCAACCGAAATGCCCCTCGTAGAAGGTATGCCGCTTGGTGCAATTAACCCCTACGGCAGAACAAAGTATTTTATTGAAGAAATTTTGCGTGACCTTTACGTTGCTGATAACGAGTGGTGTATTGCTCTGCTTCGTTACTTCAACCCCATCGGCGCTCATAAGAGCGGCACTA
>CAZHYD010000018.1:0-20354 GCA_964536645.1 uncultured Ruminococcus sp.
AAGGCTATCCCGAAATCGGTCTTTATTGGGAAAAAGCCGCTCTTGAAGAGGCTGAACACGCAGCAAAATTTGCAGAGCTTCTCGGTGAAGTTGTGACCGACAGCACCAAGAAAAACCTTGAAATGCGCGTAGACGCCGAAAACGGCGCAACACTCGGCAAGTTTGAGCTTGCAAGGCTTGCTAAGGAGTTAGGTCTTGACGCTATTCACGACACCGTTCACGAAATGGCACGCGACGAAGCCCGACACGGCAAAGCATTTGAGGGGCTTCTCAACAGGTATTTTAAGTAAAAATTAAATAACTAAGGGAACAGATTTAAAATCTGTTCCCTTTTTTCTTTTTTAAGTACCAATTTTAAATACAAACAAGTAGCGCGGAGCTTGCGCCCCGCGCCATAATTATTCAAAGAAAGTGTTTATAGAAACATAGTAGGCTGTTTCGTCAATTGTAAAGCAAAGAAAACCGTATTTGTCTTTGTGCGCTTCTAACTCAGACAGACTCTTAAAGCAGCACCCTGCATATCGGCGGGTATTTCCCTCATTAGCTTCACTCTGATGTCCAATACCGAAACTGCTTCGGCCGCCGAAATAATGATACGCTTCATTATCGCAACTGAGCTGTTCTTCGCTGGTAATATACAGATTGAAGGAGCAATCAGTCTCGCCTGTAATTTCTGCCTTTTCAAGCGTAAATTCAACACCACTCTCCGTGGTATAAGTATCGCCAACCACAAGCTCTGTTTTTCCCTCTGTTAAACTTATAATTTGATTTTGAATATACTCTGCCTCCAATGCAGCAGGGTCATAGTTTTCTACATAGTAGTAGTGAATGCCGTCCACTGCAAAGAAACGCCCGGTTTCATCTTCTTCAATGGCAAAAGTATAGGTCAATCCATAGACCGACATAGAATATCTTTCCGCTTCCTTGTCATACCACCATTCATATTGTTCGCTGCCGCGAGTAACCTTGCCGTCATCGGAGAAAACGCAAACATCATATCCGCCCTCCTTATTCCAAGCACCAATCATCGCCTTTTTTGCACTCGCGCCATTTCCGCCGCAAGCAGCAAGAGACAGGCACATAACCGTTGCCAAGAGCAACGCAAGTATTTTCTTCATTTTCATATACATCTTCTTTCTTTTTTTTGCAACAAAAAAAGGTTGCCACTATTTCGTAATTATATCACACAGCTCTCGAAAATTCAATAGAATATAGACACATTTTCTTCCTTTTTTTGTATGACATACGATCGGTAGCACACGTTCCTCATAACTTTTTTGTGTTTTGTACGAAACCTTGATTAACAATAAAAGCCCTTGAAAATAAAGGGATCTACACGACGAAGTTCACCAGGGCAAAGCATTTGAGGGGCTGCCTAAAGCGTTATTTAAAGCAAGAAAATAGCACCTGTTTGGGATAGTAAAGCATAAGCTTCTTCCTCCTTTTTATCCCCCTGTGTGCCCCCTCTTTTTGTAGGAAATACTTGACAACTATGTATATATAATTTACAATAGGTGTAGTATTTTGTGACAATTTCAAATAAAATTAGTCAAGATTGGAGGACTTTATATGCGTATTAGTTATACGAATTATCCAAATTCTAAGAAGCTGACCAACAAAAGCAGACGTGTCGCAACCTTGACACATCCTTTTTATGGAATTATTCTTGGTGCAATCGTCGGTGCACTTCCCGGAGCATTGATTGTGCAGATTTTCTCGGAAGCTGAAATCGTTCCCATGATTTTCATGGTTGCAGGCATCATTGCAGTCCCGATTCTGCTATCCAAATATCGCAAGAAGAAGTTTGCGCAGTATGATGCAGAATACGAAAAGATTTGCCAATCTTCCGAAAATTAACACTTGCGGCAAGACACGGCAAGGCATTTGAGGGACTTCTTGCTCGTTACTTTAAATAATAATACAGCCTCCCTCTGACGAGGGAGGTGCCGAGCTTTGCGAGGCGGAGGGAGAGATAACTACCCCTCCGTCTTTTGCTCCGCAAAATCCACCTCCCCTGACAAGTGGAGGCTTTTTTATTGCAATATAGGCTATGATATGCTATCATTACGGTAGCACATCTTTTGTTTTGGAGGTAATTATGAATAAGTTGTTGTTTTGCAGAACATGGAAAAACATGTTTGCACTAACAGTAGCAGTCCTTTATATTATTACTACAATCTATTCTTGGATTATACCGTTTAAAACAGGTTATAATTTAGAGCGTATAAGTGTTCTTTATTTACCTCTTGCAGTCTCTCTTATTACTCTGTCGTTAGCTGCTAAAAAGGACAACGTTATAAATAAACCCTTTTTGTCGGTATCATTTGCTATTATTTTGACGATTGAGATTCTTTTTTTAGCTTTTTATTCAAGGGGTGTAGATAAAGAAGACTACATCAGTGATATTGTTTTTTCCGCAATATTTGTCTTTGGAAATATTTTATGTTTCTTAACAAGGTTTTTAAATGATACAAGAATCAGAACTGTTATTATGTTCTCATTTGGTTCTCTTTTGTGTGCGGTGTCTAAAGTGTTTCATATGATTTTTGAATACCAATATGCAGGTGGTTTTTACCGTTCATTTCCAGAAAACACACCGAGTTTTAATGTGGGCATATGTTTAGAATTTATATTTATCATATTGTTGTATTTTTTGATTTTTATATTGACGACTAATGTATTTGTATTTAAGAAACAAGAAAAATCTGTAATACCGTAAAGCCAATCAGTTTATTGAAAATTTTTGGAATATATACTATCATAACGGTAGCATATCTTTTTGTTTAGGGGTGGTTTTGTAAAAAAGAAAATTATTATTGCTATTATTTCAGTGTTTTCTGCTATTGTTATATTTATTGCGGCATGCATCGGCTGGTTCGTTTATAACAATGAATATAAGCTTACTCTCGCAGGGGCAGAAACCTCTCCCAATGGCAAATATGCCGTTTTTTCAAATGGTTGGCAACCCCGACTGGCCTTTTGGTTCAACAACCGTTAAGATTACGATAGAAGAAACAGGAAGCAAGAAAAAGTTAAAGGTTATTGACACCTCAATTCAAGATGACGGCGGAATCCTCAGAGAATATAATTGGGATGTAGTTTGGCAAGATGATTCGGTAAAAATCATTTTAAAAGGTAGTGAGCAGGAAGATGCTGTTCATACGGTAATGTTAAAGTAGTTTTAGTGTGACAAAAGTGTGATTTTCAAAAATCATATAATAAAGCATTGATTTCAAGCGGTTTTTAAGTATAGTTTCAATACGAGGCCCGACACGGCAAGGCATTTGAGGGACTTCTTGCTCGTTACTTTAAATAATAATACAGCCTCCCTCTGACGAGGGAGGTGCCGAGCTTTGCGAGGCGGAGGGAGAGATAACTACCCCTCCGTCTTTTGCTCCGCAAAATCCACCTCCCCTGACAAGTGGAGGCTTTTTTATTGCAATATAGGCTATGATATGCTATCATTACGGTAGCACATCTTTTGTTTGGGGTGATAGAATGACCATTTTTAAATCTACCAGAAATTTAATTTCTTTCATTTTAATTGCTTTCTATGTTCTCATTTGCATAACAAATACATTTTTATGTACTACAACTTTTTTAGGTTTCATTAATGCAATTTCATCATTAATACCAATACTATTTTTGTTGTGTTATTTCTTGTTGGAAAACAAAAATTTCAAAATAAAAAAATATATATTTCCGTTATCTTTTGGAATAATTGTTTTTAGGAATTTATACAACGTCACACTTTCTTTTATAGGTACTCCTAAGGAACTACAGTTAACCGATTATGTTAAAATTCTTTTTGCCTTTACGGTATTTTTACTGTTGTTTAACATACTATGTTTCGTTGGCACTCTTTTTGAATTTAAATATTTAATATTTATGAAAATTGGCTGTATAGGATACATATTAACCATTATTTCGATGCAAGTTTATGAATTCATTTCTCTTGGAGGAATGGAGTATATAAACTCTATTCCAAAAGAAATAACGCCGATAAGCTTTGTTGCTTTAGCGAAATTCTTATCTATTATTGCATTTTATCTCGGTGTTTTAATTGCAAATCTTAAAATCCAAGCAAGCAAGGATGAATAAACAACCTTCCAAAATATAACGATTGAATTTTTGGCGTGACAAAAGCGGGATTTTGAAAACACAATCCTTAAAACCCTTATTTCAAGCGGTTTTCGGGTATAGTTTCAATACGAGGCTCACCAGGGCAAAGCATTTGAGGGGCTTCTTGCTCGTTACTTTAAATAATAATACAGCCTCCCTCTGACGAGGGAGGTGCCGAGCTTTGCGAGGCGGAGGGAGAGATAACTACCCCTCCGTCTTTTGCTCCGCAAAATCCACCTCCCCTGACAAGTGGAGGCTTTTTTATTGCAATATAGGCTATGATATGCTATCATTATGGTAGCACATCTTTTGTTTTGGGGTGGTAAAATGAAAAGAATTATATCAGTTCTTCTGATAATTGCTATGATTTTTTCGCTTGCAGGTTGCGCCAATAATAACGACGCTAAAATCAATTGCTCAAACTGCGGTGAAAGCATAAGTAAGGATGCCGCCGTTTGCGAATTTTGCGGTGCAGAAGCAGACTTTACCGATAACCAAAGTGACGAAACCTCTTCTGACGCGGGGTCGTCTGAAAATACTGCTTCCACCCCAAGCACAGAAAACAACTCCAGCGCCTCAAGCAAACCCTCAAGCACTAGTTCGTCTTCGGGTGCAAGCTCATCCGTGGGCAACGGTTCGTCTGCCGTCATAAGTTCATCTGCAAGCACCGGCACATCCTCAGGAACAAGCAGCACCATAACAAACAGTTCGTCCTCGATAACCACCTCAAGTTCTTCAGGTAACGTAGAAACCTCGACCCATGGGCTTGGCGAAATCGGCAATATTTATATTACCACCCGCGACACAGAGCCTGAAGAATATATCAGCGCTTCCATTCGTGCCGACTGGGAGGGTGCAGAGCTTTCGGCAACCGTAATTCAAATTAAACTGCGCGGCAACACAAGCAAAGAATCGGACAAAAAGTCATATAATATAAAGTTCACGCAAAAAACCTACTTTATGGGTATGGGTGAGGGCAAAAAGTGGAGTTTGCTTGCGAACCCATTTGATAAATCACTATTACGAATAAGCCTTGCTTTTGATTATGCGAAAAATATTGGGCTTCCCTACGTTTCGGACCACAGGGTCTGCAACCTTTGGGTAAACAATAAATTTATGGGCGTTTATATTGTTATCGAGCCCATTACCGACAGTAAGGAACGCGTGGATATTGACGTGACTGCGGGCGACGCGATATTTGAATGTGACGACGAGCGCAACGAAGAAGGCTCGGTTTATTTTACAACCGACGTTTTGGGTCTGCGTTTCCAGATAAACGAGCCCGAAACCCCCACTGACGCCCAAGTTAAGCAGTTTAAAGATTTTTGGGACGCCGCTACCGTTGCGGTGCAGTCCTTAAACCACGAAAACTATGAAAAATATATAGATATTGACTCTTTTGTAAATTTCTACATCTTCGCAGAAGTAGTTAAGGACATTGACTTTAACCGTTTCTCCACCCGTTACGTTTTGAAGGACGGTAAGCTCTACGCGGGACCCCCTTGGGACCTTGATCTTTCTATGGGCAACGTTTCGGAAAAATTTGATCAGGACAATTATTACCGTTATCACAACCGAATGGGTATGGGCAACAACTCGGGCGACAGTACGCAAGGTCTTTGGGCGCAAATTCGCCTTTATGAATATCTTTGCAAGGATCCCTACTTTATGAACCTTGTAAAAGCGCGCTGGCAAGAGCTTTTACCCTTAACCGAAAACTTGGTTACGGAAAACAGCCTTGGTATAAGCCAAATAGATAGATACCTTGAAGCTTACGAGGACGATTACCGCAAGAATTTCAGTAAATTCGGCGGCGCAGGTTGGGATATAACCAAACCGGGTTGTCTTTATTGCGACCAGTCCCTTTCGGTCAATTACAGCGGCAACGTAAACGAACTTCGCGTATGGCTTGAAAATAGAATTGCTTGGCTTGATACCCAGTTCGGCAGTTAAGGCACTTCCCTTTTAAACCGCAATTTACCCACCGAAAAGGTCTTTTTTACAAGTTATTAAAAAAATACTTGATTTTTTAAAATCGGTGTGGTAAACTATATGAGCATTTGAGTCGCTTAGGCCTTACTAAGCGGGTTCATGCCGAAAAAATCGACATTGAAGCGGACGGTCCTCTACTCGTTTAATTTTAGGGCAAGAACGTCTGATTAAAAAATTAAGGAGGAAAAAAGATGGACGTTATCAGAGAATTAACAGCTGACATGCTTAAAACTGATGTACCCGAAATTCTTATCGGTAGCACCGTTAAGGTTCACGTAAGAATTAAGGAAGGTGAAAAGGAAAGAATCCAGGTTTTCGAAGGCACAGTTATTGCCAAGAACAACAGCGGTATTTCCGAAACCTTTACGGTTCGCCGTGTTGCTTACGGCGTAGGCGTTGAACGTGTATTCCCCGTTCATTCACCCAGCGTTGCAAAAATCGAACTCGTTCGCAAGGGTAGAGTTCGCAGAGCTAAGCTTTATTATCTTCGTGATAGAGTTGGTAAGGCTGCTAAAGTTAAAGAACTTATCTAAGAACAAGGGGAGTATGGTTTGCCGTACTCCCTTTTTCATTCTTGTATTCCCTAAACAAAGGAACGGATTTTATGAATTTCAACAAATTTTCCAATTCCCCAAACGAAACCTTCGAAAACGGTTTTGAAATTGACCTTTCTGCAAACGATTCTGTCGAAAATATTAAAACCGAAGAACCTAAACCCTCGGCTTTAAGGGAGCTTTTGGGTTGGATAGAAATTTTTGTTACGGCAATTATTGCCGTTGTTTTAATTTTTACGCTTTGCCTCAGAATTGCAACGGTAGACGGCGAATCTATGCAAAACACCCTTCTTCACGGTGAAAAAATAGTTATTTCCAACCTTTTTTACACCCCAAAAGCCGGCGATATTGTCGTGGTGTCCCGTAACGTAGAAAACTCTGCCGAAACCGCCACCGAAAGCGAGGGCCCGATAGTTAAACGAATTATCGCAACAGGCGGACAAACGGTTGATATCGACTTTACTGAAGGTATTGTTTACGTTGACGGTGCCCCGCTTGACGAGCCGTATATCAGCACCGCTACTGACGATAAATACGACGTTGACTTCCCCGTTTATGTGCCCGAAGGATATATTTTCGTTATGGGCGATAACAGAGGAAATTCTATGGACAGCCGCGACTCAAGAATAGGTGAAAACGGACTTATTGATGAAAGATATATTTTAGGTCAGGCAATTTTCAGACTTGCTCCCCTTAACAGAGCGGGAAGGTTGGACACTAAATGAGTGATACAAAGCAAACTATTCAGTGGTTTCCGGGGCACATGGCGAAAACCCGCCGAAAAATAAAGGAAATTTTGCCCCTTATTGACGCTGTTGCAGAAATCGTTGACGCAAGAATACCTTTAAGTTCGCGCAACCCCGAGCTTAAAGAGCTTATCGGCGACAAGCCCCACATAATACTTCTTAACAAGTGCGATATGGCCGACAAGTCCGTAACTGAAGGTTGGATAAATTACTACAAATCACAAAATATTACCGCTATTGCAGTCGACTGCAAGTCGGGCAAGGGGTTAAATTTTTTCAAAGACACGGTAAAAACCGTCCTTGCTGACAGACTTCGTCTTTACACCGAAAAAGGTATGGTTGGAAAACCGCTTAGAGTTATGGTGGTAGGAATTCCCAACGTGGGAAAATCGTCATTTATAAATAAAATTGCAGGCGACAGGAAGGCAAAGGTTGAAAACCGTCCGGGCGTCACAAGGGGTAACCAATGGTTTACCATTGACAAGCAGTTGGAATTGCTTGACACACCGGGTGTGCTTTGGCCTAAGTTTGAGGACCAAACCGTCGCCGAGCATCTTGCCTTTACGGGCGCCGTTAAGGATAGAATTCTCGATATAGAGTTGCTTGCTATGCGACTGCTTGAAATTATGAAAGAGGATTACCCCGAACTTTTAACCGCCAGATACGGCGAGCTTGATTTTGAGCGCGACAGCTATGACCTTTTATGCCTGATAGGCAAAAAGCGCGGTATGGTTATAAGGGGCGGCGAAACCGACACCGAAAGAGCCGCAACTATGCTGCTTGAAGAGTACAGAAACTGTAAAATAGGATATATTTCACTTGAAAGGGCGAAAGACAATGCCTGATTTTGAGTTAGAGAAAAAGGCCAAAAACAACGGTTATAAATACGTTTGCGGAGTTGACGAAGCGGGCCGAGGTCCACTTGCGGGGCCTGTTTGCGCCGCCGCCGTAATTTTGCCCGAAGACATAGAAATTGAAGGGCTTAACGACTCCAAAAAACTTAGCGAAAAGAAGCGTGAATACCTTTTTGATATCATTAAGGAAAAGGCGCTTTCTTTTTGTATTGCATACGGCAGTGTTGAAGAAATTGAAAAATTCAACATTTTAGAGGCAACCTTTATTGCTATGAACCGCAGTATTGACGGGCTTGACGTTAAGCCTGATTTTGCCCTTATTGACGGTAACCGCGTGCCTAAAAACATTAAAATTCCCTGCGAAACGGTTATAAAGGGTGACGCGAAATCGGCATCTATTGCCGCCGCTTCGATACTTGCAAAGGTGACCCGTGACCGACTGCTTTTGGAATACGACCGCGAATATCCGCAGTATAATTTTAAAAAGCACAAGGGCTACGGTACTAAAGAGCACACCGATCTTATTCTAGAGTACGGCCCCTGCCCTATTCACAGACCGTCGTTCCTTAAAAAACTTTTGGGTGATAAAAAATGAACATAGGCAAGGTAGGAAAAAGCGGCGAAGACCGCGTTGCCGCCTTTCTGAGACGGAAAGGATTTTCGGTAGTAAAGCGAAACTATCAGTGCCGCTACGGCGAAATCGACATAATAGCCCAAAACGATGAGTATATTATATTTGTCGAGGTTAAAACCCGTAAGCAAGGGGCTTTGGTTTCGGGTGCAGAAGCCGTAACCGAAGCTAAAAAACAACGTATTATGTTAACCGCTAACGATTATATTTCAAAGACCGAAATTTCCCTTCAGCCGCGGTTTGACGTTGCCGAAGTTACCGTAACCGCAAAGTCGGACGGCAGCGCGGGTTACAGCCTTAATTACATTAAAAACGCGTTTTGAGGTGTTTATGAATTTTTTTGACCTTCACTGCGATACCCCGTATGAATGTTATAAAAAAGAGTGCGAGTTTTATGTAAACCAATTAGCAGTGTCGGGCAGTCGGGGAGAATTTTTTGAAAAGTGGAGTCAGGTTTTTGCCGTTTGGATTAAGGATGACGCTGAAAAACCCTTCAACTTATACAAAGATATACTTTTAGATTTTAAGCAAAAATTAAACGGCTCTCCCAAAAACCTTACCCCTTATTTTTCGGTTGAGGGCGGCGCTGTTTTAGAGGACCACAGCGACCGACTTTTTACTCTTAAAGAGGACGGCGTTTCCTTTTTAACGCTTTGCTGGAACGGTGAAAACCGTATTTGCGGCGGCACGAAAAGTGATAAGGGACTAACCAAGTTCGGCAAAGAGGTGATAAATAAAATGAACCGCCTTAAAATTGCCGCAGACTTATCCCACCTTAATGGAAAAAGTTTTTATTCCGCCTTGGAAATAAGTGATTTTGTGCTGGCAACACATTCAAACTGCAAGGCCGTTTGCAACCACCCGCGAAACCTTACGGACGATATGCTTCGCCTTTTGGCTGAAAAGGACGGCATTCTAGGGCTTTGCTTTTATCCCGAATTTTTAAGCGGAAACGTTTTTGATTCTTTATACGAAAATATATGTCATTTGCTCGATTTAGGGCTTGAAAACAGTATAGCCTTAGGGTCCGATTTTGACGGCGGCACAATGGACAAAAGTCTTGATAATATTGCAAAAGTCCCTGCGCTTTATGATTTTTTGGCCGCAAAGGGCTTAAATCGGCCTGTTTTGGACAAGATTTTTTACCAAAATGCTCAAAATTATGTTGCAAAGCTAATATAAAACAAGTAATATATAAGAAGTTTATTCTACACATAGGAGCTGCATTTATGAACTACGTAAGTACAAGAGATTCTGGCGTAAAGGTTTCTGCCGCAAAGGCTATTGCGCAGGGTATTTCGGCCGAAGGCGGACTTTTTGTCCCCGATACGTTTCCCCTCTTAACAAACGAGGATTTTGAAGCGCTTAAAAACCTCGATTATAAAGGCAGGGCTAAATACGTTTTAAAATTCTTCTTAAACGATTTTACCGAAGAAGAAGTGGAATACTGCGTAAACGGCGCCTATACAGGCTCTTTCGATAACGAACAGCCCGCTCCCATTTCACTTGTGGGCAAAAATGCAAATATTCTCGAGTTGTGGCACGGACCCACCTGCGCATTTAAGGATTTGGCACTTCAGCTTCTTCCCTATTTGCTTACAACCTCTGCAAAAAAGGTGAACGACGGCAAAAAGACCGTTATTCTGGTTGCAACCTCGGGTGATACGGGCAAGGCCGCGCTTGAAGGCTTTAAGGACGTAGAGAATACCGAAATTCTTGTATTTTACCCCAGTGACGGCGTAAGCGCTATGCAAAAACTCCAAATGGCTTCGCAAGAGGGCGGCAACGTTCACGTTTGCGCTATAAAAGGCAACTTTGACGACGCGCAGACCGGCGTAAAGCAGATATTCACAAATGCCGCCGTTAAAGAAAAGCTTAACCAAAACAATATGCTTTTCTCTTCTGCAAACTCTATTAATTGGGGCAGACTTGCTCCCCAGATAGTTTATTACGTGTCGGCGTATTGCGACCTGCTCAATCGCGGCGAAGATATTGGCGACGGCTTTAACGTTGTAGTGCCTACGGGCAACTTCGGCAATATTCTTGCCGCATATTATGCAAAAAAGATGGGCGTGCCTGTAAATCGGCTTATCTGCGCTTCAAACGCTAATAACGTTTTAACCGATTTTATAAATACCGGCGTGTACGACCGCAACCGCGCTTTCTATACAACCACTTCGCCCTCTATGGATATACTGATTTCGAGCAACCTTGAAAGAATGTTGTTTGAAATTTCAGGAAACGACGATAAGCTGGTTGCCGCTTTGCAGGCCGACCTTGCTACTACGGGCAAATTCGTTGTTGAAAGCGGAATTAAAAATAAGTTCAGTGAACTTTTCTGGGGCGGCTGCTGTGACGACAGCGCTACCGCCGCTACAATAGAAAAATATTTTAAAAATTACGGCTACCTTGCCGATACCCATACTGCAGTTGCTCTTAACGTATACGAGCAGTACGTTGCGGCTACGGGTGACGATAGGGCTACTGTTATTGCTTCAACCGCTTCTCCCTATAAGTTTGCGGCAAGCGTGCTTTCAAGTATTTGCGACAAGACTGCTGACAGCGAGTTTAGTACCGTAAAGCTTTTAAGCGAGGAAACCAACACCGAAATACCCCAGCCCCTAAAGGCACTTGAAAATGCCGTTATAAGACATAACGAGCTTTGCGAAAAGCAGGATATGCTAAGTATTGTTTACAAATCTTTAGGAATTTAAAAAATATCCGGCTTCAAAAGCCGGATATTCCTTTAAAACACCTTATTTTGCTTTAAAAGTATCGCAACAGGTGTCCTCCGCTTTAGAGGCGGTGCCGTTACCTACCTTGATTTTACCTGCTGAGCATACATTGTTTTCCGTGTGGTAAACACAGTTTTTTACACTGCAGGCTACGCAAGACTTAGTTTCACAACTACAATCGTTCACTATAATCAAGTCCTTTCCGACCTATTCGGTCAAGACTATTATTAAACTCAAACCTTAAATTATTCACGGAAGGGGGAATTTTGTTTTGAGTATTTACACCATTTCGGACCTGCATTTATCATTTGGAACAAACAAGCCGATGAACATTTTCAAAGGTTGGGATAATCACACCGACCGCCTTTTTGCAAATTGGGTGAGAATTGTGAAGGAAGAGGACACCGTGGTTTTGCCTGGTGACTTTTCATGGGGCCTTAAAACCGAAGAAACGCTTGAAGATTTCAAATTTTTGGAAAAACTTCCCGGAAAAAAACTTATTTTAAAGGGCAACCACGACCTTTGGTGGAATACCGCAAAGAAATTAAACGAGTTTTTTTGCGAAAACAACATTTCCTCGGTAAAAATAGTTTATAACAACTGCGCTGTAGCAGACGGCTACGCAATTGCAGGCACACGCGGCTGGTTTTATGACGAAACCGGCAGCCGCAAGGTACTGCTTCGTGAAGCGGGCAGACTTGAGACCTCGCTCAAGGCGGCTGTGGAAACGCGACTTCCCATACTTGTTTTTCTTCATTATCCCCCGGTTTACAGCGATTATATCTGCAACGAAATTTTAGACGTGTTGAAAAAATACAACGTAACGCAGGTTTATCACGGCCACATTCACGGTTCAGGGTTCCATAATGCAGTCAAGGAATATGACGGCATAAAATTCAAACTGGTTTCCTGTGACTGTGTCGATTTCACACCTGTTTTTATAGCTTGACCGACAATTTTAAGATTTTTCAAAAAAATGTTGTAAAACTTGTAATAATTGTGTTACAATGTTATAAATATGTAAATTTGTTAAAATTAAACTTTAAAGTGATGAGATAACCCTCATCACACTTTATTCGGAGGTAAAAATACAATGAGTTTAAAAGCAACAAACAAAGTTTCAGCAAACAGATACGAGCTTACCATTACTATTGACGGCGAAAAGTTCCGCGCCGCTATAGATGAAGCTTACAAAAAGAGCCGTAATAAAATCAATATCCCCGGCTTCAGAAAGGGCAAAGCCCCCAAGTCTATGATTGAAAAAATGTACGGCGAGGGCGTTTTCTTTGAAGATGCGCTTAACCTTCTTTACAACGACGTTGTTGACGAAGCCATCGTAGAATCCGGTCTTAAGGTAATCAACGATAAGATGGATTTTGATATGGTTTCCATCTCTAAGGAGGACGGCGCAGAATTTAAGATAACCCTTACAACGTATCCCGAAATTGAAATCGGCGAATATAAGGGCCTTAAGGTTGAAGCAGTTCCCGTAAAGGTTGAGGAAGCTGAAATTGACGCTCAGGTAAAGGCTATGGCAGACCGCAACGCTCGCGTAATTTCTGTAGAAGACAGAGCAGCAGCGCTTGGCGATATCGCAGTTATCGACTTTGAAGGTTTTTGTGACGGCGTAGCATTCGAAGGCGGCAAGGCTGAAGGCCATTCTTTAGAACTTGGTTCGGGTCAGTTTATCCCCGGTTTCGAAGAGCAAATCGTAGGTCACAATATTGACGAAGAATTTGATATAACCGTTACCTTCCCCGAAGAATACGGCGCAGAAGACCTTGCAGGCAAGGAAGCTGTTTTCAAGATTAAGCTTCACGAAATCAAGGTTCGCGAGCTTCCCGAAATTGATGACGAGTTTGCAAAGGATGTAAGCGAATTTGACACACTTGCCGAACTCAAGGCAGACCTTGAAGCAAAGCTTCTTGCAAACAAGGAAAAGGCTGCTGAAGAAGCTGTTGAAAACGACCTTGTAGCCCAAATTGTTGACAGCATTAAGGGTGAAATCCCCGAAGCTATGTATGAAAACCGCCTTAACCAGAGCGTTGAAGAGTTTGATTACCGTTTGCAGTCACAGGGCCTTAACCTTGACACCTATCTTAAGTACACAAACTCTACTATTGAAGACTTTAAGAACTCTATGCGTCCTCAGGCAGAGGGTCAGGTTAAGTTTAGACTTGCCCTTGAAAAGATAGTTGAACTTGAAAACATTAAAGCCGAAGAAAAAGACCTTGAAGAACAGTACGAAAAGATGGCGGAACAGTACAATATGGAAGTTGAAAAGGTAAAGGCTGCCGTTCCTGCCGATGCTATTGCAGAAGACATTGCAGTAGGCAAGGCTATCGACTTTATAAAGGAAAATGCAATTATTACTGAAGCCGCTTCCAAAAAGACCGCTAAGAAATCTGCAACAAAGAAAACAACCGCAAAAAAATCTACCGAAGATAACGCAAAAGATGCTGAATAAGTGATTATATAACTTCACTTTTGTTCACACTATGAATGTCGGCGCTAAAGCGAGTGTGTTCAAACAAACTACGCCGCTTAAAACGCCGACTTTTCTAAACTTTACCCCAAAAGGAGTTTTACTTATGAGTATTGATATGACTATGATTCCTTACGTTATTGAACAAACAGGCAGGGGCGAGCGTTCTTATGACATTTTCTCCCGCTTACTTAACGACCGCATAATTATGCTCAACGACCAGGTTGACAATGCTTCGGCAAGCGTAATTATTGCCCAGTTGCTTTATCTTGAAGGTCAAGACCCCGAAAAAGACATAAGCTTTTATATCAACAGCCCAGGCGGCTCGGTTTCGGCGGGTATGGCTATTTACGATACCATGCAGTACATTAAGTGCGACGTAAGCACTATTTGTATGGGTATGGCCGCAAGTATGGGCGCATTTCTTCTTGCCGCCGGCGCAAAGGGTAAGCGCTATGCCCTGCCCAACAGTGAAATTATGATTCACCAGCCTTTAGGTCAGGCACAGGGGCAAGCAACGGATATTCTTATCCACGCAAACCACATTGAAAAGACCAGAGCCAACCTCAACAGAATTTTGGCCGAGAATACGGGCCGTCCGCTTGAGGAAATTATGCGCGACACCGAAAGGGATAATTTTATGTCTGCCGCAGAAGCTGCAGAATACGGTCTTATTGACAAGGTTATCACTAAAAGATAAGAGGTATTACTATGCCTAACGATAGACACGATGATATTTGCTGTTCCTTTTGCGGAAAATCGCAGGATGACGTTTCCCGTCTTGTAGAAGGCAGAGGGGCTTATATTTGCGATTCCTGCATTGAGTTTTGCAATTCGCTTCTTTTTGAAGACGAGCTTTTGGCTTCAAATAAGCAAACCAAGAAAAAGGCAAAAGAAAAGGAATTTGTTTTACCCAAGCCGCAAGAAATTAAGGCCCAGCTTGACCGATACGTAATCGGTCAGGAGGAGGCTAAAAAAACCCTTTCGGTAGCGGTTTACAACCATTACAAACGAATTTTCCGCAAGGATGATAACGAGGTTGAACTCAACAAAAGCAACGTGCTGATGCTGGGTCCTACGGGCGTGGGCAAAACCTTGCTTGCGCAAACACTGGCCCGCACACTTGACGTCCCGATAGCCATTACCGACGCTACCACCCTTACCGAAGCGGGTTATGTTGGTGAAGACGTTGAGAATATACTTTTAAGACTTATTCAAGCGGCGGATTATGATATTAAAAAGGCCGAGCACGGCATTATTTACGTTGACGAAATCGATAAAATTGCCCGTAAATCAGAAAACGCCTCTATTACACGCGACGTAAGCGGTGAGGGTGTTCAGCAAGCCTTGCTTAAAATTTTGGAGGGCACAGTTTCAAACGTGCCTCCGCAGGGTGGCAGAAAGCATCCCCAACAGGAATTTATACAGATAGATACCACGAATATTCTTTTCATTTGTGCGGGTGCTTTTGACGGCATTGAAAAGGTTATCGAAAAACGTATGGGCGGCTCAAGTATGGGCTTTGGAGCGTCGGTTAAGTCACCGAAAAGCCTTGAGGCTGCGGCTTTATCCTCAAACGCTACCCATCAGGACCTTGTTAAATTCGGTCTTATTCCCGAACTTGTCGGCAGACTGCCCGTAATCACCGCTCTTAAGAGTATGGACAGGGAAACCTTGATTAAAATTATGACAGAGCCTAAAAACTCCATCATAAAGCAATATGAAGCCCTGTTTAAGATGGATAATATCGAGCTTTGCTTCACCGATGAAGCCCTTGCAGAAATTGCCGATATGACTATCGAACGCAAAACGGGTGCTCGCGGACTTCGTTCTATAATCGAATCGGTTTTACAGCCCTTTATGTTTGACTGTCCCTCAGATGAGAGCATTGTAAAAATCACAATAACTCCCGACACTGTAAAAACAGGTGAAGCCGTTATTGAAAAAAAGTTTTAATTCTAAACCCAACTTTAAAGTTGGGTTTTTCCTTTTTAATTTTTCAAACCTGCGCATACTAATTTTGAGGTGAAAAAATTGAAAAAGAAAAATAACCGCAAAATCAATAAAGAGCCCAGCACCTTTTATGACACTGTAAAGCGGCCCGATTCTATAGATATGGTTAACCGTTACGGCACCTATGAAATACAGTATACCGCTGATACCGAAAACCAATATCCCGCAATAGCGCAGGGCTTTAACGAAAAAATTATTGAAACCGACTGCGATAACCCGCAATAACGGTAAATTCTGCCACAGTATTGGCCTGTAGACCTTGACAAACCGCAATAAAAGGCTTATAATACCAGTGTACGTAAAATACCTTTATGGAGGAAAATAAATATGATTAGTGCAGGCGATTTCAGAAACGGCGTAACCTTTGAAGAGGACGGCAACGTTCTTCAGGTTGTTGAATTTCAGCACGTAAAACCCGGCAAGGGCGCTGCTTTCGTAAGAACAAAGACAAAGAACGTTATTACCGGTGCTGTAATTGAAAAGAGTTACAACCCCACCGCCAAGTTCCCCACCGCTTACATTGAAAGAAAGGATATGTCCTTCTCTTATGCTGACGGTGACCTTTACTACTTTATGGACCTTGAAACCTATGATATGGTTCCGATTAACAACACCGACGTTGGCGACAACTTCAAGTTTGTGAAAGAAGAAATGATATGCAAAATTTTGTCCTACAAGGGCAAGGTTTTCGGTGTAGAACCCCCCACATTTGTTGAGCTTAAGGTTACTGCTACCGACCCCGGCTTCAAGGGTGATACCGCTACTAACGCTACAAAACCCGCCACTATTGAAACAGGCGCCGAAATCCGCGTTCCTCTCTTTATTGATGAGGGCGATATGATCAGAATCGACACCCGCACCGGCGAATATATGGAAAGAGCATAAATTTTAGGCTGACGAGAGTCTGACTATTCCTTTTAAGGAGGTTATTTTAATGGATATTTGTGAAAAAATTGCTTATATTAAGGGCTTGGCCGAAGGTCTTGAACTTGATACCGAAAAAAAAGAAGGCAAAATCTTAACTGCTATTATCGACCTTCTCGGTGACATTACCGAAGAAATTTGCGATATTGAAGACGGTTGCGATGAGCTTATGGAACAGCTTGACGCTGTTGATGAAGACCTTTCTTCTTTGGAAGAAATCATCTATGAAGACGACTGCGACTGCGACTGTTGCGACGACGATTGCGATTGCTGTGATGACGAAGTTTATGAAATTGAATGTCCCGCTTGCAACGACGTTATTTATCTTGACGCCGATATGCTTAACGAGGAAGGTATGACCTGCCCTAACTGCGGTACCGAGCTTGAATTCGACTTTGATTTTGACTGCGATTGCGGTTGCTGTGACGTTGAAGACGAAACAGAAGAAAACTGATTTTTAAAGCGGAGCCGCACTCAAAAAGTGCGGCTTTTGTTTTTTAGGAGTGAAAAACCTTGGAAACAAAGGTAAAACTTGATTATGAGGTTGTAGAAAAAGATTTTCGGACTGCTGTTCCCGTTATAATAGTAGCCGCGGGCAGCTCTACCAGAATGCAGGGCCAAAACAAGCAGTTTTTGAAAATTTCAGGGCTTCCCGTTATTGCAAGAACTTTGCTGGCTTTTGAGAATTGTGACGCCGTAAGCCGAATAATTTTGGTCGTTCGCATAGAGGATATATTTGAGTTTAAATCCCTTGCCGAAAAATACAAAATCAACAAACTTTCCGACGTGGTTTGCGGCGGCAAAAACCGTCAGGAATCGGTTTTAAACGGAATAAAGAAGCTTTTGCCCGATGAAGATAGGGTGCTTATTCACGACGGTGCCCGACCCCTTGTAAGCGATAGCATAATCTGCGACGTGGCAAAAAAGCTTGAAAACTATAAGGCCGTTACCTGCGGTGTTAAGGTTAAAGATACCATAAAGCAATTAAATTCCGACGGCTCGGTTTTAAAGACTCTTGAAAGAAGTCAGCTTATAGCCGTTCAAACTCCCCAAGGGGTTTGGGTTAAGGAATATCTTAAAGCGATAGGTACGGCGGATAATCTTGAACTCTTTACCGACGATACTTCCATTATGGAAGCGGCGGGACACACCGTTTTCTGTACAGAGGGCAGTTACACAAACATTAAAATCACTACCTTTGAGGATATTTTATCCGCCGAAGGTTTTTTAAAGGATGAAAAGCTATGAGAATCGGTCACGGTTATGACGTTCACCGTTTGGTTGAATGCAGAAATTTGATTTTGGGCGGCGTTCATATCCCCTTTGAGTTGGGGCTTTTGGGACATTCGGATGCCGACGTGCTTTTGCACGCCGTTTGCGATGCCCTTTTGGGCGCGGCAGGTCTTGGCGATATTGGAAAACACTTTCCCGACAGTGACCCCGCACTTAAAAATATCGATAGCCGAATTTTACTTCGCAACACGGCAAAGCTTTTGGATGAAAAGGGCTACAGAATAATTAATATTGACGCTACCGTTATTGCCCAAAAGCCAAAACTTGCCCCTTTTATTGACAGTATGAAAAACAATATTGCCGATGACTGCGGCATTAACTGCGAAAACGTAAACGTAAAAGCCACCACAGAGGAAGGCCTTGGCTTTACGGGAGACCTTTCGGGTATTAGCGCTCACGCAGTTTGTTTAATTGACACTAAGTAATAAAAAATTATTCTCCCCCATATTTTTGTATGGGGGATTGTTATGAAGCTTTTTTTGACACTTAACAAACGAAATATTGCCGTAATAACAGCAGCAGTGTTTGCGCTATTTTTAGTGCTAATAAGAATTTATTATACCGATATTACGAGTATCGACGGCTCCAGTTATGAAAGCCGAACGGCTTACCTTAAAACCGTAGGCGCCACTGCCGAAGACGAACTTTCGTCAAAGCAAACCGTTATTCCCGAAGAGTTTGGCGTAGTTTATGAGGAATATAACCTACTTCAAAAGCAGGCGGGCTTTGACCTTTCAAAATACAAAAACAAACCCTGCACAGTGTATACGTATTCGCTTTCAGGGATTGACACAAAGGTGGCGCACCTTATTGTATGCGGCGGTAAAATAATAGGCGGCGATATATCCGACATTGAATTTTCGGGGAACATAACCCCGCTTCACTAAAAAAGAAACGAAGAAAAATGTATGAAAAAAGAAAGAATTGACAAAATAATATCATCGCAGGCAAATATATCCCGCAGTGATGCAAGACGGGATATAAAGCGCTGTCTCGTAACGGTAAACGGCGAAATTATACGCGATTTTTCGCTTCAGGTAGACCCCGAAAGTTGCGAAATCGTTTACAACGGACAGGCCCTTTCGTATAAAAAATACGTCTACCTTATAATGAACAAACCCGCAGGCGTTCTTTCAGCTTCAAACGATAAGAGCAGAAAAACAGTTGTCGACCTTGTGCCCGAAAGCCTTTCAAGACAGGGCCTTTTCCCCGTAGGCCGACTTGACCGCGACACAACGGGGCTTATGCTTATAACCGACGACGGCGTTTTTGCACACAAGGTAATATCTCCCAAAAGCAAAATTCCCAAAACCTATATTGCCGAGCTTGACGGCAACATTAACGAGGATATGATAAAGCTTTTCGCCGATGGCGTGACCCTTGCGGACGGCGCACGTTGCAAGCCTGCCCTTTTAAAATTCAAGGGCGAAGGCTTGGCTGAGATTACCATAACCGAAGGCAAATACCACCAAATTAAGCGAATGTTCGGGGTAGTGGGGCTTGGCGTTAACACGCTTTGCCGCATTTCTTTAGGCGCACTTTCCCTTCCCGAAGATTTGGGCCTTGGCGACTGCCGAGAGCTCTCAAAGACTGAATTTCAGCAAATCTTTACAATTTATTAATAGTTAGTATGCAGTTTCTACAAAACAAGTTTAATAACATTGGGTATTTTTTGCATAGCATTCCCAAGCA
The DNA here is from genome assembly GCA_964536645.1 of uncultured Ruminococcus sp. GTDB lineage: Bacteria > Bacillota > Clostridia > Oscillospirales > Acutalibacteraceae > UBA737. The sequence goes on from CAZHYD010000018.1 coordinate 20,042, forward strand.
AAACTTGTTATAATACTATTGTTAAAAAATACAGTAGTGTATTAGGAGGTCAATTTATGGCAAGTTTATCACTTCGCAATGTGTACAAAAGATATCCCGGCGGCGTAATCGCCGTGTCTGATTTCAGCCTTGAAATCAAAGATAAGGAATTTATTATTTTCGTTGGTCCTTCAGGTTGCGGTAAGTCCACAACTCTTAGAATGGTTGCAGGTCTTGAAGAAATTTCCGAAGGTGAAATTTACATCGGCGACCGCCTTGTAAACGACGTTGCTCCTAAAGACCGTGACATCGCGATGGTTTTCCAGAACTATGC
>CAZHYD010000019.1:0-6205 GCA_964536645.1 uncultured Ruminococcus sp.
TCGAGTCGCACCTCTGCGTTGCTCTATCCTCGTTATAAGCAAAAGCCATAAAAAATAAGTGCGTTAGGTCTTAAAAACCTTTCGCACTTATTCTAAAACTTTTTAATGAGGTGTTTTTTTGTAAAAATATCTTTATTTTTTATAAGTATTGTGCTATAATTTACAATGTATAGTTATATTTAGGAGGGTGAGATAGTATGGCAAGAAAACTGATAGCTTTATGCCTTAGTATTGCTTTGGCATTTATGCTTGGCGGTTGTTCAATTTTTGCAAGTGACACAGCAGAGCTATTGTCCCCGCCGGGACTTTCGGGCGACCTTTACCCCATATCCCAAGCTATAAAAGCCAACACAGGCTCTAACTACACCTTCCAATACCCCGCAAGAGGAAGCTATCGCTCGGCTGTAATTCTAAGGGATATCAATGGTGACGGCACTACCGAAGCCTTTGCTTTTTACAGCACGACCGACGGCGAGACTATTACAATGAATATGAACGTTGTCCGCTACGTTGATGAGGAGTGGAAATCGGTATCGGTACAGAAGATAGTTGCGGGCGGTGTTGATAAGATAGAGTTTTGCGACCTTGACGCTGACGGCATTGAAGAGGTTATCGTTGGATGGGCGGTTTACGGAAGCAGCGAAACACAATTAGGCGTTTACAGTATCGGCCTTAATTCCAGTACGCAGCGTATGCTTCAAAAGTATACTCATTTTATCGTGTGCGACCTTGACTCTAATTCGCAGAACGAAATTTTGCTTATAAAGGCCTTCACTTCCGAGCAGTCGAACTCGGCTTCGCTTGTAGCCCTTTCGGATGACGGCATCACCGAAGTTTCTACCTGCCAGCTTGACAGTGCGGTAACCTCGGTAAGCGAACCCGTGCTTTCAACCCTTTCAAACGGCAAGCAGGCAGTTTATCTTGACGAAATCAAGGGCGTGGGCGCCGTTACCGAAGTTTTGACGGTTGAAAAGGGCAAGCTTTTAAATCCGCTTTATGACCCCGATACCAAGGAAACCAACACAACCTTGCGTTCGGTAAATTTCCGTACAACCGATATAAACGGTGACGGTGTTTTGGAAATTCCCGTTCAGGAAAACGTGCCCTCGGTTACAATTTCCGAAGTGACCGAAAAACTTTATCTTACAAACTGGGCATCCTTTAACGGTGAAAAGCTTGTTACCCAGATGACCGCTATGATAAACACGGCAGACGGATATTATTATGTTTTGCCTTCAAAGTGGGTAGGAAATATAGCAATTTTGAAGGACACAGAAAACGGTATTCGTGAAATTTACGCCTATGATCAAGAAAATTTAACGGTTGGAGAAAACCTTGTTATTTTTAAGACCGTTAAAACGGAAAATTGGCAAAACGGTGAGTATGACACTGCCTATTTCACCGAAGTTGGCAGTTGGGACGGCAAGACGGTTATCTGCCATCTTTACGACGGCGCGCTTTTGCAGTCGATGACATACGAAGACGTTATAGAAAACTTTAACGTTTGGGAAGGAGAATAAAAATTGAAAAGAATCCTTATAGTTGAAGACGAAGTTGCAATAAGAGAGTTTGAAGCGATAAATCTTAAAAGAGTAGGCTATACCGTAGAAGAAGCAGGCTGCGGGGAGGACGCGCTTGAACTTTACGATAACGATCCCGAAGGTTTTGATATTGCCCTTTTAGATATTTCAATGCCGGGTATGGACGGATTTACCCTTTGTAAAGAACTCAGGCAGCGCAGTGATTCGTTAGGAATAATAATGCTCACTGCAAGAACTCAGGAAATGGATAAAATAAGCGGACTAATGCTCGGTGCCGACGATTATATAACAAAGCCGTTTAGCCCTACGGAGCTTTTGGCCCGCGTCGATTCGCTTTACCGCCGTGTCGAAATGAATAAATCCAAAACCTCGCGCGTTTTGAACGAAGCTATTACTCTGGGCGAATTTACACTTAATCTTCGCAAGCGTTCGCTCCAGAAAAACGGAGTTAACATTGAACTTACACAGGTTGAGTTCCAGATGATAGAATATTTCTTCAACAACCCCGACGTTATGCTTGAAAGGAACGATATTCTTAATCGCGTTTGGGGCAGCAACTATTTCGGCGAAGAAAAGATAGTTGACGTTAATATAAGAAGAATCCGTAAAAAGATAGAGGATGACCCCTCTAACCCGAAGCACTTGCTTACGGTTTGGGGTGCGGGTTATAAGTGGAACTCGCGTTAACGCCTTATAAAAATATGTGCAAAAGGCGTTATACATAATTTCTAAAGAAAGGAGCGGGCGAAATGCCGTTTGAACTTAAATTTAAAGGTATCGCAACGAGATGGTTTGTAAATATCTTCGTAATCGTAACGGTAGTTATATCTGCTGCCGCTATTGCCCTTGCGGCAATAGTTTCGTCGCTTTATATAGAGCGTGTTCAGGTTTTGGCCAGCAATTACGCCCGCGAATTTGCCGCATTGTCGGAAACAAGTGCCGATACCTTTGCAAACACCGCAATAAACCTTGCAGAAGGCTTTTCATATAAGGATAAGATAGAAATTCAGGTTTACGACGCAGATGATAACATTATCGTTTCAACAACAGGTTTCCAGTCCAAAAACGGACTTATGAACGACTATACAAAGGCAAAGGAAAACGGCTCTACAGCAGTTCTTCAGGGCGAAACCTTTGACGGCGAGCCGATTATAGCGGGAACGGTTTTACTGTATGATATGACAGGCACACGGCTTGGGGCTTACCGTTGGATAACCTCGCTTGAACTGGTTAACGATATGATGCGCAATTTTATTGTTATAATTGCCGTAGGCGCTTGTGTAATACTAGCCTTTTTTGCTCTTTCGGGTATGTTTTTTATCAATTCTATTGTGCGACCCATCCGCGACGTAAGTAATATAGCCCGTAAAATTGCCATGGGTAATTTTGAATCACGTATTGAGTATAAAAAGAACGATGAAATCGGTGAGCTTTGCGACACGATAAATTATATGGCGGGCGAGCTTATGCAGGCCGAAAATTTAAAGAACGACTTTATTTCGTCGGTATCACACGAGCTTCGCACTCCGCTTACGGCCATTAAGGGCTGGGGCGAAACGGCAAAAATGTCGGTAGGGTATGACGACGGCTTGGTGGATAGGGGACTTGACGTAGTTCTTTCCGAAGCTGACCGCCTTTCAGGCCTTGTTGAAGAGTTGCTTGATTTCTCGCGTATGCAAAACGGCAAGATGGTTATGACAAACGAGACGCTTAATATTTCAAAACTGCTTTATGAATCGGTAAGTATGTATGAAGAAATTGCCAAAAAGCAGGAAATTGAGCTTGTTTTCACTGAGCCTTGCGAGCAAATGCAGGTCTTTGGCGACCGCAACCGCTTAAAGCAGGTATTTATTAACATTATTGACAACGCTATAAAATATACCGAAAGCGGCGGTCAGGTACTGGTTAATCAAATTAAAGAGGACGGTTGCGTAAGAATAGTTATTGCCGATACGGGAGTAGGTATTCCCGCGCAGGACATTGACCACGTTAAAGAAAAATTCTATAAAGCAAATAAGGTGGTGCGAGGCTCGGGTATAGGTCTTGCAGTTGCCGATGAAATAGTAAAACAACATCAAGGTCTGCTGTTTATTGAAAGTGTAGAGGGTGCGGGCACTACCGTTACGATAGTTCTTCCTCTTTACGAAGAAAACGGCAACCACGAAATAAAGGAAGTGTGATTATGGGAAAAAGCAAATACACCGCAATAGGCGGTCAGGCTCTTATAGAGGGTATTATGATGAAAAGCCCCGAAAAGACCGCCGTTTGCATCCGTTTGCCGAACGGCGAAATTGACACTACATATATGCAGGAGGACAGCCTTCGCAAGAAGTATAAGTTTTTTGCACTTCCTGTTGTGAGGGGTGTAGTAGGTTTTATTGAATCAATGATTCAGGGCTACAAGGCACTTATGCTTTCGGCCGACAAATCGGGCTTTGCCGATTTGGAGGAGGAAAAGAAGGAAGACCCCAAAAAGACAAGCCTTGTTATGAGCATAGTTATGGTAATAGGTATGGTGCTGGGCGTAACCTTGGCCGTGGTTTTGTTTATGCTTTTGCCCCGCGCGTTTGTCGGCTTGCTTCAGTGGATTTTTAAAACCGAGTTTTCAGAACTCGTACGCGCTACGATAGAGCAGTTGCTAAAGCTTACAATTTTTGTGGGCTACGTGTGGGGCGTATCCTTTATGAAGGATATTCGCCGCGTGTTCATGTATCACGGCGCCGAGCATAAGACCATTTTCTGCTACGAAAAGGGACTTCCCCTAACGGTTGAAAACGTAAGAAAGCAAAAAAGGCTTCACCCACGTTGCGGAACCTCTTTTATGATTCTTATGATTTTGATAAGCGTTATTTTCTCAACCGTGGTACAGCTTATTTTCCCCGACGTTTACAATATTTACTGGCTTTGGGTAGTAGTAAAAATACTTATGGTTCCCTTTATTTGCGGCGTAGGCTTTGAAGTTTTAAAGCTTTGCGGTAAGTACGATAATATTGTAACAAGAATTATCTCGGCACCGGGAATGTGGTTGCAGAAAATAACCACAAAAGAACCTGAGGACTGTATGATAGAGATCGCTATCGCGGCCATAAAGGCTTGCGAGCCTGCCGTTCCCGACGTTGAGCGGGGTCTTAGTGAAGAAGGAAAAATTTCAGAAGATGACAATATTTGAGGCATATAATCAGACTAAAAAGAAACTCAAGTCTGCAGGGATAGAAGATTACGTCTTTGAAGCAAAGGAAATAATCAAACACGTAACAGGGCTTAACAGCGTGCAGATACTTTCTGCATACAATAAACCGCTTACCGAGTTTGAGCAAAATAATTTAACCGCAATAGTTAAGCAACGCGAAATCAGATATCCGCTTCAGTACATTTTCGGGCAGTGGGATTTTTACGGCAGAAGCTTTTTGGTAGGTCCCGGTGTTTTATCTCCCAGAGCTGATACCGAAACTCTTGTAGAAGTAGGCTTAGAATTTTTGAAGGATAAAGAAGCCCCCGAAATTTTAGACCTTTGTGCAGGAAGCGGCTGCATAGGAATAACGTTGGCTCTCGAAAAATGTGACAGTGCCGTTACATTGGTTGAAAAATATCCCGAAGCGCTCCGCTTTTGCGAAAAGAATATTCTTAGAAATGAAGCGGTAAACGCTTGTGCTTTTAAGGGGGATATTTTTGAGGGCTGTGCGGCAGATAAGAAGTACGACCTTATTGTCAGCAACCCGCCGTATATCCCGCAAAGCGAAATGGCCGAAACCTCGCCCGAAACTGCCTTCGAGCCCGAAACCGCGCTGCTTGCGAATGACAGCGGACTTGAATTTTACAAGGCGATAATAAAAAATTACAAAAAGGCTTTAAAGAGTGGCGGAATGTTAGCGTTTGAGGTTGGCTACAGCCAAGCCGACGCGGTTAAAGCACTGCTTAAAGAAGCGGGCTTTGAGGACGTTAAAATCAAAAAAGATTTGAATGATATCGACAGGGTTTTAAGTGCAGTAAAACCCCAATAATAATTTTAAAGTGAGGAAATAAAAATGGCTAAAGCACAAACCGAAACCGTTAGAAGAGTTGAAGAAAGCGAAAAGCAACGGGCTCTTAAAACCGCGATGGACCAAATAGAAAAGAAATTCGGTAAGGGCGCGGTAATGCGACTCGGCGAAAACACCGCGATGAATGTTGAGCACATTAAAACGGGCTCACTTATGCTTGATATCGCACTCGGTATAGGCGGTATTCCTAAGGGCAGAATTGTAGAAATCTACGGTCCCGAATCTTCGGGTAAAACCACCGTTGCACTCCACTGTGTTGCAGAAGCGCAAAAAGCGGGCGGCACAGCAGCCTTTATCGACGTTGAACACGCACTCGACCCCGTTTATGCGGGACATTTAGGTGTAGATATTGACAGTCTTTTGGTGTCCCAACCCGATTCGGGCGAGCAGGCGCTCGAAATTGCTGAAGCGCTTGTGCGCTCAGGCGCGGTAGATATTATCGTTGTTGACTCGGTAGCGGCATTGGTTACCCGCGCCGAAATTGACGGTGAGATGGGTGACAACCACGTAGGTCAGTTGGCGCGTCTTATGTCGCAGGCTATGAGAAAGCTTGCAGGCGCACTTTCAAAGTCCAACTGTGCGGCAATATTCATTAACCAGTTGCGTGAAAAAATCGGCGTTATG
>CAZHYD010000019.1:6215-19583 GCA_964536645.1 uncultured Ruminococcus sp.
ATGTACGGCAACCCCGAAACAACCCCCGGCGGCCGCGCGCTCAAGTTCTATTCAAGCGTTCGTATAGACGTAAGAAAGGGCGAGCCTATTAAGGACGGCGCGGATATTGTCGGTACCCATACAAGAGCAAAAATTGTTAAAAACAAGGTTGCTCCCCCCTTCAAAACTGCCGAATTTGATATTATGTACGGCAAGGGCATATCCCACGTGGGCGAAATTGTTGACGCTGGCGTTGAGCTTGGTATTTTAAAACGCTCGGGTGCTTGGTTCTATTACGGTGAAACAAGACTCGGTCAAGGTAGGGACAACGTAAAAGCTCTATTTGAAACAAACAAGGAACTTGCCGAAGAAATTGAAAATAAAATTATGGCCGCGGTAAATGAATCCGACGAGGGCGAGCCGGTTGTTTTAAACAGCGATGATATGCTTGAAATAATGCCTGAAGAGCCCACCGCAAGACCCAGAAAAACGGTTGACATTGATATTGTGGTTGACGAATAATGCAAATAAAAGAGGTTAAAAAGGACAAAAAGCATTTGTGCCGCGTAACTTTTTTGGACGGCACGGAAATCTTTTTGGATACCGATACCTGTGCCGAAGAGGGTATAAACAAAGGGCTACAGCTTTCGCCCGAAAGGCTTGAAGAAATTAAATTCTCTTCCGATTATAAGCGGGCGCGCTCAAGGGCGCTTTGGTATCTTGACCGAATGGATTACACCAGAAAAGCCCTTTACGAAAAGCTTGTTAAGGCGGGTTTTTCAAAAGAGGCATCGGCAAAGGTTTTGGATAAATTTTGCGAACTTGGAATTGTAGACGACCTTCGCTTTGCCGAGCGGCTTGCCAGCCGTTTTAGTGAAAGCAACCTTTCTAAAAAAGAGGCGGTTTCAAAACTGCTGAGAAAGGGTGTTCCCTTTGAGCTTGCAAAGCAGGTCACAGAAGAACAAAACACCGACGAGCAGGTGCAATTAGCCGCCCTGCTTGAAGGTAAATACGCAAGTAAGCTTGCCGCCGAAAAGGGCGAGCAAAAGGTTTTTGCCGCGTTGGTAAGAAAGGGATTTTCCTATTCTGCCGTAAGAGAGGCAATGAAAAAATATATTGCAGAGTTAGAATTTTGCGAGGACTAAGTATGTATAAAGTATCTGTGGTATCCCTCGGATGCCCTAAAAATCAGGTAGATGCCGAAGCTATTTTGGCATATCTTAAACAAGGCGGATTTGAAATCAGCAGTATTGAAGCCGAAGCTGATGCTATTATTATCAATACCTGCGGCTTTATTGAAAGTGCCAAGGCAGAGGCTATTGAAAATATTTTAGAAGCCGCCGCCTATAAGAATGAGGGCAACTGTAAAGCCCTTATAGTTACAGGCTGTCTTGCCGAAAGATACCGCGATGACGTTACCGAAGAAATTCCCGAGGTTGACGTTTGCGTAGGCATAGGTGAAAATAAAAACATTGCCAAAATCGTAACCGATGCTATTGAGGGTAAAAGACAAAACTATTTTTCCGAAAAGGAAAATCTTGATCTTAACGCCGAAAGAATACTCGGCGGATACCCGTTTAGCGCATATCTTAAAATTGCTGACGGCTGTAACAACTGCTGTACCTATTGCGCCATTCCGAAAATCAGGGGCAAAATGCGCAGCCGCACCATTGAGGACTGCGTTGCCGAAGCCAAAAAGCTTGCTGATAACGGCGTCACCGAGCTTATTGTCGTAGCGCAGGACACTACGGCTTACGGTGAGGATATTTACGGCAAGCCTATGCTTGCCAAACTGCTGAGTGAGCTTTGTAAAATTGAAAAACTGCACTGGATAAGAACGCTTTATACCTATCCCGACCGCATAACCGACGAGCTTTTAGAGGTTATTGCAGGTGAGGATAAGCTTGTAAAATACCTTGATATTCCCCTTCAACATATTGAGGGCCGAATATTAAAGCTTATGAACCGCAAGGGAGATAAGCAAAGCATAGGCGCACTTATTGATAAAATACGCCTTGCCGTGCCGGGAATAACCCTTCGCACAACCTTTATTACGGGCTTTCCCACCGAAACTGAGGAGGAGTTTGTAAGCCTTGCCGAGTTTGTTAAGGAAAAACGGTTTGACAGGCTGGGCTGCTTTACCTACTCTGCCGAGGAGGAAACCATTGCCGCAACCTACGAGCCGCAGGTGCCCGAGCAAACAAAGGTTGACCGAATGGAAAATATTATGGACCTGCAGTCAACTATTGCCGCTGAGCTCAACGAGGAAAAAATCGGCTCTGTGACAGAGGTAATTATTGAAGGCTGGGACGATTATATTAAGTGCTATTTCGGCAGAACCTTAGCCGACGCACCCGAGGTTGACGGAAAAATATTCTTTTTATCAACCCGTCAGCTTGAGATAGGTCAGTATGTAAAGGTTAGAATTAACGACAGTATAGAACACGATTTGTTGGGAGAATTTGAAGAATGAACACCCCGAATAAACTAACGGTTGCAAGAATAATTGCCACCCCGATTTTTATGTTTACAATGATTGCCGATTTTAAGTATCACTACCTTGTATCGCTGATACTTTTTATTGGCGCTTCGCTTACCGATTTGATCGACGGCAAAATGGCAAGAAAACATAATCTGGTTACCGATTTCGGCAAGTTTTTGGACCCCCTTGCCGATAAAATGCTTACAACCGCCGCATATTTGGGATTTATCTCTATGTATGCGGGTACAAAGTATTGCTGGCAACTTACTGTTATAACCTTTTTCATTCTCTTCAGAGAATTTATGGTTTCATCAATACGTTTGGTAGTTGTATCTTCGGGCGGCAAGGTTATAGCCGCAAATATTTGGGGCAAATGCAAGACCGTAAGTCAAATGCTCGGCATTATTTTTGCCCTTTTTGCCTACACGCTTATTTCGGATTTCGGTATAAATTATCCCGTATTTGTAAACGTATGCGATATTATTATATGTGTACTTTTCTGGCTTTCCGCCATATTATGTATTGTATCGGGTATAATTTATTTAGCCGCGAGCAAGGATTATATAAATCCTTCAAAGTGATTTTCGGAGGTCATAAGTTTGTTTGAGCGATTAAAAGAAGATATTAAAGCCTACCGCGACAGAGATCCTGCTGCTACAAGCAATTTTGAAATTTTCTTTTTGTACCCCGGCTTTAAAGCAGTAAGAATGCACCGTCGCGCACATTTTTATTATCTTCACGGTTTACACTTTTTAGCAAGATACGTATCTCAAAAAGCCGCAAGAAAAACAGGTATAGAGATACACCCCGGCGCCACAATAGGAAGGCGCCTTGTAATCGACCACGGCACAGGCATAGTCATAGGCGAAACTGCCGAGATAGGTGACGACGTGCTGATTTATCAGGGTGTAACCTTAGGCGGTACGGGTAAGGACACCGGCAAGCGTCACCCCACGATTGGCAATAAGGTTATGATAAGCGCAGGCGCAAAGGTATTGGGCCCTTTTAAAATAGGTGATAATTCCCGCGTGGCCGCAGGTGCAGTCGTTTTGGAGGAGGTACCCCCTAATTCCACCGTTGTAGGCGTTCCCGCAAGGGTAGTCCGTCAGGACGGTAAGAGGGTTGAAAATCTCGACCAAATAAACGTGCCCGACCCTGTTAAAATTAAAATGGAAGCGCTTGAAGACCGTATAGCAGAGCTGGAAAAAGCAATCACACTCAATGAGGAGAGCAAATAAATGAAGATTTTTAATACGTTAACACGCACGAAGGACGAATTTAAACCCATAACCGAGGGCGAGGTTAAAATCTACGCTTGCGGACCTACGGTTTATAATTATATTCATATAGGAAACGCAAGACCTCTTTGCGTTTTTGACGTTTTGCGCCGTTATTTTGAGTGGCGCGGCTACAAGGTGAATTTTGTTCAGAATTTCACCGATATTGACGACAAGCTGATTAAAAAAGCCAATGAAGAGAATATTACCGTGCCGCAAGTGGCCGAAAGATATATAAAAGAATTCTGGACCGACGCGCACGGACTTAACGTGCGCGAGGCCACCGTTCACCCGAGAGCTACCGAAAATATTGAGCAAATTATAGGTATAATTTCCGCCCTTGAAGAAAACGGATATGCTTATACTGCGGGCGGCGACGTTTATTACAGAGCCAAAAAGTTCACGGAATACGGAAAGCTTTCACACCAGCCGCTTGAAGATCTTGAAGCGGGCGCAAGAATTGAAACGGGCGACATTAAGGAAGACCCGATGGACTTCTGTCTTTGGAAGGGTGCAAAACCGGGCGAGCCTTATTGGGATTCTCCTTGGGGAAAGGGACGTCCCGGTTGGCATATCGAGTGCTCGGCTATGGCGGGCAGATACCTCGGCAAGACGATAGACATTCACTGCGGTGGACTTGACCTGATTTTCCCCCACCACGAAAACGAAATCGCGCAGAGCGAGGCGGCAAACGACTGCGAATTTGCGCATTATTGGATGCACAACGGCTTTATAAACGTAGATAATCATAAGATGTCAAAATCACTCGGAAACTTTTTTACGGTGCGCGACGTTGCCGAAAAGTACGGCTACGAGCCTATTCGCTACCTTATGATTTCTTCACAGTACAGAAGCCCAATTAACTATTCTATTGACGTAATTGAGCAGGCCAAAAATTCACTTGAAAGACTTTACACCTGCCGTGATAATATTGATTTTGCCTTTAAAAACGCTGCCGACGGTGGCGAAGTTCCCGCCTTTTGCGAGGAGAGAAAGGCGGAATTTATTGCCGCTATGGAAGACGATCTTAACACTGCCGACGCTTTGGCAGCGGTATTTATGCTTGTAAGGGATATTAACACCGCAATAGCAAACGGCGCGGGTAAGACGGCTTTAGAAGCCTTTGCCGATATTTTTGACAGTCTTACAGGCGTACTCGGCCTTGTTTACAACCGCAAGACCGACGACCTTGACAGCGAGGTAGAGGCCTTGATAGAGCAGAGAACTGCCGCCAGAAAGGCTAAAGACTTTAAAACTGCCGACCAAATTCGCGACAGACTTAAAGAAATGGGTATCATACTTGAAGATACTCCGCAGGGCGTAAAATGGACGAGAAGCTAATAAAAAAAGAGCCTCTCGGCCGCGATTTTTTCATAAACGTGACCGCTAACCACACCTTTGGCACAGATGCGGTACTGCTGGCTGACTTTGCAAAAGCGAAATCGCGGGACAAGCTTTGTGATTTGGGTACAGGTTGCGGAATAATACCCTTTTTAATGCTGCGTGACGGCAAGCTTTCGTCAGCAGTAGGGGTAGATATAAGCGACGAGGCGATTTTTCTTGCAAAAAAAACGGCAAGCGAGTTAAAGCTTCAAAATTTCAGCGCCGTAAACTGTGACCTTAAGGAATTAAAGGGCAAGGTGGACTTCGGTTGTCACACCCTAGTGACCTGCAACCCGCCATATAAAGCCGCGGGCGCGGGGCTTAAAAACCCCGACCGAAAGGCTATGGTGGCTCGGCATGAGGTTGCTTGCTGCCTTGAAGATATAATTGCAGTTTCGGCAAAGCTTTTGCAGACCTCGGGCAGACTTTGTATGTGTCACAGACCCGAAAGACTTGCCGAGCTTATCTGCCTTATGTCAAGCTATAAAATCGAGCCGAAAAGGCTTCGCACCGTGGCACAGCGCAAGGGCGAGGAGCCTTGGCTGGTTCTGGTTGAGGGTAGACGTTGTGCTAACAAGGGCCTTCGGATAGAGCCGACCCTTTACATAGAAGAAAACGGTAATTTTTCAAAAGAAATGTTAGAAATTTACGGTCCTTATAAGGAGGCGTATCTTTAATGAGCGGGAAACTTTACGTCGTGGGAACGCCTATAGGTAATCTCGGGGATATGAGTCCTCGCGCCGTTAAAACCCTTGATGAAGTGGATTTTATCGCTGCAGAGGATACCAGGGTTACGGTTAAACTGCTTAACCATTTCGGCATAAAAAAAGAAATGCTTTCTTATTATGAGCATAATAAAAACTCAAAAGGAAATCTTATTATTGAAAGAATTTTAAAGGGTGAAAGCTGCGCCTTGGTTTCGGATGCGGGTATGCCTGCCATTTCCGATCCGGGCGAAGATCTTGTGCGCGAAGCAAGATATGCGGGTATCGAGGTTGAGTCGGTACCGGGTCCCAGCGCTCTTATAACGGCTATCAGCATTTCGGGATTTCCCTGCGGAAGATTTTGCTTTGAAGGCTTTTTGTCAATGAACAAAATCAGCCGCCGCCGTCATCTTGAGGAGTTAAAGAACGAAAAAAGAACGATGGTCTTTTACGAGGCACCCCACAAATTGCCTGCTACCCTTAAAGATTTTTTGAAGTATTTCGGCAACCGCAAAATAGTTTTTGTAAGAGAAATTACAAAAATTCACGAAACGGTTATGCAAACCACCCTCGAAGAAGCGGTTTTGTATTATGAAGAAAACACCCCTAAAGGCGAGTTTGTTTTGATAATAGAGGGCGCTAAAGAAGAGGTTGAAGAATACACTTTCGAGGACGCCTTGCAAATCGCGCGACGGCTTATTTCCAACGGGGAGTCAACCTCCTTTGCGGCAAAGCAGGCCGCCGAGCAAACACGACATAAAAAAGGCGAAATTTACAAAGCAGTATTAAACGAAGAGTAATTTTGTTTGGTTTAAAATAAAGGACAAGGTGAAGTTAAGTGAGTGAAAAAATGAATTCCGAAAATAATACCTTCGAGCCTGAGAATAGCAGTACGGAATTTGAGGATATTTTTTCGAGTTCTACTCCCGAAAAACCGATGGAGGATATCTATTCTACAGCCTATCTTGCTAAGAAGGGTGAATACAGCAAAAAGTCGCACGGCTTTTTCGGCAAACTCGGCGCTTGGTGGAAAAGGCGCAAGACTTGGCAAAAGGCTTCAATGATAACCGCTACGGCTTTGCTGCTTGTTATCGCGATAGCGTTTGGCGTAGTGGCGACGATATTCGACTATAACTATAACAGCATAACAAAAGATTCCGACAAACTCGGTTTTGAAGAGGTTATTGACGATGCAATAATCAACGTTGCGCTTTTCGGTCTTGATACGAGAAACGATGAATCTTTCAAAGGCAATTCGGATACGATTATGGTGCTTAGTCTTAACACCATAACTCACGAGGTTAAAATAATCTCGGTAATGCGTGATACTTTAGTGCCCATTCCTATGAGCAGTGGCACAATATACAGCAAAATAAACAGTGCCTATTCACGCGGCGGTCCCGAACTTGCAATTAAAACCCTTAATTCCGCTTTCGGACTTGATATTTCGGAATACGTTACGGTAAACTTTTTCGGAATGGCAGACATAATAGACGCTGTGGGCGGAATCGAGGTTGAGCTTACCTCTGCCGAGGTAGCTTCGGCTTCCTACAACTCGAAGGCTCTTAACGGTTGCATAAAAGAGGTTTGCAAAAGTATGGGAATTGACCCTGAGGAGTACTATATCACCACTTCGGGCGTGCACACTTTGAACGGTATTCAAGCGGTTGCATACTCGAGAATACGCTATGTTGCAAATATTTGGGGCACGAATAACGACTACGGCCGTACCGACCGTCAAAGATACGTTATGAACCAGCTGTTCAACAAGGCGACAACCCTTAAAAAATCACAGTATTTGGGTTTAATTCAGTCGCTTATCCCTTGTTGCGAAACTTCGCTTTCATATATTGATATTTTCAATCTGGCAGTAAGCATATTCCTGCAGGAAACACCCACGTTTTCACAGGCACGCTTACCCGACAACACTTATCTTATGACGGCGCCTTCGGGCTACGGTTCGGTTATTTATTATGACCTTGACTTTGCAAAAAGGCTTGTTCACGCTTTTATTTATGAAGGCATTTCGTTTGACGACTACGTTGCACAAAACGGCGTCACCAAGAACGACTGGTATTACGAACTTTTCGGAAACCACGGATACCAAACAGATAATACGGACGTCACCTCTTCGGAAGAAGGCACCGAAAGCACCGATTCGGACGACGTTTCGGATGATACGGGCAGTTCGGAGGAACCTTGGGATGATACAAGCGGTTCGGATGAACCTTGGGACGATACCAGCAGCTCAGAAAGTTCGTGGGACGATACCGACAGTTCGAGCGACAGTTCCGACATAACAGACGGTTCAGATGTTTCTTCTGACGAAACGGGTAGTTCGGACGTTTCTTCGGATGTTTCTTCAGAGGTTTCTTCGGACGATACGGGCAGTGTAGACAGCTCTTCGGAAGAAGCAAGCGACGAACCGCTTGTGCCTAGCGAATGAAGACAAACCTTATCGTTCCATGCTGCACATAAAATCTTCAGGGAGAAATAAAAAGGTGAAAAAAAGTATTTCATTATTACTTTCGGTTTTACTTATTTTTATACTTGCGGCCTGTCAACCTGCAAACACCGATTCTGACGCCGACCTTTCAAATTCGTCTTCACAGACTTCGGCAATAGAAAGCGAAAGTGTCCCGTCGGACAGTTCGGACGGTAGTGACGCCTCGTCTAACAACGCCGTATCAAGCGTTTCTTCAAATACGGCTACCAAGCCTTCGGAAAGTTCTTCCGAAGCTTCGAGCAGTTCTTCTAATATAACAAACACCGATTCTTCGTCAGGAACAAGCGAAGAGGAGAGCGAGGAAGAAAATATGTCTTATCAATTAACAAGTCTTTCAAACACTTGGGCCAAAATCAAAAACGGTGAAAGCCTGAACGTTGCTTTTATCGGCGGCTCTATTACCGACGGTACAGGCTCGACAAATTCCGTCCAAAACGGTTGGCCGAAGCTTGTTTGTGATTGGCTTACAAGTGAGTACAATATAACCGTAACCGAAAACCGCAAATCAATAGGCGGCACAGGCTCTTATCTCGGCGCTATGCGACTCGAAAAGGAAGCGTTTTCCGACGGCGCAAACGTTCCCGACCTACTGTTTGTTGACTTTGCTATTAACGATATTTATCTCGGTTACACCTACGACCAGTGCGTAAGATATACCGAATCAATTGTCCGCAAGGCTTATGAATTAAATTCCGAAATGGAAATCGTTTTCGTTTTGTCGTTTGATAAAAATTTTGCAAGTGCGGATTTCTCAACGCTTATAGCCCATCGCGACGTGGCCGAGGAATATGGTTTAGCACATATTAAAATAGGTGAAGAATTTTTTAACATTGTGAGTGAGGCAGGCGGAAACGTATCAAATTACCTTGCCGACAGTGTTCATCCTAACGACGAGGGATATAAGATTTATGCTCAAATCATCACCGAAAAGCTTTCGGGCTTCTTCGACGAAGCAGAAAAGGCATACGGTGAAAGCGGCGCTAATGAGTACGTTTGCCGTGAAAGACAGTTGCCCTCGACCTCGCTTAGCAACTATTTCAAAAATCCTACGTTGGTTTTGGCTGGTGACATCGACCTTTCACAAGGAACGGGGTGGAGGTATTTTTCAAGAATTTTCTCCTGGGTGTCAATGGAACGTTTCCCCGGTTTAGTTACCGCGGGCAAAGCGGGGTATAAGCTTGTCTTTGAATTTGAAGGCACCGAGTTTGGAATGTTCTATCATATGAAGCCGAATATGGGTAGTGTATCGGTTTATATAGATGGCGAATATTTTACAAGTATAAATGCTTATTTGTCCTACTCTAACCCCAGAGAAGCCGTTATTGCCGAAAACCTTGAATACGGCAAGCACACGGTTGAAATTGATATGAACGACGGGCTTTTCGAAATAGGCGCGCTAATGTATTCATAATAAAAATAAAAAACAAAACCCACCTTGCTGCAGCAAGGTGGGTTTACTGTTTTAAAAAATTACATATTGTTTTCGATATAATCAACGAGTTCGCCTATGGTTCTGATATTTTCAATTTCCTCGTCGGGAATTTCAATTTCGAATTCGTCTTCAATAGACATAAGCAGGTCTACAACGTCAAGACTGTCTGCGCCTAAATCTTTTGCTATATTTGTTTCTAACGTCAAGTCAGCAGCGTTTACTTCAAGCTGTTCTGCCAATATAAGTTTAACTTTTTCAAATACCATTTTTATTTCCTCCTGAAAAGTTTTAAAAAGTATCTACAATAAAAATAATATGGTTTTATTGGTGTTTTGTCAACATTTTTTTAAAAAAGCCTGTCTTTTTGCAAAATGACGCCCTTAATTCGCAAAAATTCTTGCAAATTAACGTAAGGTTAATTATAATACTTAGAGTGATATTTTATAATACGATTATATGACGTTCAGTTATATGTAAATATGAAAGGTGGGATAGGCGCGGCGGCGCCTTTAATATGGCAAAGGAAAAAATGGTAAAAGCGATTACCGCTATGGATGAAGATTTTGCAAAATGGTATACCGACGTATGTATCAAGGCAGAGCTTATTGACTATGCTTCGGTAAAGGGTTGTATGATTATAAGACCTTACGGATACGCTATTTGGGAAAATATCCAGAATGAGATGGACAGACGCTTTAAAGCAACGGGCCACGAAAACGTTTATATGCCCTTGTTTATACCCGAAAGTCTGCTTCAGAAGGAAAAGGACCACGTTGAAGGCTTTGCGCCTGAGGTTGCCTGGGTTACCCACGGCGGCGAAGAAAAACTTGAAGAAAGACTTTGCGTGCGCCCCACCTCAGAAACCCTTTTTTGCGACCACTTTAAAAATATAGTTCATTCCTACCGCGACCTGCCCAAGCTTTACAACCAGTGGTGCAGTGTTGTGCGTTGGGAAAAGACAACACGTCCGTTCCTTCGCTCGCGTGAGTTCTTATGGCAGGAGGGTCACACCCTTCACTCCACCGCAGAGGAGGCTATGGCAGAAACCGAGCAGATGCATAAGCTTTATGCCGATTTTGCCGAGCAGGTTCTCGCAATGCCTGTTATAATGGGTAAAAAGACCGATAAAGAACGCTTTGCCGGCGCAGAAGCCACGTATACTATCGAAGCGCTCATGCACGACGGTAAGGCTTTGCAGAGCGGCACCTCGCACTACTTCGGCAACGGTTTCTCAAAGGCTTTTGACGTTGTTTATACCGATAAGGAAAACAAGCCCGTTCACCCGTATCAGACCTCTTGGGGAACAACCACCCGCCTTATCGGCGCAATTATTATGACCCACGGCGACGATAACGGCCTTGTGCTTCCGCCCGCTATTGCTCCTATCCAGACGGTGGTAATTCCCATTGCCTCTCATAAAGAGGGTGTGCTTGAAAAGGCTAACGAGGTTTACGCGAGAATTAAGTCGGTTTGCCGCGCAAAGCTTGACGATGGCGAGCAGTCGCCCGGTTGGAAGTTTGCAGAGTATGAGATGAAGGGTGTTCCGCTTCGCTTGGAGCTTGGCCCTAAGGATATAGAAAACAACGTTTGCGTAATTGCAAGACGTGACAGCGGCGAAAAGATAACCGTAAGCCTTGACGAGCTTGAAGCAAAAATCCCCGAGCTTTTAAAGTCAGTGCAGGACGGACTTTACAATAAGGCGCTTGAGCGCAGGAATACTATGACCTATACCGCAACAAGCCTTGACGAAATGAAGGAAATTGCCGACACAAAGCCCGGCTTTATAAAGGCTATGTGGTGCGGTGACCGCGAGTGTGAAGATAAGCTTAAGGAAATGACGGGCGTTACCTCACGCTGCATCCCCTTCGAGCAGGAAAAATTGAGTGATACCTGCGTTTGCTGCGGAAAGAAAGCAAAATCAATGCTTTATTGGGGTAAGGCATACTAATATATTTATATTCGTTGGACGGGCAGAAAACTGCCCGTCTTTTTTTATTCAAAAAAGATAAAGATTTTTTGAAATTTATGCTTGACTAATGGTAAAAAATGTTCTATAATAACAAATTACTAGTGAAGATGGGGTATTATGCACCTCTTGTCCGAAAAAGGTAAATTTTGCTTTGGGCAAAAATGCACAATATCTATATTCAAAGCATTGTAAAGGCACTAAATATGCCTAAATTTTGTGGAGGAGTGATTTTTAACCTATGAAGTCAGCTTCAATGGTAAAGCCCATAAAGTTGGGCGAAAACACCCGTATGACCTTCTCGAAAATCAATGAAGTTATCGATATGCCTAACCTCATTGAAATCCAAAAGGATTCTTACAAGTGGTTTGTAGAGGAAGGACTGCGCGACGTTTTCAGAGAAATGTCTGCAATCACAGACTACAGCGGTAATCTTCAGCTAAGTTTTGTTGACTATCGTTTTGAAGAAACACCTAAGTACAGCGTAACCGAATGTAAGGTAAGAGATACCACCTATGCTGCACCCCTTCGTGTAACCGCACGTTTCATAAACAATGAAACCGGTGAAATCAAGGAAAGCGAAGTTTCAATGGGCGATTTCCCCATTATGACCGAATCTGGCACCTTTGTAATCAACGGTGCAGAGCGTGCAGTCGTTTCTCAGCTTGTTCGTTCGCCCGGCGTATATTATGCCGTTAAGGTAGACGAAAAGATCGGTAAAAAACTCTTTTCCTCCACTATAATCCCTAACAGAGGTGCTTGGCTTGAGTACGAAACCTCTATTTCGGACGTTCTTTACGTTCGTATAGATAAAAACCGCAAGCTCCCTCTTACTACCTTCATTCGCGCATTGGGTCTTGCTTCAAACAACCAAATCAGAGAGGTTCTCGGTGAGGACGAGCGTTTGGCCGCCACCTTGGATGCCGATGATACAAAGTCGGTAGAAGAAGCTCTTGTTGAGGTTTACAAGAAGCTGCGCCCGAGTGAGCCTGTTACTATTGAAGGCGCTCAGAACTATCTTGAGCAGCTCTTCTTTGACGCTCACCGTTACGACATTTCCCGCGTAGGCCGTTATAAGTATAATAAGAAGCTCGCTATCGCCGCAAGAATTAAGGGCGCTGTTTTGTCACGCCCTGTTGTTGACCCGATGACAGGTGAAATTATTGCCGAATCAGGCGAAAATATTTCCAAAGAAAAGGCAAACGAAATTGAAAGACGCGGCGTAATCGAGGCTTACATTAACGTTCAGGACCACGAAGGCAACGTAAGCGAGGTTAAGGTACTTTCAAACGGTATGGTTGACCTTTGCGATTTTGTTGATTTCAGTTCTGAAGAGTTGGAAGAGCTTGACAAGCTTGGCATCAACGAAAAGGTTTCCTTTGCGGCTCTTAAGGAAATTCTTGAGGCTAACGAAACTAAGGAGGACATCAAAAACGCTATTCTTGAGCGCGCTGATGACCTTATTCCCAAGCATATCACTGTTGACGATATTTTTGCTACCGTAAACTATTTCCTCGGTCTTCCTAAGGGAGTAGGTAACGTAGACGATATTGACCATCTCGGAAACCGCCGTATCCGTTCTGTAGGCGAGCTTTTGCAGAATCAGTTCAGAATCGGTATTTCCAGAATGGAAAGGGTT
>CAZHYD010000020.1:0-19555 GCA_964536645.1 uncultured Ruminococcus sp.
TATATTGCCTGCGGCTTTAATTTCTTCAACCAAGCCTTTAACGCGGCTTTCAAACTGACCGCGGAACTGTGTACCTGCAACCAAACCTGTAAGGTCAAGCAGATGAATTTCCTTATCGAGCAGTCTTGCTGGGGCATCGCCGTTTGCAATCTTAATTGCCAAGCCCTCTGCTATAGCGGTTTTACCGACACCCGGCTCACCTATAAGGCAAGGGTTGTTCTTTGTGCGGCGGCAAAGAATTTGGATAATGCGCTCGCACTCGGTTTCCCGCCCTATAACAGGGTCTATTTTTCCCTCTTTGGCCTCTTTTGTAAGGTCAGTACCAAACTTCTGAAGGACGGAATTTTTGCCGACTGATTTCTTTTCATCTGCCCTGTCAGATACAGAAATATCCTCGGGCGAAATGCCTGCAGAAATTAAAATATCGTTAGTCAGCATAGCAATGTCTACGCCGAGTTCTGCAAGCAGTCTTATAGCGCAACTGTCCGAATCGGCAAGCAGCCCCAATAACAGATGCTCTGTGCCGACAAACTTTTTTGAATTTCTGCCGCTTTCCTGAACGGCTGTTTCTATAACGCGTTTTGCGCGAGGCGTGAAAAAGTCGGGCGAAAGCTTTGTAGGTGTGCCGCAACCGATTTTAAGGCGAATAATATCGCCCAGTCTTTCGGCGGTTGCGCCGTTTTTATTCAGCACCGAAGCCGCAACACCGCTTTCTATCATAACAAGACCCAAAATAAGATGCTCTGTGCCGACATAAATGTGACCGAAGCTTTCGGCCAAGGCTATCGATTTATTAAGCGCATCGTTGGCTCTTGAAGTGAAGCCTTTAAAATTGTATTTCATATTTTGCCTCCGTTTGTGACAGTGCTGTTACGATAAGGCTTCTCTTACATCTGCCGCGCGGTAAATATCGCGTTCTTCGGGCGATATTTCGCCGTGCCTTTTCATCAGCATATGGGGTTTGCCCTCTATTAAAAGCACCATCGGGTCAACTTTAATATTTAGTATGCCCATACTTTGCGCAAGTTTAATCCGCGAAATAAGGGTTGCCATCTCTTTTGAGGATAAAATTCTGCAATTTTGCAAAATTCCCAAGGCTCTATAGGATATATCCTCCATCTTCAAAGTGTCAAGCTTCGCGCGGGCGTTTCTTTCCTTTGCAACAAGCTGGGTTGTAATTGTTTTCAGGTTGTCAAGCGCATTCTTTTCGCTGATTCCAAGGGTGATTTGGTTAGAAATTTGATATAACTGCGCACCCGATTTCGAGCCCTCGCCGTACATTCCCCTTATAGTAAAGCCGATTTTACCTACCGTTTCGCTAAGTAAGGCTATTTCGGAATTAGCCTCGGTAACGGGCAGATGCAGCATAACCGAAGCCCTAAGCCCCGTACCCAAGTTGGTTGGGCATTCGGTAAGGAAGCCTAACTTGCGGTCAAACGCAAAGTTGAGTTTTTCATAAAGCAATAAGTCTAGCCTTTCGGCAATATCGTAAGCCCTTTCCAGCTCAAGACCAGCCAAAGTCACCTGTATTCTTATATGGTCCTCTTCCCCTATCATAATACTTATGCTTTCGTCCTGCGATAGTATGATAGCCCTGCTTTTGCGGCTTGTAGCAAATTCGGGGCTGATGATATGCCTTTCTACCATAGCACCTATCTCGTTTTCGGGGACGTTTGCCATATCAATATACTTAAGATTTTTTGCAAAAGGGGTATTACTTTCGTAAATGGCTGATTTAACCCTGTTTTTTAATTCGTCGCGCTCAGCCTCGGTCATTCTGTTCGGAAAAGGAATATCGGAAAGGTTGCGGGCCAAACGTATTCGCGTGCTTACAACTATGTCGTTTTCGGCGCCGGTTGAGTTGTACCAACTAGTCATCCTGCTTTTCCTCCAATTCCTTGATTTTATCTCTGACAATTGCCGCCTGCTCAAATTTTTCTTCCCTTACAAGACGGGCAAGCTCTGCCTTTAAATCGTTCACGGTTTCAATCTTCGGCACTACCATAAGGGGCGCGCTGTTGGGGATTTTGCCCGCGTGGAAGGTACTGCCGTGCAGTCTTTTAAGGTAAGGCATAAGCTCGTCACTAAACTGGCTGTAGCAATCAGCACAACCCACCTTGCCCTTTTTAACTATATCCGAAAATTCGCAGCCGCAGTTGGCGCAAATCGCATTCTTGCCGGGCAAAACGGCCGAACCCTCCTCGAACATTGATGCTAACATTCCCGTAAGACCCATATGGGAAATATTGGCGTAGCCCTCCTCCTTTGCACAGGCAGCGCAAAGATTAAGTTCACGTGCAACACCGTTTATGACCGAACGGATATGCGTTGTAGCACTGTTTTTCGAGCATTTATCACATAACATAAAATTCACTCCTTAAATTTGTGTGAGCAACATTTGCTTTATAATTGCCGCTCTTACCTTGTCCTTTAAAACGGGCGGCACGCTTCGCATAACGCTTTCAGACACGGCTGCCATCATAAGATGTGCAACTTCCTTTGTGATAAGCTCTGCCTGAAGGCAGTTTTCTATAAGAATTCTTGTACTGAGCGGGTCGATATAATCCCCTACCGAATTTATAACGTGCATTATAGCGGCAGAAGATTTTAACACTACTCTGCGAATTTTTATATATCCACCCCCGCCGCGACGGCTCTCTATTACATACCCGTGTTCAGGTGTAAAGCGCGAAGACAGAACGTAGTTTATTTGACTTGGCGCGCAACCTATTATTCCCGCAAACTCGTTTCGCTGTATTTCGGCGGTATTTTCCTCCGACTCGTTTAACATTCTGATTATTTCTTTCGTTATAAGGTCGCTCATTCTCATAGTTAAACATCTCCTCTTTTGACTTTCCCTGATTTTTATTATATACGAAAGTCAAGAAAAGTCAAATACTTTTTAAAACGTTTTTTAAAAAGCCTTGTAACACAAATATTGAATGCGGCATAGTATGTGATGAAAACGAAAAGGAGGTTTTCTTAAATGTGTAACTTTGGTGGAAACAACTGTTCTTGGATTATCATCCTCATCCTCATTCTTTCCTGCTGTGGTTGCGGTGGTAACACCCAGAATACTAACAGCTGCGGTTGCGACAATAACTGCGGTTGCTGCTAATCCATAGCAAAAAACGGATACCCAACAGGGTATCCGTTTTTTTGTTTTTTAAATACTGAAAAGCAGGTCTGCATAGCTTGGATAGGGCCAATATTCCGAAGGTACAACAGATTCGGCGCTATCGGCATATTTGCGAATATCTATCATTATCTTTAGAATAACATCGTGATAATACTTTGATTTTTCGTAAATATCAGTTGTTTTTTCTGCGGTTGCCACCGCCATTTTAAGCTCGTTTATAAGCTCATAAATTTCGCGGTTGGCGGCGCTAAGGCGTACCAATATTTCCTTTTCAACCGAAGAGTTTATACCGCCGATGCTGTTTTTATTAAGGATAGCCGTGCAAAGCATATCCGAATAAGCAGTTATTGCAGGAATAATCTCACGGTTTATCATTTCCATAAGGGTTAAGGTTTCTATATGAATCGTCTTTGTGTAATTTTCAAGCACAATTTCAATTCTTGAATGAATCTCTGCCGCATTCAGTACCTTGTGTTTTTCAAAAAGGGCTATATTTTCCTTAGTTTTCAAAAGGGGCAAAGCGTCGGGAGTGCTTACAAGATTTAAAAGCCCGCGTTTTTCAGCCTCTTTTTTCCATTCTTCTGAATAACCGTCGCCGTTAAAGATAATGCGCTTGTGGTTTTCGTAAACTTCCTTGACAATTGCCTTGACCTCGGCCTCAAAGTCATCCGCTTTTTCAAGACGGTCGGCAAATTCGCTGAAAACTTCGGCAACCATTGTGTTAATCATAACGTTAGTATCGGAAATAGAGGAAGCCGAACCCAACATTCTGAATTCAAACTTATTGCCCGTAAAAGCGAAGGGCGAGGTGCGGTTGCGGTCGGTATTGTCCTTTCTGAAGCTCGGTATTATTTCCGAACCCATATTCATTTTAACGCGTTTTGCGTTATCGTGATGAACACCGCTTGCTATAGAGGCGAGAATACCCTCAAGCTCTTCTCCAAGGAAAATAGAAACAATAGCAGGAGGTGCTTCGTTTGCGCCTAAACGGTGGTCGTTACCGGCAGTTGCAACCGATATGCGAAGCAATTCCTGATGCTCGTCCACAGCTTTTATAACCGAAGCCAGTGTGAACAGGAACAAAAGATTTTCTTCGGGTACCTTGCCGGGCTTCAATAAATTTATACCCGTATCAGTCGATAAGGACCAATTATTGTGCTTGCCGCTGCCGTTAACACCATCAAAAGGCTTTTCGTGCAAAAGACATACGAGTCCGTGACGAAGAGCAATTTTCTTCATCATTTCCATTGTAATCTGGTTATGGTCGGCGGCAATATTTATGGTTGTAAAAATAGGCGCCAGCTCGTGCTGTGAGGGGGCGGCTTCGTTATGCTCGGTCTTAGCAAGAACGCCAAGCTTCCAAAGTTCAAGGTCGAGTTCACGCATAAATGCGGCAACGCGGGGCTTTAATACGCCGAAATAATGGTCGTCCATTTCCTGACCCTTAGGCGGCATTGTGCCAAGTAAGGTTCTGCCGCAGAACATAAGGTCGGGGCGGCGGTCGTACATTTCCTTATCAACAAGGAAATACTCCTGCTCGGGACCAACGGTTACGTTAACACGCTTAACGTCATCGTGGCCAAAAAGCTTAACTATGCGCAAAGCCTGCTTATTTATGGCATCCATACTGCGAAGCAGGGGTGTTTTTTGGTCAAGTGCTTCTCCCCAGTAGGAACAGAATGCAGTGGGAATACAAAGAGTTTCATCCTTTACAAAGGCATAAGAACTCGGGTCCCAAGCGGTATAGCCGCGCGCTTCAAAGGTTACGCGAAGGCCGCCCGACGGAAAGGAAGAAGCATCAGGTTCACCCTTGATTAACTCCTTACCTGAAAACTCCATAATAATATGACCGTCAGCCGTGGGACTTATAAAACTGTCGTGCTTTTCGGCGGTAATGCCGGTAAGCGGCTGGAACCAATGAGTATAGTGTGTAGCGCCTTTGGAAATAGCCCATTCCTTCATAGCGGCGGCTACGGTATCGGCAATACTGCTGTCGATAGTTTTGCCTTCCTCAATGGTACTTTTTAAGATTTTATATGTATCTTCGGGCAGGTATTCTTTCATAACCGAATCATTAAAGACGTTACTGCCGAAAATATCTGCTATATTCTTCAAAATCCCAAGCCTCCATTTTAAAATTATATATAGTCAGTATACATTTTTAGTTTACCTTTGTCAATCAAAGGTTATAACTCTTTTATCAGTTTAGCTTATAAAAACGGCGTTTTTACTCATATCCTTTAAATATTCGGCCCAAAAATAGCAGTCAGGTAAAGTAAGGTTAGTTTCACTGCGGCTTATTATATATAAAAGGTCGTCGGCAGTAAGGCCCACCTGACCTATTCTTGCAAGCAAGCTTTCTAAAACGGTGATTTTATCCCTTTTAAATTCTGACGAAAAATCCAAAAGATTTGCAACCTGCGTTCCCATATAGCAGTAAGTTTCACCGTCTTTTTCAATATCAATACCGCCAAGCCTGTCAACAAGTCCCGAAAGCATTTCGAAATCGGTGCTTAAAGAAAAGTCCACCGTGTAACCATAGCGTATAAAATCGCTCTGCTCACCTTCAGAAACAACTATTACACGTTCATCTTCAAATGAAAGATAAATAAAGGTTGTATCTTCCCCGATTTCTACTGTTATTCCTGCGTTTTGCGGTACGGAATAATAAGGCACTTGCTTTACCTCGTTCTCGGTATCGGTTATGGAGGATTCCAAATAAAAATACCCGGTACACACAAACAATGTGCAGCAAAGCATAGACACTATAAGGGTTTTGAAAAAGATATTTTTAGTTTTTTGCAACAATATCACCCGAAATATTATGCCACAAAACTAAAATTTAAAACAAAAGCCGAAGCGGAAAATCCGCTTCGGCCAATTTTATTAGGACTCCATTATTGCCAAAAATTCTTCGCCTGTAATTTTTTCTTTTTCGTAAACAACTTTTGCCACATCGTGAAGCTTGGGCATTGCCTTTTTAAGAATATCCAAAGCCTTTGCGTACTGTGTCATAACAACATTTTCGATTTCTTCGTCGATAATGGCAGCCGTCTTTTCAGAGTAGTTAGGTGTGGACGAGAAATCGCGGCCCAAAAATACTTCGTTCTGGTCGTTTCCGTAGGCCACAAGACCGAGTCTGTCACTCATACCAAATCTCGTAACTATCTGACGGGCAAGGCTCGTTGCGCGCTCAATATCGTTTGAAGCACCTGTGCAAATGTCATCCTGAGTGAGTTGCTCTGCAGCTCTGCCGCCAAGAAGCGAACAAATATCTTCAAGCATTTTATTCTTGGAAACGTGACCCTTATCCTCGGCTGGCAAATACATTGTGTAGCCTGCCGCCATACCTCTTTTAATAATAGAAATCTGATGAACGGGGTCTTGCGTCGGCAAGAAGTACGAAACCACCGCGTGACCTGCTTCGTGATAAGAAGTAATAAGCTTATCCTTTTCGCTTACAACGTGAGATTTCTTTTCCGAGCCCATAACCACCTTAATTGTAGCCTCTTCAATTTCTTCTTGAGTGATAGCCTTTTTACCGTGGCGAACGGCCAAAAGGGCTGATTCGTTAAGAAGATTTGCGAGGTCTGCGCCCGTAAAGCCCGAGGTTGACCTTGCAATAGTTTTAAGCGAAACGTCAGGACCAAGCGGCTTTCCTCTTGAATGAACCTTGAGTATTTCTTCCCTGCCCTTAACGTCGGGATAATTAACCGCTATCTGACGGTCAAAACGGCCGGGACGCAGCAAAGCCTTATCAAGTATATCGGGGCGGTTTGTAGCCGCGATAATAATAATTCCTTCGTTAGCGCCAAAACCGTCCATCTCAACAAGTAACTGGTTTAAGGTTTGCTCGCGTTCATCGTGACCGCCGCCAAGACCTGCGCCACGCTGACGGCCAACCGCATCAATTTCGTCAATGAATACTATTGCAGGGGCTTCCTTTTTAGCTTCGGCAAAAAGGTCGCGCACACGCGAAGCACCTACGCCTACGTACATTTCAACAAAGTCCGAACCCGAAATTGAGAAGAAAGGTACGCCGGCTTCACCCGCAACTGCGCGCGCAAGCAAGGTTTTACCCGTTCCGGGAGGGCCAACTAAAAGCACCCCTTTGGGTACCTTTGCACCAAGGTCGCTAAAGCGTTTGGGATCTTTAAGAAAGTCCACAATTTCGGACATTTCCTCTTTTTCTTCGTCAGCACCGGCAACGTCGGCAAAGGTGGTTTTTCTTTTGCCGTCATCCCTGCGGGCCTTTGATTTACCGAAGCTCAGCGTTCTGTCAACACCCATAGTGTTGTTCATCTTTCGCATAAAGAAGAACAGGGTAAATACCATGAGCGCCAAAAGCAAAATTGTGGGCAAAAGGCTCACAAGCCAAGCGCCGTTTCCGCCTTTTTCGTAGTTATATTTAATATCGTTTTCGGTGCCTTCGTTTTGCTCGTTAATAAGCATTACGGCATCGTTAACATCGTTGTAAAAAATGGTTGCATCGGCTACGGTGTAGGTATGCTTTTTACCATCCTCACGGGTGACGTATTTTAACTCACCGCTATAGAGGTTAAGGTTGAATTCTGAGATTTCATTTCTCTTTACCATTTCAACTATTTCGGAATAGTTGACCTGCTCAGCTTTTTGCGAAAATTTAGACACTGCAAAAAGCGTAAGCATAAAGACAATCGGTATTCCGATGTAAATAAGCAAATTTCTTAGGTTTTTCTTCAAATTTATACTCCTTTCCTATTTGTCGGAATAAACCTTCGGTGAAAGTACGCCGACAAAAGGCAAATTTCTGTATGCTTCGTTATAATCAAGGCCGTAGCCTACAACAAACTCGTTAGGTACTTCTTTGCCAACATAGTCGGCCGAAATATCAATTCTGCGGTTTTCGGGCTTATCAAGACAGGCGCAAATTTTAACACTTGCTACCTTGCGGGTTTCAAAGTGCGCCTTTAAATTGTAAAGGGTTATACCCGAATCAATAATATCTTCAACTATAAGTACGTCTTTTCCTGCCGGGTCACAATCTAAATCCTTTTTATAGTTAAGCACGCCCGTAGTTTGCGCTCCCTGATAAGAGGAAACAGATATGAAATCTATCTTGCAGTTGCAGGTAATGTTTCGCATAAGATCGGCCATAAAGGTTACCGAGCCTTTAAGCACACATACCAAAAGCAGTTCTTTTCCCTCGTAATCGGCAGAAATCTGCGCGCCGAGTTTTTTAGTTATTTCTTTTAGTTCTTCTTCAGATATCAGTACTTTTTCAATATCTTTAGTATTCATTATTCTTCTCCGTCTTCCTCTTTTTTGATAATCAAAACTCTTTTTGTTTTTTGACTGAGTGCGCATCTTTGTGCCGCACCAAAGCCGTATATCCAAATAATTCCTTTATCGTCAGATAAAACAGGAAGCCTATCCCTCAAAGCAGGGTCAACACCCTCCTCATTAAAAAGTTTGTTAAGACTTTTTGTGCAACCGCGGCCTGCAAGACGTATCTTATCGCCGCTTTGTCTGGTGCGAAGGACCGTTTTTCCTATGATTTTATCACAGTCAAGGCAATTATTTAAAAACAAATTATTAATTTTTTTAAACTTTTCGTAAGCTTCTACCGTTTTCTCATTGAAAGAAAGTTTAAACTCAACGTCACTTTTGCCGTTTTCGCCCTTTTTTTCAAAAATTAAAAAGTTTTTTCTTACAACCCCGTAATAATCTTTAGGCAGGCTTGTTCTGCCGCCCGAAATCGCCTTTTCATAAAGACTTGCAATATGAACGTTTTCAAGGCTTGCCTCTATTTTTTCTTCGGTGTAAATTTTTAAAACGTTCTTTGCAAGGGGTTTTTGCAAATCGTGAAATCTCTCAAGGCAAAGTCCCTTTTCGGTGGAATTTTCTGATAAAAAGGCTAATGCCCCGTCTTTCATAGCAGCCGATACTTCGCATAAGCTTTCAGAAGTTCTTAAAACCGCCGTTTCAACTGCGGGATTAATTTCCTTTAAAACGGGAACTATTTTGTGGCGGATTTTATTCCTTGTGTAATCGTCCGAAAGGTTTGTACTGTCGGTCACAAAGGGAATATTTCTTGTTTTGCAGTAGTCTTCAATTTGTTCGCGACTGCAACAAATCAGCGGGCGGATAAAAATATCCCGCTTTATAGGTATGCCGCAAAGCCCCTCTATTGCAGAGCCTCTTGCCAAATTAAAAATAACCGTTTCAAGATTATCGCTCATAGTGTGGGCAGTAGCCACAACGCCCTTTGCGACTCCCTTTAAAAATTTATATCGCTCTTTTCTTGCCGCAAGTTCTAAACT
This sequence comes from uncultured Ruminococcus sp., assembly GCA_964536645.1. Classification (GTDB taxonomy): domain Bacteria; phylum Bacillota; class Clostridia; order Oscillospirales; family Acutalibacteraceae; genus UBA737. The sequence goes on from CAZHYD010000020.1 coordinate 9,442, forward strand.
CAAACCCTCTTGAGCGGCAATTTCGGGGACGTTCGCTTCGCCGCAAAAAAGCTCTACACCCGCCTTTTCACAGTAATCTTTTACAAAATTCATATCCCGCTCGGCTTCTTCACCGCGTATTTTATGGTTAAAATGAGCGGCGCTTACCGTAATGGAAAATTCATCCCTTAACTCCAGCAGAACGTTAAGCAGCGCCATAGAATCTGCCCCGCCTGAAAGAGCAACCGTAACCTCGCTCACGTTCTCAAGCAGAGCATTTTGCAATATGGTAGCCAAAACAGTTTTTTTCATTATCTATGCACATCCACCGAAGTAAATCTTGTGTACTGGCCGTCCCAATAAAGTTCAACTGTGCCGACTTCACCGTGACGGTTTTTAGCAATTATACACTCGGCTTTGTTCGGGTCACCCAAATCCGCATCCGAATCCTTTTCGCTGTCATAATACTTTTCGCGATAGAGGAAAAGAACGATATCGGCATCCTGCTCGATAGAGCCCGATTCACGAAGGTCGGAAAGCATGGGTCTGTGGGATTTCCCCTTAACCTCGGTTCCGCGCGAAAGCTGCGCGCAGGTGATAATCGGAACCTTTAGCTCTTTTGCCATTATTTTAAGATTTCGTGTAATTTCAGAAACCTCTTGTACACGGTTTTCGGTATTTTTAGCCGACTTCATAAGACCCAAATAGTCTATAATTACAAGGTCAGGTGCAGGCTTCATTCTCCTGAGCTTTGCCTTCATTTCGGGCACGGTTATTGCCGAACTTTCGTCAAAATAAATTTTAGCCTTGGAAAGATTTTCGCCCGCTTGGGCCAGTCTTGCCCATTCTTTATCGTCAAGCTCGCCCGTGCGCAGTTTTTCACTCTTTATACCCGCTTCACTGGAAAGCATACGCTGTGCCAACTGGTCGCGCGTCATTTCAAGGGAGAAAAAGCAAACGGTTTTTCCCGTGCCAACCGCAACGTTTCTTGCGATATTAAGCGCGAAGGAGGTTTTACCCATACCGGGACGGGCGCCGAGAATTATAAGGTCGGACTTATTAAGGCCTGTAATCTTTCGGTCAAGCTCACCTATGCCCGACGGTATACCGATATAATCTTTTCTGGTTTCAGGGTTGCCAAGCTTTGAAAGGCGGTCGTAGGTTTCGGTTTCGATTACCTCTTTAATATGGGTAAGACCGCTTACCTCCCTGCCCTGACGGATTTCGTAAATACGCTGCTCGGCCATATCGATAAGCTTGCCCGAGTCAAGCGCATCTTCATTTACGTCCTTAATAATGTTATTTGCCGCAAGCATAAGCGAACGGGCATAATAACGTTCCTTAATAATGCTGACATAGGTCAGAACGTTTGCAACCGAGGGTACCATCTGCACAAGCTGGGTAAGGTATGCCTTACCGCCCGACTCATCGTAAACCCCGTTCTTTTTAAGGGTTTCCAAGAGAGATACCAAATCAACCGTGCGATTAAGCTCGTACATAGTGGCTATTGCAGTATAAATTTCCCTATGTTGAGGGATGTGGAAATATTCCGCCTTAACCCTGTCCGCAATTTCGCTAAGACAGGTGGGGTCGATTATTATTGAACCCAAAACGGCCTGCTCGGCTTCTACCGAGTAGGGTAATTTCCCGCCGTCAACACTGTATATCAGCTTTGTGTCACTCATTTTATTACTCCGTAACCTTTACATTTACTTTGGCAACTATGCCGGAATAAAGCTTTACTTCTGCGGTGTATTCACCAAAATTTTTAATATCTGCCACGCTCATCTTCTTGCGGTCGATTTCCACTCCGAGAGTAGCTTTAATTTGTGCCGCAATTTCTTTAGAGGTAACCGAGCCGAAAAGTCTGCCGCCTGTTCCTGCTTTTGCTTTAATTTCAACAGTTTTGCCGTTAAGCAGTTCTGCGGTGGCCTTTGCGGCGTTTATTTCTTCCTGCTTGTGATGAGCAGCTGCAGCTTCGCGGTTTTTAAGCTCGTTAAGAGCGCCGCTGTCAGCTTCAATAGCCAATTTTTTAGGAAAAAGGAAATTACGGGCATAGCCGTCAGAAGCGTTACAAAGTTCGCCCTTTTTGCCTAAGCCCTTGACATCTGCTAATAAAACAACCTTCATTTGTTTGTCCTCCTTTTTAGACTTCCATAATAACGGGAAGTATCATCGGGCTGCGTTTAGTCTTGTTGAAAAGGAATTTTGAAACACCGTCTTTAACGCGTGTTTTAAGCACGTTCCAATCCGTCACCCTGTTAATGTAGCAACGTTCAAGAATATCGCATACCAGTTCGTTAGTTTCTCTCATTAATTCTTCGGATTCCTTTACGTAAACGAATCCGCGTGATACAACATCGGGGCCTGAAACCACCTCGCGTGTCACACTGTCAATAGATATTGCAATAACAATTATACCGTCATCAGCCAAGTGCTTTCTGTCGCGAAGGACAATGCTTCCGACATCGCCTACACCGAGGCCGTCAACAAAAACTCTGCCCGCAGGCACGTTTTCGGTATATTTCATAGCTTTTTTGGAAAGCTCTATCACAGCGCCGTTTGAAGCGACGAGAATATTATCCTTGCTAATACCCATCTGCTCGGCTAAAGCGGCGTGCTTTGTAAGGTGCTTTTGCTCGCCGTGAAGAGGTATAACGTATTTCGGCTTTACAATGCTCATTATAAGCTTAAGCTCTTCCTGACAGGCGTGGCCCGAAACGTGAACGTCGTACATTCTTTCGTAAACAACGTTTGCGCCGCTCTTCATAAGCTCGTTTATAACCTTGCTTACCAGCTTTTCGTTACCGGGAATGGGAGTAGCCGAAATAATTATCATATCACCCGGAATAATACCTATTTGTCTATGGTCCGAAAAGGCAATTCTGTGAAGAGCCGAAAGCGGCTCGCCCTGACTGCCGGTAGTGATTATTACAAGTTTTTCGGGCGGATAATCATTTATTTGCGAAAGGTCAATTAAAACGTTGTCGGGAACATCCAGATACCCAAGTTCCGAAGCAACGCTTACAACATTTAGCATGCTTCTGCCCGACACCGCAACCTTGCGGCCGCAATGCACAGCCTCGTTGATAATTTGCTGTATTCTGTGAATATTTGAAGAGAAGGTAGCTACGATTATGCGATGACCTTCTGCCTTGGAGAAAAGGTTTGAAAAAGATCCGCCAACCAGCTTTTCCGAAGCGGTATAGCCCGCCCGTTCGGCATTGGTAGAGTCGGCAAGCAGGGCTAAAACGCCCCGTCTTCCGTATTCGGCAAAACGGCCTATATCAATAACGTACTCGTCAATGGGGGTGGTATCAATTTTAAAGTCACCCGTGTGGATAACCGTACCCGCAGGGCAGGTTATTGCAAAGCCCACCGCGTCGGGAATAGAGTGGTTAACGTGAATAAACTCTACCGTAAATTTACCCAAGGTAACCTTTTCGCCGGGATTTACGGTATTAAGCTTGGCATCGGCCAAAAGCCTGTGTTCCTTAAGCTTACCTTCAATAAGGCCTATGGTAAGACGTGTGGCATATATAGGAAGATTAAAATTTTTAAGCAGGTACGGTATCGCGCCGATATGGTCTTCGTGGCCGTGGGTTACTACAAGGCCCTTGATTTTATCCTTATTTTCAAGCACGTAGCTAAAGTCGGGAATTACTATATCTATACCGGGCATTTCCTCATCGGGAAAGGACATACCGCAGTCAACCAAGAACATATCCCCGTCATACTCATAAAGGGTGATGTTCTTGCCGATTTCATCAAGTCCGCCAAGAGGAATAATTTTAACAGGCTTTGCGGGGTTTTGCGGTTTTGTATTTTTGGTAGTGCCTGTTTTGTTTGCGGTTTTTTTAGATTTATAGTCATCGTACTTAAACTTCTTTGTTGTGGTCTTCTTTTTAGCTGTATACTTCTTTCGTGTGTCTTTAGAAGTATTACTCGTTTTTGCAGTCATAAAAAACTCTCCTTTCTGCAAAATTATGTATTGGAAGTTGAAAATTAACTCATTTATGCAAAATTACCCTTTTTACCTTATATATTTTACCTTTTTCCACCCGTTTTTGTCAAGAAGTATATATAATATATTTTAATAATTATATTATACTCCCCGTATTCGATATTTCTTGACATAGTTATGTATAAAAATTATAATGATTTTAGTTTAGGCGTTTTTAGGATTATTGTTGAAGGAGGGACAAAATGCAGGAAATTAAAGTAAGCAAAAATGATGCGGGGCTTCGTTTTGATAAATTTATCACAAAAATTTGCCCTACGCTTCCCTCTTCCCTTATGTTTAAGTATATTCGCACAAAACGGATAAAAATAAACGGTAAAAAGGGCGAAATCAGTACACGTCTTAAAGAAGGCGACCTTGTTTCTGCCTACATAAACGACGAATTTTTTACAAAGGTGAAACCCGTTTATGATTTTATGTCGGCACCGCAGACCCTTGATATTGTTTACGAGGATGAAAATATTATTCTTGTTGATAAAAAGCAAGGTCTTTTGGTTCACCCCGACAAAAAGGAGTACACCAACACTCTTATTGCCCGTATTCAGCGTTATTTATACGAAAAAGGCGAATACAACCCCGAAAGTGAGAACAGTTTTGCTCCCGCTCTTGCTAACCGCATTGACCGCAACACAGGCGGTATTGTTATTGCGGCCAAAAATGCCGAGGCACTTCGCATTTTGTGTGAAAAAATTAAAAACCGCGAAATAGACAAGCGTTATCTAACGGTGGTACACGGCGTGCCCAAGAAAAAGACCGCTTTGCTTGAGGGTTTTCTTGAAAAGAATGAGGATAAAAACAAGGTTTTTCTTTCCTCAAAGAAAAGCGATACAAACAAAACCGTTAAGACAAAATACACCCTTTTGGAGAGTAAAGACAATCTTTCCCTCCTTGAAATTGAGCTTATTACGGGCCGCACCCACCAGATAAGAGCCCATATGGCTTCTATCGGACATCCCCTTTTAGGCGAGGGCAAATACAGCCGCTCAAACGACAAAAAAGCCGGCTTTGACAAGCAGGCTCTTTACTCTTACAGTATTAAATTTGACTTTTCCTCTGATGCGGGTATTTTAAACTACTTAAGCGGCAAACGCTTTACCGTTCAAAAGGTATGGTTCGCCGAGCAGCTTTTCGGGGATAGTTACCGCCGTCTTTTAGAAGACTGAATTATTTAAAAATGTAATTAAATTGGCTTGACTGCCGCATTGAAACATAATCACCGTCTGCCACTATCAAATGGTCGATAAGCTTTACGTCGATATTTGAAAGTGCTTCGGTGATTTTTTCTGTTATGGCAATATCCGAAGCGCTGGGTATAGCGTTACCGCTTGGGTGGTTGTGCGAAATAATAACGCTTGTGGCATTTCGTGAAACCACGGTTTCAATAATGCGCCTTATAGATATACCTACCGATGCAACGTCACCCTTGCCTATAACGTCAGAACCCAGAATTTTCCCGCTGTTGCTAAAGGAGGTCATAATAACCGTTTCTTCGGTAATACCTATATAGCGGTTGGCAATAGAGTCAAGTATTTCAGAAAAACTTTCCGTTTTTGCTTGACAGAAAATATTTTTGCTGTTCATATATACCCTTGCCACAGGCATTATAAGTTTAAGCAAAGCAACTGTATTTTCACCCACACCCTTTATCTTTAAAAGTTCATTTACGGGTGCATCAAGCACTGCAGCTAATGAACCGAAACGGTTTATAAGCTTATGCGCGAGTTCGTTTGTATCCTTTCGGGGAATTGAGTAAAACAAAAGCATTTCAAGAACCTTATGTTCGGGGGTATTTTCGTTAAAACCGTCCGCCAAAAAAGCGTTTCTAACCCTTTCGCGATGATTAGCGTGTATATTATCACTCACTGCGGTTCCCCCCATTCTCAAAAGTTATATTTTAATTATATTACCTTGGCGTCTTTTTTTCAATGTTTTTTTGTCAAGCCGACAAGCCCTAAAGACATATAATTTCCCGTAATGAGAAATTTTTGAAATGAGGACCGCTATGTTTGATTTACTGTTAAGACTTGCTGCCAGCTTATATTATTTTGCCCTGCACGTAACGGGTAGCGGTTCATTCCCGAGGCCGCTTTCGGCAAAACGGGAAAAAGAACTTCTACAACAAAGCCGAAGCGGTGATATGCAGGCGCGAAATATACTTATAGAGCATAATTTGCGGCTTGTGGCCCACATTGTAAAGAAGTATTATTCAGCCTGCGACGAGCAGGAGGATTTAATTTCCATAGGCACGATAGGTCTTATAAAGGCTGTTTCAACCTTTAAAAGCGATAAAGGCATCCGTCTTGCAACCTACGCTTCGCGTTGCATTGAAAATGAAATACTTATGTACTTCAGAAACCGTAAAAAAAGCTCACAGGACGTCTTTATAGGCGATCCTATCGACACCGACCGCGAGGGCAACACCCTTACTTTAATCGATATAATTGCCGACAAGCGCGACGTTTTTGAAGAAATTGACACAAAACTGAAGCTTGAAAAGCTGCAGACCGTTTTTCCCTACTGTTTAGACGAGCGCGAGCAGGAAATTTTAGCCTTAAGATACGGACTTTTCGGCCGTGAGGAGTTAACACAACTGCAAATAGCCAAGCGGCTTAACATTTCAAGAAGCTACGTTTCCCGCATAGAAAAATCCGCCTTGCAAAAGCTGCGCGAGCAGTTTTGAGCACTATACACCCTCGCAATTAAATTCGGGGGTGTATTTTTTATCGGCACTGGTGCGTTCTTGCATGTAAACCTTTTGGAAATTCGATTCAAATATATGGGAAAGCACCTTTTCGTATTCGCGGGCAGTAACCCTGCGGTTAATAGGCGCAATATCGAGAGCCCTACCCATAGGGACGTACTGACTCATAATACTGAAATAGGCGTCAGGCGCGTTTGTTTTAACCCAGTCAAAAACGGCCATAGCCTCTTTTGTGTTGGCGGGTAAAAGAAGGTGCCTTATAATCACACCCTTTTGCATAATTCCGTCCTTTATAACATTCTTAGGCTGCTGGCGAACGGCCTCTGAAATAGCCTTTTTTGCGATTTCGGGGTAATTTTTTGCCCCCGAATAAAGCTCTGCCTTTTCTGCATTTAAGTATTTTAAATCCATTAAAAAAATATCAATATATCCCTCAAGCATTTTGAGAGCTTTTACATCGTCGTATCCGCCGGAATTATAAACTACGGGGACGGGCGGCTTGTAAATATCAAGTGCCTGCTTTATTGCCAAAACGTAATGAGATGGCGTTACGAGGTTTATATTGTGAGCGCCTTTTTCAACGAGTTCTTTAAAAATTTCTGCAAGCCGCTCACAGTTTATTTGTTTTCCTTTACCGCAGTGCGATACATCAAAATTCTGACAAAAAGCACAGTCGAGCGAACACCCGCTGAAAAAGACCGTGCCTGAGCCCCTTGTACCGCTGATACAAGGCTCTTCCCAAAAATGCAAAGCAGCCCTTGCCACTTTAGGTGACAAAGGCATTTTGCAAAATCCGTTTAAATTTTCACTTTCTGTCCTTTCGGTGTTACACCTTCTCGGGCACAGGTTGCATATCATTGGTACTTTTCCTCTTTTTAGCCTTATATTCGCAAACTTTATGTTTTACCAAAAGCTCGTCATACGTTTTTCTGAAAGCCACCCTGCCGCTAAACTTAAATCCGCATTTTTCGCACTGAAAATCTGCCGAAAACCAGCGGTTATGATACTTAAAGGGTTTTAGTTTTTTGGCTTTTCCCTTGCATTCGGGGCAATTAAAAATCAGTTCTTCCCGCTTTATATTACTGTCGTTTATATTCGAAATGGTATAGGGCTTAAATCGCAGCCTTGCATAAAAATCGGGGCTTGTTGCATCCCTTTTAAGGGCATCGAACCGAGAAGCGTTATAGCACTTTTTAAACATTAATGCGCAAACTTTACAGTCGTCAAGCGCGGTGTGCAGACTGTAACTTTCGGTATCAATACCAAGCAGTTCTGCCGCGTTTTCGAGCGAAATTTGGTTTTTGCTTTCGTAGCCTATACCTCTAAGTTCGCCTTGCACCAGCTTTTGAAGGTCTAAATATCCCTTCATCTTGAATTTAAGACCCTTTTTTAAAAGCAGGTCCTCGTTTTCGACTATCGTATAAAGGTCGGAGGTACTCCAAGTCATCACAACGTCGGCATTTTTTGAAAATTCGTTATATTTTTCTACCGCCGTGTCAAAGGGTATGCCGTTTCGCATAATCTCGGAGGTAATACCCGTAAGTGCGGCAAATCTGCCCGACACTTTCTTTGAAACCGCGGAGCATATATTAACGCTTAAAGTATCCACTGTTTCAAAATTTTTATTAAGCTTTACTGCGCCGATTTGCAATATTTGATTTATAAATCTTTTTTGTGGCGGAAAGTAAACACTGTCCCACTCAAGATCAAGAATAATATATTCCATTACTTTCTTTTTGACTCTGCTTTCATTCTTTCTTCTTTATTGAGTATCTTTTTGCGAAGTCTAATGTTTTTAGGTGTAATTTCTACAAGCTCGTCCGACTTTATAAATTCAAGCGACTGCTCAAGGCTTAATTTTGAATGAGGTATAAGCCTTAACGCATCGTCCGAGCCTGAAGCGCGGGTATTGGTAAGCTGTTTTTTCTTGCAAACATTGCAGACGATATCCTCGCTCTTGGGATTTTCGCCAACTATCATACCCTCATAAACAGGCGTGCCGGCACCAATGAAAAGACGTCCGCGGCTTTGGGTGTTAAAAAGTCCGTAGCCCGTGGCTTCGCCCTGCTCAAATGCTATAATGGAACCTGTTGAACGCTGTTCGATATCGCCCTTATATTCTTGATAACTGTCAAAAACGTGGTTCATAATGCCGTTACCGTTGGTATCGGTCATAAACTGTGAACGGTAGCCAAGCAGTCCCCTTGCGGGAATAATAAATTCCAGATGTGAAGTTCCGCCTTCGCGGGTGCCCATATTTCTGATTTCTGCCTTGCGGGTGCCAAGGCGCTCCATAACAGTGCCGACATATTCTTCGGGCACCTCTATCATAAGAAGCTCCATAGGCTCTAATAAATTACCTTCCTTATCCCGCTTATAAATAACTTCGGGCGGTGATACCTGAAATTCATATCCCTGACGGCGCATAGTTTCTATAAGGATGGATAAGTGCAGTTCTCCCCTGCCCGAAACCTTAAACGTATCCGAAGAGTCGGTTTCCTCAACGCGAAGGCTAACGTTTGTCATAACCTCTTTATAAAGGCGGTCACGAATGTTACGCGAGGTAACGAACTTGCCCTCTTTGCCTGCAAAAGGAGAGTTGTTTACCATAAAATTCATTGAAAGGGTTGGCTCATCTATCTTAACAAAGGGAAGCGGTTCAATACAGTCAACCGCGCAGGCAGTTTCGCCGATTTCAAGCTCGGAAAGGCCCACAACCTGAATAATGTCGCCGATTTTTGCAGTCTGCTCCTCGGCGCGTTTAAGACCTCTATACATAAATAGCTTGGCGATTTTAACGTTTGAATGTGTGCCGTCCTTATGGCAAAGCGCTACGGTTTGACCCGTTTTAACAGTACCGCGAATAACACGGCCGACACCTATTCTGCCAAGATAATCGTCATACTCAATATTGGTGAAAAGAATCTGCAAGGGAGCATTTTCGTCACCCTCAGGGGCGTCTATTTCATTGACAATAGCGTCAAAAAGCGGCTTCATATCAGTTCCAGCAATATCGGGTGAATAGGTGGCATAGCCGTCCCTTCCGCTTGCGAAAACAACCGGAAATTCTATTTGTTCCTCGTCTGCACCAAGCTCGATAAACAAATCCAGCACCTCGTCAACAACCTCATGCGGTCTTGCCATAGGTCTGTCAATTTTGTTTACCACAACAACGGCCTTTTTGCCCAGCGCCAAAGCCTTTTTAAGCACAAAACGAGTTTGCGGCATACAGCCTTCAAAAGCGTCAACCAAGAGTAAAACGCCGTCTACCATCTGTAAAATACGCTCAACCTCGCCGCCGAAATCTGCGTGGCCAGGAGTATCGACAATATTAATTTTAATATCGCCGTACTTTACGCTTGTATTTTTAGAAAGAATGGTAATTCCGCGCTCGCGTTCAAGATCGTTTGAAT
>CAZHYD010000021.1:0-19506 GCA_964536645.1 uncultured Ruminococcus sp.
TATCTTGTATTTCTTCTACGCTTAAAGAACGGGAGATATTTGCAGCCGCGCTTTCAACGTCTTCAGCAATACGCTTAATCTGTATTTCAGACATACGGGCGCTGGGCACAACGCTGGCATTAGCCTTACTTACAGCAACCACAATCTTTTTGGGGTCAAATTCAACTTCAGCCCCGCTTCTTTTAATAATTTTCATTTTCTTTCCCCCAAAATATACCGTTTTGATTTACATAATCCCACAACATATAGTGTGCAAGATATATTATATCAAATACTTTTAAAAAAGCAAGTATATTTTTAAAAAAGTTCTCTTTTTGTGATTTTTGCAATAATATAAGGCTTTAATTTATCATTTTCTACAAATTTTTACTTTAACTTACTAAATCATCCTTTTAAATCCCTCGCCTACTATTTCGCCGACCTCCGAAATAACGATAAAAGCGCCTTTATCGTGAATGTCGAGTATACTATATATTGTGGATACCTCGTGTCTGCGTACAACACAAAAGAGCATTTCCTTTGCGTCGCCCGTATAACCGCCCCGCGCCGAGATAACCGTAACCCCGCGGCCTAAGGTTGACATTATATCACGGCATACCTCTTTGGGCTTTTCGGTTAGTATATAAACACCTTTGCCTGCATCTGACCCGTAGAGAATTTTATCCATCACTACCGAAGTGGCATACATAGCCACCGCCGAATAAAGCGCGCTTTCAACGTTGCGATAAGTAATAACCGCCACCGCAATTACAAAAGCATCCATAATGAGTATCAGTCTGCCTACGGTTAAATGTCTGAATTTTCGGTTAATCAGTTTAGCAAGAATATCCACCCCGCCCGTAGTAGCGCCGCGCAGTATAATAAGGCTAAGCCCCAGCCCCATAAATATTCCCCCGAAAAGCGAAGCCAAAATATTATCAATATAAAATTCGGGCAATACCGCCTCAGCCAAGGACATTGAAAGTGATAGTATAACCGTAACAAAAGCCGTCCTTAAAATAAAAAGCTTACCTATTTTCTTAAGTCCCAAAAGAAGTATGGGCATATTAAGAATAAATATAGTAAGTCCCGCAGGAACGTTGAAAAGATACTCTAGCGCCGTTGCAATTCCCGTTATACCCCCGGGCGATATTTTGTTAGGTGAAATAAACATAACCACAGCTGAAGAAAATATCACGCAACCTAAAATATAAAATAAAAAATCAAAAAGCGTTTTCTTTATTTCGCCCTTCATAGTTTCACCCCCGATATAGTATGCCCAAAGTAAAAAAAATAAAACCCGTCATAAGACGGGTTTAAATTATACGTATATTATATTAAGTCGGAATTTTGCCATATAATTTCGAAAAGCTCGTCGTTTCGCTTTGTATTTCCCGAAAGATATAAAAAACCGAAAAGACATTCAAGGCCTGTTGCGGCGTGGTACTCACCCTTTGTGGCACTTTTAGGCGACGATGAGGTGTGAAAATTCCTGCCGCGTTTAAAAATCTGCATTTCCTCTTCGGAAAGCAGGGGTGAAATCAGTTGGGAAGCCTTTGCCTGCGCGGCTGCATTCACCATCGTAACCGAAAGCTTATGAAGCTTGGCTGACGGTCGGTTAATTTGCGAAAGGGCTGTCCTTACGTAAAGTCCGTAAACGGCATCGCCCACAAAAGCCAGCACGGAAGGGCTTAAAAGATTAGGATTTTCCATATTTTCACCCTTCTTTACGGCACAAAGTCGAATTCAATATCGCAAACGTTAACGGTATCACCCTCGTGAATACCCGCGTCTTCCAATGCCTTTATAATTCCACACTGACGAAGTACCCTTTCAAAATACTGCAGTGATTCAAAATCGTCAGGGTCTACCTGATTCATTATATCCATAATCCAGTCGCAGTTTTCAATATAGTAAACGTCATTATCCACGCGGAGTGTAAAGTCGCGCTTATCTCCCGACTTAACGGCTTCAACCGGCTTCGGTTCTGCTTCGTACTTAATAATAGGCGGAAGCTTTTGAAGCTCGGCCGCAACATAATTTATAAGCTCGGCAGTACCCTCGGCAATAGCCGCCATAACGGGAAAAAACTTATAACCCTTACTTTCAAAATAATCGGAAATGCGATTTACTTCATCCTCGTCGGCAAGGTCGCACTTGTTGCCCACCACTATCTGCGGACGGGTTGAAAGGTCACTGCTGAAAACCTCCAGCTCGTGATTTATTTTATTAAAATCTTCTATCGGGTCTCTGCCCTCGCTGCCCGAAATATCAATAACGTGCAGCAACATTCTGCAACGCTCAACGTGGCGCAAGAATTCGTGGCCAAGGCCTATTCCCTCGCCTGCGCCCTCAATGAGACCGGGTATATCCGCCATAACGAAGGAGGTTCCTTCACCCATACTTACAACGCCCAATACGGGCACAAGTGTTGTAAAGTGATAGTTGGCAATTTTAGGCTTTGCTTCGCTGACTACCGAAACTAAGGTAGACTTTCCTACGTTTGGGAAACCGATAAGTCCCACGTCGGCAAGAAGCTTTAACTCCAGCGTTACGTCAAGTTCTTCACCGGGGTTGCCGGGTTTTGCAAAGCGGGGTATCTGACGGGTAGAGTTGGCGAAATGCTGATTTCCCCAACCACCGTTGCCGCCTGCGGCAATTACAACTTCCTCATCGTCCGAAATGTCAGCAATAATTCTGCCTGTTTCGGCATCCTTAACAAGTGTTCCCACAGGAACGCTTATAACAAGGTTAGGTGCGCTTTTGCCTGTGCAACGCGAGGTGCCGCCGTTTTGACCCGATTCGGCTACGTATTTCTTTTTATAACGGAAGTCAGCCAATGTCGAGAGATTACTGTCAGCCTTGAAAATAATATCTCCGCCTTTGCCGCCGTCACCGCCGTCGGGACCGCCTGCGGCTACATATTTCTCTCTATGAAAGGATACGGCACCGTCGCCGCCCTTGCCCGCTTTTAAATGAATTTTAGCTACATCAACAAACATTTAGTCTTCCTCGCAGTGAAAATCTTGCAAATGATTTTCCGATATATACGCTTCGTAAAGTTCTTTCGCAAAAGAGTAATGCTCTTCCATAACATAAATACTGTCCACAACGAAAAGGCCGCCGGTAATATGCTTTAAATACCCGCTTGCCCCTTCCTGACGGCAGATAAAAGGTATGTTATTTTCCCTGAGCATTTCTTGATATATTTCTGAAGAAACCGTGTTAGCAAGACTTGCAACAAGCACCGGTTCCTTAACTTTTTTACGGGTTTTAAAAAAGCCCATTAGTCCTACTCCTCTTCAATGCCTTCATCAAAAATAAATTCACCGTCAAAATCTATGGGAGAAGCCGTAAACTCTGAATAGAGTGTGCTGGCAAGTTCCAAATCCGATTCATACACATAAATTTCGCAAACCGAAAAAGAGCCGCCAAAGGTAACGTTTAAGGTTTCCTCCTGCTCGCTCTTCGGGCAGACATACTCAACGCCGTTATCACTTAGTATATCCTTAAAAATCTCAGCCGATACGATATCGTCAAAGGAAGCAAGTAAACTTAGTTCTTCACTTTTTGTATCGGGTGTTTGCTCTGCTATAATTTCCTTAGGCGCAACAAGGTCGGCACCACATACGCGACAAAGTTCCTCAAAATCCTCACACTTGCTCTTACAAACATGACAAATTTTCATAGTTTCATCTCCTGGAAAGTATATAAATTTTAAAAAATAAATCCGGGAGCTTTGCACCCGGACTTAATTTCAAACTGCAAAGCAGCTTAATTATTCAGCGTAAATGCTTACCTGCTTGCGATCTCTGCCCAAACGTTCAAACTTTACCTTACCGTCGATAAGAGCAAAGAGTGTATCGTCAGAACCGCGACCTACGTTATTGCCGGGGTGAATGTGTGTACCTCTCTGGCGAACAAGAATGTTGCCTGCAAGTACGAACTGACCGTCAGCTCTCTTAACGCCAAGGCGCTTAGACTCACTGTCGCGACCGTTCTTAGTAGAACCCACACCTTTTTTGTGAGCGAATAACTGAATATTAATCTTTAACATTTTTTGCACCTCCGTAAATTCTAATGTTGTTACTGTATTGACCGGAAAGTCCTTCCAAATGAAGTTTTAAACCCGCAAGCACCATTTTTGTTTCAGCAGAAGGCTTTTTAACCTTTAGAAGCATTCTAGCTTCACTCATTTCAATTTCTGCCTTTTGACCGATAATATCGGTTATGGTGTTTGCCGCCATATATACCGCGCTTGATACTGCGGCGCAAACTATTTTCCCGGCCTCATCGTCACCGTCATAAGAACAGTGACCGTTGATTTCATAACCGCAAAGTCCTAAAGAATCAACTAAAAATTTTACACTGGTCATAATAATTAACCGATTTCGGTAATCTGAACCTTAGTGTAGGGCTGTCTGTGACCCATTTTGCGTGCGCTGCCCTTTTTAGGCTTGTAGGTAAATACAGTAATCTTCTTACCCTTGCCATTCTTAAGAACAGTACCCTTAACAAAAGCGTCCTTAACGTAAGGTTTGCCAACCTTTAAAGTTCTGTTGTTTACAGCAACAACCTTGTCGAAGGTAACTTCTTCGTCAACCTGAGCGTCAAGCTTTTCAACATAGATAACGTCACCGTTCTGAACACGGTACTGCTTGCCGCCTGTTTCAATAATTGCGTACATTTGTTTACACCTGCCATTATTTTTACAGTCTCGCTACGGGGGGCGTGAGCCTAAAAATAGGCACAACTTAAAAAGCCCACAATATGCGGCCTACACATTTTATCATAACCCATCCCCTTTGTCAAGTAAAATTTAGCTATATTTTATCTTCTTTTTAATTGACACAACATATAATTAGTATTATAATAAGATATATTTTTTATAAGGAGTTTTAATATGATAGACGTTTCGATTAAAAAGCTTGTTTGTTACGGTCTTGAAAAGGGCCTCATTTCAAAACGTGACGAAGTTTTCGCCACCAACCAAATTCTTGAAATATTAAAACTTGATTCTTTTGAATGCGAGGAGAATTTTAGCGAGGTTGACCTTGAAGACACCCTTAAGGAGCTTCTTGACTTTGCGGTAGAAACGGGACTTATTGAAGATACAATAACCCACCGTGACCTTTTTGATACCAAGCTTATGGCGGCTTTAATGCCCAGACCGAGCGAGGTCACCGACCGCTTTAACGAGCTTTACAAGGATTCTCCCAAAGAAGCTACGGATTATTTTTATAACCTCAGTTGTGACAGTGACTACATACGCCGTTACAGAATCAAGAAGGACGTTAAGTGGATAACCTCCACACCTTACGGCGATCTTGATATAACAATTAACCTTTCCAAGCCCGAAAAGGACCCCAAGGCAATAGCCGCCGCAAAGTCAGCTCCGCAGTCCAGCTATCCCAAATGTATGCTTTGCCGCACTTGTGAAGGCTATGCGGGCCGCTTAAACTTCCCTGCCCGCCAAAACCACCGCATTATTCCCATTACTATAAATAATTCCGATTGGTGCTTCCAGTATTCACCCTACGTTTATTACAACGAGCACTGTATCGTTTTCAATTCACAGCATACACCTATGTCAATCAATCACGATACTTTCAGAAAATTGCTTGACTTCGTAAAGCTTTTCCCCCACTATTTCGTAGGCTCTAATGCAGACCTGCCCATAGTTGGCGGTTCAATCCTTTCGCACGACCATTTCCAAGGCGGCAATTACACCTTTGCAATGGCTAAGGCGCCTATTGAAAAACCGATTTCCTTTAAGGGCTTTGAAGACGTTGAAGCAGGCATAGTAAAGTGGCCGATGTCGGTTATTCGCACCCGCAGTAAGTGCCCCGACAAACTTGTTGAGCTTGCTTGCAAGGTGCTTGACGCTTGGCGTGGCTACACTGATGAAGATGCCTTTATCTTTGCCGAAACCGACGGCGAGCCCCACAACACAATCACCCCTATTGCCCGCAAGGTTGGCGATACCTTTGAACTTGACCTTGTTCTTCGTAACAACATCACAACCGAAGAGCATCCTATGGGTCTTTACCATCCGCATGCCGAGCTTCACCATATAAAGAAGGAAAATATCGGTCTTATTGAGGTTATGGGTCTTGCAGTGCTTCCTGCACGTCTTAAAAACGAGTTGGCACTGCTTGCAGACGCCATCATTCAAAAGAAGGATATCTCTGCCGATCCCGTACTTAACATTCACGCCGAGTGGGCAGAAAAAATCGTTGCCGCTCACCCCGAAATAACCTTTGAAAATATAGACAGAATTTTGAAGGACGAAGTTGGCGCAGTTTTCGCAAAGGTACTTGAGCACGCAGGTGTTTATAAGCGTAATGAAGACGGTATGAAAGCATTTCTTAAATTCATACAAAATGTATAAATTTGTCACCTCGGTTAAAGATATAACCGAGGTGATTTTTAATGCAATTAACACAAAAAGAAATGACATTACTAAAGGATATGAAATCACAGGAAAAAATTTGCGTAGAAAAGTATACGAAGTATGCTTCAAGCGCCCTTGACCCGCAGCTTAAAGAACTTTTTACTTCTATTGCAAACATTGAACAGCAGCATCTTAACACACTAACCCAAATTGAAAACGGCACCGTTTCAATGCCCTCTTCTTCGGGCAGTACCTTGCAGAGTGCATTTTCTTCCAACTACGGTTTGGGTGAAACTCCCGATAAGCAGGCCGACGCTTATTTATGCTCTGACCTGTTGGCCGACGAAAAGCACGTATCCTCCCTTTACAACACCTGCATTTTTGAGTTTACGGACAAAACCGTTCGTGACACCCTTAACCACATTCAAAAGGAAGAGCAGGAGCACGGTAAGGCAATTTACGACTATATGTCGGCAAATAATATGTATTCATAGGGCACCTCGGTGCCCTTACATAGCCAAAGCATTTAAAGCACAATGCTTTGGCTATATTGACAAAATAAAAGATTGTGATAAAATTTACTTGTATTTTAAAGAAAGCGGGATTTACAATGCCTCTCACCCTTAAACCTACATATATAAAGGAGCCTACTCCCTTGCAGTGCGGGCAGGCAGTCCTTGCAATGCTTTCCGACAAAAGCCCATACGAAGTATGCACACTCGTCGGCACCGAAAAAGAAACAACTTTAAAGCAAATGTTTTTAGCGCTTGAGCATTACGGCATAGCCTACAGTAAAGAACGAAAAGAAGCAAACAACCGCGAGGACTTACCTAAAGTTTGTATTTTAAGCCTTGAAACTCCGCACTGTTGGCATTGGTCCCTTTATTTTGACGGTGTATTTTACGACCCCGAATACGGCATACTCGACGATTTTCCGCCCTCGAAAAGACGTTACTATTTTGAAATATCAAAAAAGCTGTGACACTTTTGTGTCACAGCTTTTCGTTTAGCCTAAAAAAACAAATCTTTTAAAAATTTTACCGTCACGCTCTACAGTTTCGTTCCACATTGAAGCCGGTCTTACCCAAACTTCCCTTTCACCGTATTCAGCGCGGTAAATCACCATATCCTCAAGTGTTTCGGAATTTTTTGCAACGCCAAGAACTGTATATTCATTACCCTTAAAATGCTTATAGCGTCCAAGCTTAATTTCTTCCATATTCTACCTCACAAAATCCGCAATACCGTTTACAAGAGAACTGCTTCTGGTGGCCGAAATATTATTTATAAATATTATATCAGTAGCGCCCGTATCCTCCTGCATTTTCACAAGACCGCGGCCGTCAACCTCCGAAATATAGCGGTAGTCAACGATATATACGTTCTCATAATGCTCTACAAGGAAAGGCACAAAGCAGTTACCAAAGGATTCCTTTATCACAATGCAGGCACTTGAATCATCTAAATCAGGGTTGTGTATCTTACTAAAGGCATTGTCGCCGCAAATAAATGAAAGATATTTAGACCCTGCAGATGCCCCGCTCGTATCACCGATCACCTTGCGAGAATACCAACTTTTACCGTTAAATATCTTAAGCTCGTTGGTAGCCTTAGGCTCATAAGCGTAAACCGTATCAGGTGTTTTTGCAAGCTGAGCCAATTGGCCGCTCTTGTTATAAAAAGTACCAAGGAAATTATTAAAGGTGTGCAAAGTGTAGTCTTCAAGCAAGGTCGGAGTTTTACCCATATAATTCATAAGCTCGCAATAGGAATAATACGCCCCTAACGCCGTCCAGTGATGGTCGGTGCGGAAGTAAATATATTCGTCCTTCCTGCTTTTAAGCATATCAAAAAGCTCAATTTTATTAACCTTATCCGACATTTTGGAATACATATAGTCTATTGCGGCCTTTTGGTCGGAAGTGCTGAGATTTTTAAGCAAATCGTCCGGCACCATAATTCCCATACTCGTAGGAACTATAAGGTCGTAAACCATGGCCTTGCCTTCAAGCAGTTCGGCCGCGTCAGATAGCGCCGAAGCATATTTATCGGCAACCTTTTGGCCAAAATAGTAATACTCATAAGCAGAGTCACCGTTAACGAAAATAGCACCGAGGGACTGCGTAATATTGCCCGAATCCGAAGAATCGTCATCCGCCTTTGAAGAAGTGCTGTCACTCGAACTCTCGGACGAAGTGTTGCTCGAAGCATCATTATTTGCTTCGTCCTTTTCGTCAATTGCAACTTGCTCAGCCTTTTCTTTAGGCTCAACTTCCTTCTTTATCGTTTCGTGCGCAGACTCTATAACCTCGGGAATATCATCAGCCTGCTCAATTTCGCCGAAAATTTGAACATCATTAAACCCGAAAAAATTTGTAAAACGGGTATTAAGCGAAGTAATTGCTTCGCGTTCGGGGAAGGTATCTGAAAACCACTCCTCAATATCTGCAAAATACTCGCCCTTTAAAAGCTCGGTAACAGAAAATTCGGGGAATGTAGTTAAAGTGCGGTTTTCGGTTTCGGAAAATGTAGGTCTTAAAGGAATTATAAAGGAAACTACGGCAACGCAAAACAAAGCCGTAAAGAAAATCACGGCCGAGAAAATATTTATTATTTTCATTCTTTTGGA
Source organism: uncultured Ruminococcus sp. (assembly GCA_964536645.1). GTDB lineage: Bacteria > Bacillota > Clostridia > Oscillospirales > Acutalibacteraceae > UBA737. The sequence continues at coordinate 9,003 of CAZHYD010000021.1, forward strand.
GTTTTTAATCAGCTTTTTTGCCGAAAAATCCTCGATTTCGTTAGGTTTTAAATAAACCTTTTTTTCTTCAAGCATACTTTCCCCTAAAATCTGAAATATAAGAACGGGTTATAACTGCCGCCAACAAGTTGCATAACCGATACCGCCAAAAGCAGTACGGGAACAACTATATTTATGGCCGTATAAATAACCATAACAAACGGTTTTACCATTGCCCTGCTCTTGATATTTGCATACAACTTACTGAATATCGGAGTACAGCAAATAACCGCAAAGACAATAAAAATTATATAACTTTTTATGGTGGTTTCGGTTTCAAAATCTAAAACGGCGTTGCCGTTCATGCCAAACATACCTTTAAGCACGGTAACAATGTCGGAAAGGTTTTCAAACTTGAAAAGTATCCATCCGAAAAGTACTACTGCGAGAAGATATATATTAGACAGTATTTTAAGTTTTGAAAGCACCTTACCAAGAAACAGTTTTTCTATTGCAATAAATAAGAAGAAATAAAGTCCCCAAAACAAAAAATTCCAGGAAGCACCGTGCCAAAGACCCGTTAGCCCCCACACGATAAAAAGGTTAAAAATTGTTCTTGACTTCCCTTTGCGGCTGCCGCCCAAGGGTATGTAAACGTAATCCCTAAAGAAAGTACCCAGTGATATATGCCATCTGCGCCAGAATTCGCTAACCGATGACGACATATATGGGTGGTCAAAGTTTTCGTTATAATGAATTCCTATCATTCTGCCCATGCCTATAGCCATATCGGAATAGGCCGAAAAGTCAAAATAAATCTGCATGGCAAAGGCCGCCATGCCTACCCAAAGGGAAACTGCGCTACGGCTCGAAAGAATTACCGCTTCGGCCGTATCGGAAACAAGCAATTTTGCCACAATTTCGGCGCAGGTATTTGCAAGTAACGCCTTTTTGAAAAGGCCTGTGCTAAACCGCATAATGCCTTCGTTTATATCCTCTGCCGTTACCCGTCTGTCCATAAGTTCTTCACAAACGTCCTGGTACCTTACGATCGGGCCCGCAATACACTGATGGAACATACTCACGTACAAAAGCAGTGTAAAAAAGTTTTTCTGCGCAGGCACTTCACCTCTGTAAACGTCAACACAGTATGTAATAAGCTGGAAGGTGTAAAAGGATATGCCGATAGGAAGCGCAATATTCGGTATATTATGAGCAACACCCGTCAAAAGCGAAAAGTTTGCAAGCGCAAAATTTCCGTACTTAAAAATACCAAGCAATAACAGGTTTATAAAAACAATTAAAAAGATCAAAAATCTGCGACGTCGGTATATGCCCTCGCTTTTGGCAATAAGTATGGTTAAACCCCAGTCAATAAACGTCATACCGAGCATCAGTAAAATATAAACCGGCTCGCCCCAGGCATAAAAAATCAACGAAAAAAGCAACATTACTGCGTTTTTCGTTTTGATATTTGGCGCTAAAGTGTAAAATAACAAATTTAGCGGTAAAAATGCAAATACGAATAATAAACTTGAAAAAACCAATACTATACACTCACAAAACAAAATTATACATTTACAGTTTAAAACAAAATTCGACAACTGTCAAGCATTAGCTACTATGGAAAATATGACCTTATCGCATTGTTTTCGTTTTTTGTGCCACTGTATAATAATATACAATAAAACCCGACCCAAGAACAAAGCTTGAGTCGGGTTAATTTTTCTAAAAAATTTTGTTTTTATCTTTCGTTTGCAAGGAAAAATACCGCTAACGTGCCGGGTCCTGCGTGGGCGGCAATAACGGGGTCAATAAGGTTGTAAACTATATCTCCCACCCCGTAGCGTTCCTTTATAGCGTTGCCAAGCGTCAGGGCGTCCCCCTCACAGTCACCGTGAACGATAAATATATCTTGCCCTTTAATGTCCTTGCCCTTAACTTCAAGTGAATCTATAAGGTGCTGGATAGCGGCCTTTCTGCCTCTAATCTTGCCTGTAACGTAAAGTTTACCGTCATCAGCCATATGAAGCAAAGGTTTTATTCCCAGCAAAGAGCCTACTACAGCACTTGTGCCTGAAAGTCGTCCGCCGCGCTTTAAGAAGAACAAATCTTCAATGGTAAAGATATGTGCGATAGAAAGCTTGTTGTTTTCTGCCCACTCGGCCGTTTCCTCAATAGTTTTACCCTCGGAACGAAGCTTTGCCACGTAGTGCACAAGCAAACCCTCGCCCAAAGCGGCACAAAGTGAATCTACAACTATTATCTTTCTGTCAGGGAACTGAAGCTTATAGTCCTCAACCGCCAACTTAACGTTTTGATAGGTGCCCGAAAGCCCCGAAGAAAACGAAATTATAAGTACGTCTTCCCCGCCCTCTAAAATAGGAAGCACCATATTGTCGCAGTCCTCGCGTGAAAGAAGCGACGTTGTTATCATTTCCTTTTCGCGAAGCAGACGGTAGGTTTCGGCATAATTTGTTTCTACACCTTTAACGTAACTGTTGTATTCCTTGCCCTTAATATAATACTTGAGTGAAATAATATCCACCCCGTAATCCTTAATTTGCTTATCAGTAAGATTTGCGCAAGAGTCTGTAACTATTCTAAAACTCATAAAACACCTCCAAAAAAACTAAGCCTATTATAAGGAGTATTTCCCTAAAATTTCAAGAGAATAAAAATTTTTCCTCTCTACAAATAAATTTAGGACGTAGAGTTCTAAAAAGTCAACTCTACCGTAAATAGAATTTCCGCATTTAATGCGGGTTTTAAATGGCTTCTTCGCAAAGTTTTTCCCATTCCTCCAAAACAGCAGCAATTTCGTTTTCAATACTAAACAGCTCGTTTTGAAGCTCGGAAAGCTTTACGAAATCACTAATATTTTCTTCCGCTTCAAGCGCTCTTTGTACTTCTGCCGCTCTTTTCTCAAGGTCGGCTATTTTTTCTTCAGCCTTTTTAATAGCCCGCTCGCGTCTTGCTTTTTCCTTTGCGGGCGTTGTGTAGGTTTTTTTCTGCTTTGGCGGCTTTACATTGCTTTCATTTTCGGATTTGACAGTCGTTTTCTCAGCGAGATATTGCTCGTATCCGTAAGGATAAATCTTTACTTCACTAGGTTTAAAGTCAAGTATTTGGTCGGCTATTTTTTTAATAAAATACCTGTCGTGTGATACAAACAATAAAGTACCCGAATAATTTACAAGCATTTCTTCAAGAGTTTCCTTGCCGACTATATCCATATGGTTGGTCGGCTCATCCAAAATCAAGAAATTCGGTTTCTTTTTAAATATTTTGCAAAGGGCAAGTCTTACCCTTTCACCGCCCGAAAGCATATCTATTCTTTTAAAAACTTCTTCACCGCTGAAAAGAAAAGCGCCCAACGTGCTTCTGGCTTCCCTTTCTGTCAAGGACGGGAATTCTGACATAAAATCGTCCAAAACAGTATTGCTTGAAGAATACTGCGCCATCTGCTGATCGAAATATCCAATTCTGGCGCGAGCCGAAAAGCTGTACTCGCCCGAAATTTTTTCCACCTGCCCCACAAGCGTGCGGATAAAGGTCGATTTTCCAAGCCCGTTATTGCCGATAATTCCGATTTTGTCGCCCTTGTGCACTTCAAGATTGACGGTAGAAAGCACCTTATCGTACCCTACTGCAAGGTCTTTAACCGAAAGCATATCCTTTACGCCTAAATCTTCAGGTTCAAAATCAACGTGGAAGGTCCTTAAATCGTAAGCTTCAGGAGATTCTAAAATCTCCATTTTTTCTATGGACTTTAGTTTTGACTGGGCCATCGCCGCTTTTGTAGCCTTATACCTAAAGCGGTCAACAAGTCCCTCAAGCCTTGCAATTTCCTTTTGCTGCGCTTCAAAATCTTTTTTCTGTTGCTCGCGCAAAAGCTTTTTTGCAGTAACAAATGCCGAATAATTACCCGCGTACCGATTGGTTTTTCCATGCTCGATTTCATAAACCGTTTCGGCAACGTTATCTAGAAACATTCTGTCGTGCGATACCACCACAAAGGCTTTTTTATATGCTTTTAAATACTCTTCAAGCCATTGTGTAGCCTCAATGTCAAGGTGGTTGGTCGGCTCATCCAAAAGCAAGATATCAGGCTTTGAAAGAAGCAGTTTCAAAAAGGCTATTTTTGTTCGTTGCCCGCCCGAAAACGTGTAAAGCGGTCTTGCCTTTTCCTCTGCCGTAAAGCCAAAATGCTTAAGTGCAGATTCATATTCTCTTTCAAAATAAAAACCGCCTAAATTTGTAAAGCAGTCAAGCAAATTTGTATATTTTTTAATCTTTTCTTCGGTTGGGTCAATTTCGATTTCGGCCTGCGCTAAATCGAGCCGCTCTTTCATTTCGAGAATTTCTTTGTATGCTAAGCGTATTTCTTCTAATAATGTTCTGTTATCATCCTCAAAGGTCATTTGAGAAAGCATATTGATTTTCGGGTGCGCCGAAACCGTAAAAAAGCTTGTTTTATCGCTGTCAAGTTTAACAATTTTATGCTCTCCTGCGATAAGCTTTAAAAGGGTGGTTTTCCCGCATCCGTTTCGTCCCACAACGGCAATTTTAGAATTATCGTTTATTTCAAAATTTACTGATGAAAGTATCCTTTCACCCGAAAGCTCTACCACACCGTTTTGAATTTTAAGCTGCACAAAACCACCCGCCTTTCAATTAAATTTAATAATAGGGTGAACGTTTAGTTCACCCTTTAATTTTACAAAAACTTAAGAAATAACTGCGTTGCTGTAAAGGTAATCATTCACCTTTTCACGCGCCGCCAAAATTTCAAAATAGAACTTGCCGTAGTAATCAATAAGGTCATCTGCAGTAGGTGCCGAACTGTCATCCGCGCTATCACCTATAAGGTCTGCAATATAATCGTCGGCATCTTTTTCGGTAATTTCAACCCCTGCGGCATCAAGAATGGCGTAAACCACCATTTCGTTGTCAAGCAAAGGATATACCTGATTTTCGCAAAGATATGCTTCATAATCTTCCATGCTTTGACCTACGTACGCAAGGTATTCTTCGGTGGTCATATAGTAATTGGTCTGCAGAGCATTATCCATAGATTCCTTTATTTTTTCAAGCAAATATTCTTCATCTGCTTTAGGATAGGACTCTACTATAGAGGTTGTAACAACGTAGTCAAGAAGATAGTTCATAGCCGCTCTTTCAACAACGTATTCTTCATAAAGCGAAAGTTCACTGTAGCCAAGCTCACTATAAAACTCTTCGGGCTTTAACTGAACGTCTGTTTTAACGTAATTAACCGTAATTGTAAATACAACGTCCTTGCCTGCCAATTCGGTAGATGAATAGCTTGTCGGGAAGGTCAAAGGAAGATCTATAGTTGAGCCGATTTCTACTCCGATAAGGCCTTCTTCAAAGCCATCTATAAACGAACCTGAGCCAATTTCAAGCTCATATCCCTCTGAGGTGCCGCCGTCAAAAGCAACCCCGTCAAGATATCCCGCAAAGTCAATGTTTACAACGTTGCCGCTTTCAACCTTACCTTCGGTAATCTTCTGATAAAAGTCATAGCGCTCAACGTCGATCGTCACTACCTCGTCGTAATATTCTTCAAACTTTTCGGAGGAGGTATCAACCGTAATGCCTGTAGTTTCGCAAAGGTCAACATATTCCGAAAGGTCTACGCTGTTAAAAAGCAATCTGTCATAAAGCTTTTCGTTCTTACCGCAACCTGCGGTAACACCTGCTATAAGCAATAACACCATGCATAAACTTAAAATTCTTTTCATATTTCTTCTCCTTTCGCTTCACCAAGTTCACCTTTTGATGAAGCCTTCAAATAAGCATTGATAAATCCGTCGAGGTCGCCGTCCATAACAGCGTTTATATTGCCCGACTCAAAGCCTGTTCTGTGGTCCTTGGCAAGCGTGTAAGGCATAAATACATACGACCTTATCTGCGAGCCCCAGGCAATTTCCTTTTGAACACCCTTAATATCCTCTATTTTTTCAAGATGCTCGCGTTCCTTAATCTCCAACAGCTTGGATTTAAGCATTCGCATAGCCTGTTCCCTGTTTTGTACCTGACTGCGCTCATTCTGACAGGCAACGACAATGCCCGTAGGAATATGGGTAAGTCTTACCGCTGAGGAGGTCTTGTTTATATGCTGACCGCCCGCGCCTGACGAACGGAAAACGTCCATTTTAATATCGTCTTCCCTAATCTCAATGTTCATATCGTCACTAATTTCGGGCATCACTTCTAGCGAAGCAAAGGAAGTGTGCCTTCTTCCCGAAGAATCAAAGGGAGATACGCGGACAAGTCTGTGAACACCCGATTCGCTTTTTAAATAACCGTAAGCGTTTTCGCCCTCAATAAGTAGGGTTGCGTTCTTAAGTCCCGCTTCGTCCCCGTCAAGAAAGTCAAGCAACTGCACCTTAAAGCCGTGGCGCTCGGTCCAACGGGTATACATTCTAACTAACATTGAAACCCAGTCCATCGCCTCGGTACCGCCCGCGCCCGCATGGAAGGTGAGAATGGCGTTGTTTTTGTCATACTCGCCTGTAAGCAGGGTTTGAAGTCGCATCGCAGACAGACTGTTTTCAAGCTCTGTTATAGAAGTTTCGATTTCCTCTACTAAAGAAAGATCCTCCTCCTCGTCGCCCATTTGTATTAAAACGGTAACGTCGTCATAAAGGGAACACATTTTATCATAAGTTTCTACCGTGTTTTTAAGGCGGCCTGTTTTTTGAAGTATCTTTTGTGATGCTTCCATATCGTCCCAAAATCCCGGAGCCGCCGCTCTGGTTTCAAGTTCTTCGATTTCCCGCCTTAAAGCGTCATACCCTAGTGCATCCTTAAGGTCGCGAAGCTCCGCCTCGTTAGACTGAAGCCTTAGCCCCAACTGTTCAAATTCCAGCATTACTTCGTCCCCCTTTCTAACACAAATGCACACCAATTATCCTTGTAGTGCTCTTCCTTAATAGTAAAACCGTTATCACTTACCGCTTTTAAAACGTCGTCTTTTCTAATATCAATAATTCCCGAAATTATTATAACGCCGTTTTCTTTTAAGAAATTATCCACGTCGGGTAAAAGCCTTATAATAACGTCGGCAACAATATTTGCGCAAACCACATCGTATTTTTCGGTAATTTTTTCAGCCAAATCGCCCACCAAAAATTCCGTTTTATCGTCAACGTTATTTATCTCGGCGTTTTCCTTTGCGGTTTTTACCGACTGCGCGTCAATATCAACACCTACGGCTTGTTTTGCTCCAAGCAGCATTGCCGCAATAGCAAGAATTCCGCTGCCCGTGCCAATATCAAGCATATTGGTGTTACTGCCGATATACTTTTCTAACACCGATAAGCAAAGCGAAGTTGTCGCATGGGTTCCGGTGCCGAAAGCGGCGCCCGGGTCAATTTTAAGCACCACCCTATTTTCAGGGTTTTCATAAGTCTCCCAGCTTGGAACAATGGCAAGCCTTTTTCCGATTTCGGTTGTGTGGAAATACTTTTTCCAATTTTCGTTCCAATCGGTATCCTCAACCCCTGCAGAGCAGACCTCAAAAGGTATGCCTTCTGCCACAAATCTTTCCTTCAAAAAGTCAAGACTTTCCGCCGCGTTGTCACACTCCGAAATATAAATATGAATAACCGAATTTTCGCGATCCTTATTTATAAGCTCCTCATCAATAAGGTCTATGTGCGCAATTTCAAGTGCGGCTTCTTCCAAATCAAAATAATCTTCAATATAAATCCCGTACGGAACGGTCATATTCGCGATAGCGGCGGCAAGGTCGGTGTACTGCCTTGGCACGCTTATCGTAATTTCGGTCCAGTTCATAAATTTCCTCACTCAATATAGAACTAAATTTGCATACCAAGACATTATATCATTTTTTATTAAAAATTAAAAGAGGAATTTAAAAAAATACCGAGATTTTATTAAAAATCTCGGCAATAAAAGCTATTTTTTATTAAATATCAAAAATTTGCTGAAAAAATAGTTAGAAACTATTACAATTACCTGCATTACGAGCTTTGCTATCATACTTCCGCTTAAAATATAGTAGCCTATAACAAAGCTTACGTCCGAAAGCCCAATTAAATCTACAAGCACAAAAAGTCCTGCTTCTTCAAGCAAAAGGGAAAAAAGCCTTGCTAAAAAGAAACCCAATATTTCTTTTTTAACAACCTTTGCTTCCCAGCTTTTAGATTCGAAAACGTACCTCTTGTTTGTAAAAAAGGCAAAGGAAACGGCAAAAATCCAACTAAATACATTACTTATAAGGTAGTACTCCGCACCTAGAGCATACTCAAACACCTGATATGTAACAATGCTTACAACCGTTGTAAGCAGCCCGAATGCAACGTATAAAATTATTTCCTTTTTATTTTTCATTTCTAACACCCAAAAAACTCTGAAATTTTGGATTTTTCCGCGAAAACAGTACCTTGAACAATAGTTCCCCTGCCCCCGCCTTTAACTGAAAAAGCCGCCTTGAAATCGGCAAAAATACGTGAAAGCGACTGCTCTTCCCCGCAGATCACAAAGGCAAAGCTATCCTCTTTTTTACTAAAGACAGCCCTCACGCCGCCCGCCTTTTTATAAAGCGCATCGGCAAAGGTCTGAAGTTCCTTAATTTCAAAGCCCTCTTCAAATTCGGCAGTAATCTCTTTTTCGGGTGCAAATTTTGCCGCCTTTTCAGCTATAGCCTGCCTTTTATAGTTAAGAATTTCAGCCTTAAGTGCGGATATTTGTCCGCAAAGTCTTTCAACCTCTTTTGCGGTATTTTCAGGCTTTACACAAAGCAAAGCGGAAATTTTAGCCGTATTTTCGTGCTTTAAAAGGTAATCCTCATAAGCACGGTTGCCCGCCTTCATTTCAAGCCTTACCCCGCCGCGAAGTTTTTCTGCCGATAAGAACTTTATAATACCGACTTCGCCGGTAGAGTTGACGTGGGGTGCACAGCAGGCGCAGGCATCAACGTTTTCAATGCTTACGATTCTTACGTCGCCCTCAATTTCCTTTTTGGCGCGGTATGAAATGGTTTTAAGGGTCTGACTGTCGGGATAAAAAGCGCAAATTTTATTGTTTTCAAAAACCTTCCTGTTGGCGACGGCTTCCACGTGGGCTATTTCCTCTTTTGTGAGAGGTTTATCGAAATCAACCGTTACAATATCCTCGCTTAAATGAAAGCCTACGTTTTCACAGCCGTAAAGACTGTGCGCCACACCCGAAACAATATGCTCTGCCGAGTGCTGCTGCATAAAATCAAAGCGGCGTCCGAAATCAATTTTACCATTTACGGTCTCGCCAACGGCAAAAGCCTTGTCTGATTTATGGTAAATTATGCCGTCTTTTATTTGAACGTCCAAAATTTCAGCATCGTTAAGATATCCTTTATCACTCGGTTGGCCGCCACCTTCGGGGAAAAATGCGGTTTTGTCAAGGACTGTAAAGTAACACCCATCCCCCGCTTCGCAGGAAAGAACGGTAGCCTCGAATTCGGTTATATATGAATCTTTATCGTATAATTTTTCGGTCACTTTTTCATCTTCTTTTCTACAATATGCGCCGCTTTGTAAATATCGCCGCCGCCCATAGTAATAACAATATCACCGTCTTTTGCGGCGGCAATAATCGCATCGGCAATATTCTGGAAGCCGTCAACTATAATACAGTCATTAAGCCCTGCCGCCAAATCTTCGGAAGAAATACCGTAGGTATTGACCTCGCGTGAGCCCATAATAGAGGTTAAAATAACCTTATCCGCAATAGAAAGCGCCTTTATAAAATCGTCCTTCAAAAGCGCCGTTCTTGAATAGGTAAAGGGCTGGAAAACCGCAATAACGCGGTTATAGTTAAGTTCCTTCGCGGCGTTTAGTGTGGCAGTAATTTCGGTCGGGTGATGGGCGTAATCATCGGCCAAAGTAAAACCGAAATTGCCGATATATTCAAATCTTCTGCCCGCGCCCGTAAAGGTTTCCAGCGCCGCTTTTATATCATCGGGCTCTAACCCCTCTTCATACGTTACGGCAAATGCCGCAAGGGCATTTAAAACGTTATGCTTACCCGGCACGTGCAGGCATAGGTGAGAAAGGGCTTTGCCCGCCTTTACAACGTCAAACTCAAAGCCGAATTTCCCCGCTTTAACGTCTTTGGCGAAATAGTCATTCTTGCTGTCAAATCCAAAGGTAACAACCTTTGCATCAGTACCTTCGGCCGCCTTTAAACAAAGGCTATCGTCCCCGTTTATATAAGACTTGCTTGACATTTTTAAGAATTTATGAAAAGATAATACAAGATTATCCATTGTTTTAAAATAATCAAGATGGTCGTTATCAATATTAAGCAAAACCGAAACGTCGGGCGACATTTGCAAAAATGTATCAACAAATTCGCAAGCCTCGCACACAAAGGTGTCGCTCTTGCCTGCAACACCGTTGGAGTTTATCATCGGTAACTTTCCGCCTATAACGGCCGTGGGCTCCATCTTGTTTATAAGAAGAATTTGTGTTATCATAGAGGTAACGGTGGT
>CAZHYD010000022.1:0-19491 GCA_964536645.1 uncultured Ruminococcus sp.
ACAGCTACACAAGCCAGATGGTTCGCACCATTAAGTACTTTGCTGAAATCTAATTAAAAAGATTAAAAAATCAAGAGTCGACGTAAGAGTCGTACTCTTAAGGACAGTAAAAAGGAAGCACGAAATTTTCGTGCTTCCTTTTGATTTGTGTCTAATACCTTTTTTTGTGTGTAATAATGAGTAAAATCATTCCAAGACTCTATAGCACCAAACACATAATCTTTGTCTGTGGTTTGGTTAATCGTTTATTTTTGAGTTAAGGGTGTAAGTTGCAAATTTGGGACAAATTTATAGTCATTTATTGAAATTCATCTATTTTAGTGGTATACTACATTAAGAGGTGAATTTTATGTTTATTACTAACGATATTAAATATATCGGTGTCGATGATAGGAAAATTGATTTGTTCGAGGGTATGTATGAGGTACCGAACGGCATTTCCTATAACTCGTACTTAATAATGGATGAAAAGATAGCGGTTATGGATACCGTCGATGCTGCATACAAGGAAGAATGGCTTGAAAAACTGGATGCAGAGCTCTGCGGCAGGAGTCCTGATTATCTTGTCGTTCACCATATGGAGCCTGACCATTCTGCAAATATTGCAGAGTTTGTAAAAATTTACCCCAACGCTCAAATTGTGGCATCTAAAAAGGCGTTCGATATGATGAAAAACTTTTTCGGTACCGATTATGCTGAAAAAAGGGTAGTTGTCAACGAGGGTGATACGCTAAGCCTTGGCCGTCACACCCTTAGCTTTATTACCGCTCCAATGGTGCATTGGCCCGAGGTAATCGTCAGCTACGATAGCTTTGATAAGGTGTTATTTTCAGCCGACGGTTTTGGAAAGTTCGGTGCACTCGATACTGAGGAGGACTGGGCGTGCGAGGCAAGGCGATATTATATCGGCATTGTCGGCAAATACGGCGCACAGGTGCAGACCCTTCTTAAAAAAGCGGCAGCACTCGATATCAAACTTATTTGCCCGCTTCACGGACCCGTGCTAACCGAGAATATTGGATATTATGTAAACCTATACGATATTTGGTCGAGCTATAAAACCGAGACCGAGGGCGTGGTTATAGCATATACTTCGGTTTATGGGAATACTAAAAAGGCGGCACTTATGCTTGCCGATAAATTAGAGGAAAAAGGCGTTCGCGTGGCTGTAAGCGATCTTGCTCGCTCGGATATGGCAGAGGCTGTGGAGGATGCCTTCCGTTACAATAAAATTGTGCTTGCAACCACAACCTATAATGGCGAGATTTTCCCCTTTATGCGCGAATTTATATTAAATCTCACCGAACGCAATTTCCAAAATAAAACGGTTGCCCTAATTGAAAACGGCTCTTGGGCACCAACGGCGGCCAGGGTGATGAAAACAATGCTTGAAAAGGCAAAGAACATCACCTACACCGAAACTAACGTTAAAATTCTGTCGGCGCTGAACGCTGAGTCTATTGCTCAGCTTAATGCTTTGGCAGATGAATTATTAAAATAAAATAAGGAGACCGAAATAATGAAATATGTATGTGACGTATGTGGCTGGGAGTATGATGAAACTGTTGGCGATATCGACAACGGCATCGAGCCCGGCACCAAGTTTGAGGATTTACCCGAGGACTTCGTTTGCCCCCTTTGCGGCGTAGGCAAGGATAATTTCAGCGTTGCTGAATAATTTTAAGCGGTGGGAAACCACCGCTTAATTTTTCGTTATACAATGAATTAAACAGGCCAAGTATCCTTATAGGTACTTGGCCTGTGCCAACTTTGTTTTTTATTTGCTATTTAAAATCTTTTCCCGTTTTGTCTAAAATCGCCGTTCTTGCAACCGAATATGAAACGGGGGGAGTATTCGTCTGCTCAAAAAAGGCGGAAAGCACTAGCGTGGGGTTAAGGTTATCCTCACTGCCTGCAACAAGACTTAAGGTGAGTAGGTTGTCGTTTATTGACCAACTTCTTATTTTGGGAACCAGGTCAATTTGCTTTACCTTGCCTTTTTTGCCAACCTTTTCTGTAAGTATGGAATCCCAACTTAAAAAATCGCAAAGGGCAAATTTGAGACTTTCATCCATACTGTCAAACTTAAGTTCAAAAACCGAAAATCCGATTTCCTTTGTAGGAAGAATAGGCTCTTTAACACTTACAAATTCTATATCCTTTGTACTTACCGAAGAAAGTGCCTTTAAAACAGCCTCGTTCTCATATGAATCGTCTGTCAGCCTTATATCCATTATCTCACATTCGCTTTCAAAGCCTAAGGAAAGCGGCAGTGCAAAGTTCATATAAATATGCTGGTTAAAGCCCTCGGTATACCATACAGGTATTTTTGAACGTGTGATTACTCGTGCCATAAATCTTGTCATATCAAGGTGGGATATAAATTTCATTCGGCCAAGCTTTTTATAATAAATTCTAACGTTTTTCATAACAAACACCCTCCCCGAAACAGTTTGCTCCGCAAGCGGCGCATTTTTCCCTGCAATTAGGGGTAGTTTTTTCTGCGTGAGCGGTTTTATTTTCCCTTATAAGAAATTGCTTTGTAACGCCGAAATCAAGATGTTCCCAAGGGGTGATTTCGTCGTAGTCGCGAAGTCTGTTAGCGTAAAAGCTATAGTCAATACCGCATTCATTGAATGCATCCAGCCATTTTTGCAAATCAAAGCATTCTGTCCAACTGTCAAAACGGCAGCCCTTTTTATGCGCGGCTTCTATTACGGCCGAAAGCTTACGGTCACCCCTTGCAAGTACCGCTTCCAAAAGGCTTGTCGCATAATCGTGATAGCTTAAGGATACCTTTTTGGTTTTAATGCAACTCTTAAGGTATTCCTGACGGCGCTTTATCTCATCGGGAGTAATCTGCGGTTCAAACTGGAATGGGGTAAAGGGCTTAGGCACAAAGGTAGAAACGCTTACCGAAACCGATACCGACTTGCCCTTAGGCTTTTCAGGCAAACTGTAATAAACGTCAACTATTTTTTGCGCAAGGTCTGCAATACCCTTTAAATCCTCGTCGGTTTCGGTGGGAAGTCCTAACATAAAGTAAAGCTTAACCGAGGTATAACCGCCTTTAAATGCGGTTTTGCAGGTATCAATAATTTCCTCTTCGGTGAGGTTTTTATTTATAACGTCGCGAAGGCGCTGTGTACCCGCTTCGGGCGCAAAGGTAAGCCCGCTTTTGCGAATATGATTAATTTTATCAAGCAACTCGTCCGAAAAACTGTCAATTCGAAGAGAGGGCAGCGCAAGGCTTACGTGGCAGTCACAGGTCCAGTCAAGAAGCTTGTTGAGAAGCGGCAAAATTTCGGAATAATCGCTTGTACTAAGCGAAGAAAGGGAAATTTCGTCATAGCCCGTGCTTTCAAAAAGGGCCTTCGCCTGATTATTTACCGTGTCACTGCTTTTTTCGCGAACGGGTCGGTAAATAAAGCCTGCTTGACAAAAACGGCAACCTCTGATACAACCTCTAAAAACCTCCTGCACGATGCGGTCGTGCACAACCTCAATAAGCGGCACTACAAAACTGTCAGGATAAAAGGCCTTGTCCATATCCTTTATAATGCGCTTTTTTACGGTTTTAGGGGTATTACCCTTGGGTGTGATGGCGGCAACGGTGCCGTCGGGGTTGTAGGAAATATCGTAAAGCGAGGGCACATACACACCCTCAATTTTAGCGGCAGCTTTAAGGAATTCTTCCTTTGAAGCGCCTTTGTTTTTATATTCTTTGTAAAGGTCGATTACTTCAAGGTCAACCTCTTCACCTTCGCCGAGAAAGAAAATATCAATAAAATCGGCAATAGGCTCTGCGTTGCAGGCGCAAGGACCGCCTGCTACAACCAAGGGTGAGAGTTCCTTTCTATCGTTTGAGCGTAGCGGCACGCCCGCAAGGTCAAGCATATTAAGTATGTTCGTATAGGCCATTTCGTACTGAAGCGTAAAACCTATAAAGTCAAAATCTTTAATAGGGTCGCGGCTTTCAAGGGCGAAAAGGGGAATATTCTCCCGTCGCATAATCTCTTCAAAATCTATCCAAGGCGCAAAACAGCGTTCGCACCAAACGTCCTCTCTTGCATTAAAGCAAGAGTAAAGAATCTTCATTCCAAGGTGAGACATACCGATTTCATAAGTATCGGGAAAGCAAAAGGCAAAACGCACGTTCACCTTGCTTTTATCCTTAATAACGCTACCCATTTCGCCGCCCGAATAACGACCCGGCTTTTGAACCGAAAGCAGCAAGTTTTCAAATTTTTTATTATCCATTTCAACATTCCTTAACATAGGCCGACCAGAACCCAACCCGTCACGCCCGAAAATTATCTAGTATATTTTACAATAATTTTCATAATCTTTCAACTACATTTTAATAATTGACATAATGATAAGGTAAAGCGCCATAATATAAAGCGAAATATTTGTAGAACCCCTGACGGTGAGTGTTATTGCCGTAACGCAAAGGGCGGCGGCTAAAATTAAGGTAATGATACCGACAGTAAGCGCTGCGCGGTCGGGACCAAGCTTTTTTGAAAGCAGGCAGGAAAGTATAATGCCTCCGTCAAGACCCGAAACGGGTAGGGAATTAAAGCAGAAAATTAGCAGGTTTAAAAGCGCAAAAATTAAAGTTGTTTCATTTTTATAAACGATGTAGTTTATGTAAAGGGTAAAAAATAAAACAAGATTTGTAAGCGGACCCATAAGACTTATAAAAATATCGTTTTTGTAGCGGTCGGTCATGCCTCTTGTTATCCTTACCCCTGCGGGAATTAGCTTTACCTGCTTTGGCGAGCAGTCGCATACCCACATAGCAAAAAGATGTCCTGCTTCGTGCATAACAACGGCAAAAAGAGTTGGTATCATCAGTCCCGTTTTATCGGTTGCAAGCAAAAAGGATATAAGCGCCGTAAAAATAAAGGATATGTAAATTTCGGTGCCGAGTAGTTTAATTTTCATTGTTTTCACCTAAAACCTCGTATATGTCGGTATCAAGACTAAAGGTTTGAATATAGTAACCTTTAAGTTCCAAAAAGGTATCTTTAAAAAACATTTTCGTTATAAAAACACTCAAAAGCAAAAGAGCCACACAAACAATTTGGGTAATTATAATTCCCGTAAAGGCATTTGCTAAAAAGTTAAGGCTTTTTTTATTGGCCATAAACTCACTCCTTGTAGAAAAAATGTTTTTGTGCTATACTTAAAATATATTTTTAAGTAGGATGATATTATGCCGTTTTTACCTATAACAAAAAGTGAAATGAAGGCTTGCGGGTGGCAGCAACCTGATTTTATAATTGTTTCGGGCGATGCTTACGTCGATCACCCAAGTTTTGGCACGGCCGTTATTTCCCGCGTGCTTGAAAACGAGGGTTTTAAGGTTTGCATTATACCTCAGCCACGAAGTGATGCCGATTATACCCGTTTTGGAAAACCGCGACTGGCTTTTCTTGTTAACGGCGGTAATATTGATTCAATGGTGGCACATTATACAGCCGCAAAAAAACGCCGCAGTGACGATGCTTATACCCCCGGTGGTAAGGCGGGCGAAAGACCTGACAGGGCGGTTACAGTTTACTGTCAGAATATTCGCAGAATCTATGGGGACGTGGCTGTTGCCATCGGCGGAATCGAGGCTTCGCTTCGCCGCTTTGCCCATTACGATTATTGGAGTGACTCGGTACGGCCGTCGATTCTTTTAGAATCGGGCGCGGACCTTTTAATGTACGGTATGGGCGAAAAGCATATTGCCGAAATTGCGCACAGACTTAACGGGGGAGAGAGGATATCGGACCTTAGGGATATTCTCGGCACCTGTTACAAGATAAATTCATCTGATTTTAAGGGTATGCCCGCTACGGTTGAGTGTCCGTCGTTTGAGCTTGTTTCGGGAAATGATGAAAAATCAAAACAGCAGTATGCGGTTTCTTGCCGTATTCAGCAGGAGGAGCACGATGCCGTAAGAGGAAAAAGGGTGATTCAAAAGCACGGAAAGGTAATTGTTGTGCAAAACCCACCTATGCCTCCGCTTACTACTGAGGAGATGGACAAGGTTTACTCGTTTCCCTTTATGCGCGACTATCACCCAAGCTATGAAGCCCTCGGCGGAGTTCCCGGTATTGAAGAGGTTAAATTTTCAATTATCCATAACCGCGGTTGTTTCGGCGCCTGCAATTTCTGTTCGCTTGCATACCATCAGGGCAGGCAGGTAAGCGTAAGAAGTCACGAATCGGTAATAAACGAAGCAAAGAAAATCACCGAAATGCCCGATTTTAAGGGATATATACACGATGTTGGCGGACCAACTGCAAATTTCAGACTTCCTTCCTGCAAGGGTCAGCTGAAAAAAGGTCTCTGCGCTGACAAAAAGTGTCTGGCACCTAATATGTGCCCTGCGGTCGAGGTGACCCACGAGGATTATTTAAAGCTTTTGCGAGAACTTCGCGCACTTCCTAAGGTTAAAAAGGTATTTATTCGTTCGGGTATTCGTTTTGATTATCTTATTGCTGATAAAAACGAAGACTTTTTCAAGGAACTTATAAATCATCACGTCAGCGGTCAACTTAAGGTAGCTCCCGAACACTGTTCTGACAACGTACTTAAATATATGGGCAAACCCTCGGTTTCGGTTTATAATCGCTTTGAAAAGCGGTTTTACGAGTTGACAAAAGCGGCGGGCAAAAAGCAGTATTTGGTGCCGTATCTTATGTCCTCACATCCTGGAAGTACCATAAATGACGCTATTGAGCTTTCCTTATTTTTAAAGCGAAATAATCTTCATCCCGAGCAGGTTCAGGATTTTTATCCCACACCGGGTACCGTTTCGACCTGTATGTTCCATACGGGACTTGACCCTTTCACAATGAAAAAGGTATACGTTCCCAAAACGGCAGAAGAAAAGGCAAAACAAAGGGCGCTGCTTCAGTATTTTAAGCCTGAAAACCGCAAGACAGTTTTAGACGCGCTTAAAAAAGCAGGCAGATGCGATCTTATAGGAACAGGCAAAAATTGCCTTATAGCGCCTGACCGCAAAACCGAAATTAAAAAACCTAAAAAAACCATTAGAAACATTCATAAAGCAAAAAAGAAAAAATAAAACAGAAAAGAGCCGTGAAAACACGGCTCTTTCCTGTTTATAAGGGGTTTGAGGAGAAATTCTCTAATGAAAAACATTAGAAAATATATCAGAAAGGCTGCGGCTTCCTTTTTGATACAAGTGAATTATAATACAATATTTTTTCTTTTTTATTTATTTTTTATGAACAATATTTTAATTTTTGCCAAAGAATATATATCATTCGATTTGTCAATAATAGCATTGACGAAAGGATGATTTAATTTGAACTATCAAGAATCAAATAAACCCAAAAAATCGGGCACAGGTTTTTATATTTTAATTGCCGTTTGTCTTATAGTAATTGCGCTTGCAGCGTGGTTTGCCATAACAAAAATCAGGGACTCTAAAAATGAAACACCCTTGATGGATAGCAGTGACTACAACAGCGGAATTTACAGCAGTGATTATAACAGCAGTTCTTATGATTCTTCACCCGATATTACAAGTAGTAATGAATATAACAGTAACACCCCGTCATATACTGAAAGTGACAATATGCCGAATATTACCGATAGCTCTATGTTAGAGCCAACAGCCGACGATGTCACCGACGAGCCCTACAACGTGGTTGCATATACTATGCCCGTAAACGGCGAGGTTATTAAGAATTTTGACCCTAATACCCTTCAATATTCTGCCACCTATAAGGATATGAGACTTCATTTGGGGGTTGACATCGCCTGTGACACGGGGACTTCGGTTAGCGCCTGTGCTGACGGTGTGGTAACAAGCATTACCGAAGACACGTTTTTAGGCACGGTTGTCAGCATTGAACACACGGGCGGGCTTACCGTTAAATACTGCTCTATTGAAGACCTGCGCTTTTCCGAAGGTCAGATCGTTACCGCAGGGGATATAATCGGTACATCCGGTGTAGTGCCCGGTGAGTGCGAGGACTCGCCGCATATTCATCTTATCGCTTTGCGTGACGGCAAAGAGGTTGATGTTATTTCGGCTTTGGGACTTGACTAAATTTAATTCTTGCCCTCGAAAAACTTCGTTTAGGGGCGAAAAAAGGCCGCTGATTTTTTAAATCAGCGACCTTTTTTATTAAGTGAATTTAAAAACCTAAAAGGGTAGTGCCGGCAGCTATAAGTGCCTGTTTTGTAGCCTCAGCTTCGTCGGCAGTGGTGCCCATTGAGCATACGTAAAGCTTGATTTTAGGCTCCGTTCCGGAGGGACGTACGGTAAGTGAGCAACCGTCAGAGAGGGTAAATGCCAAAACGTTAGACTTTGGTAGGTCGATAGTCTTTTTCTCACCTGTGACAGTGTCGGTCAAAAGGCTGTTGCCGTAGTCACTAACGGTCTTAACCTTAACCCCGTTAATTTCTTTCGGGGGATTTGCTCTAAGGTCTTCCATAATTCCCTTAATCTTTGCCATACCGCTTTGACCTTCGCAGGTAAAGCTCTTTTGAGCGCAGTAGGAATAACCGTATTTCTTATAAATTCCGTCAAGCACGTCGGCAAGGGTTTTGCCGTTTTTCTTGTAATATGCCGTCATTTCGCAAATAAGCATAGAAGCAACAACAGCATCCTTATCGCGAGCATAGTCGCCGGCTAAATAACCGTAGCTTTCTTCAAAGCCTAAAATATAGCGGTTGGCTTGGTTCTTTTCGGCAAGAAGCGAAATCTGTTCGCCGATAAACTTAAAGCCGGTAAGAACGTTTACAAGCTTACAACCGTAATCCTCGGCAATTTTGAAGCAAAGGTCGGTTGAAACAATGGTTTTAACCGCAACGGGATTCTTAGGCAGAGTGCCGTTAGCCTTGCGGCGTTCAAGAATATAATTAAGAAGCAAAATGCCAACGTCGTTACCGCTGAAAAGCTTATACTCGCCATCAACCTTAACCGCAATACCTACGCGATCAGCGTCAGGGTCAGTCGCAAGAAGCAGATCTGGGTCAACCGTTTCGGCAAGCTTTAAGGCACATTCGAAAGCCTGACGGATTTCTGGGTTGGGATAGGGCGCTGTGGGGAAGTTACCGTCTGGCAGCTCCTGCTCGGAAACGACCGTAACACCTGTTATGCCTATTCTTTCAAGAATTGCGCGAACGGGTTTGTTACCTGTGCCGTGAAGGGGAGTATATACAACGTTAAGACCCGAAAGGTCGGTGTTCTTTTCAACGCGCTGGGCTTCAACGTTGTCAAGATATTCTTCAATAATATCGTCGCCAATGTATTCAATAATGCCTTCACTTAAAGCCTTGTCAAAATCGGTGGTTTTAACGCCGTCAAAAATGTCAACACTTTGCATAATCGAGAGCACATACTCGGCGGCTTCAGGTCCTAATTGGCAACCGTCAGAGCCGTAGGCCTTGTAGCCGTTGTACTTGGCGGGGTTATGACTTGCCGTTATAACTACACCGGCGTCGCAACCAAGGCGTCTTACCGCGAAGGAAAGCATAGGTGTGGGCATAAGCTCCTTATAAAGATACACCTTAATGCCGTTTGCGGCAAATATTGAAGCGGCAGTTTTGGCAAAGGTTTCGGCCTTAATACGACTGTCATAAGCGATGGCAATTTTGCCGTTATTTGTAACCGAATTTACGTAAGCAGCAAGGCCCTGAGAAGCTTGGCCTACTGTGTAAACGTTCATACGGTTGGTACCTGCACCTATAACACCGCGAAGACCTGCCGTACCAAATTCAAGGTACTGATAAAAAGCGTCGGAAATAAGTTCGTCATTTCCTTCAATATCTTTAAGCTCTTGTACGAGGTCGGGGTCTTTGGTTGCTTTTTCGCACCAGAGATTGTAAAGTTCTTTAATCATAAGGTATCATCCTCCACTGGAATATAATACCCATTTTTTCGTATTTTGTCAATAAAAAAGCGGTGAATTGTATACTAAAATTCTAAAAAAGTGCAAATTTATATAGCTCTTTTAAAAAAGTAATAAAAGTTTGTTAATTTAGCATAAAATATACACTTGACTTTTTTGTTTTTATAGTGTACCATAACAATATAATATAGTGAGAATATATGGTTTTGGAGTCTCAATGTTAGAAAAAATTGTCGAAAATTACGAAAATCGCCCTGATGAAGAACTGATTTTACGTATAAATCAAGGTGATTATGAATATATGGCAGTCATCATTGAGAGATATACTCCCGTGATTCATTCGTACATAAACAAATACTGCCTCAAAACCCAACGTGAAGACGCTGTGCAGGAAGCAAACCTTGCCCTTTTCTTCGCTATAAAGGCTTTTGACGGCGAGAAGTCTTGCTTTTCAACATTTGCAAACCTTTGCATTAAGCGGGCTATACTTGATGTTTTAAAAAGCGGTAAACGCCAAAAAAACATTCCGGAAGAAATGCTTGATTCCATTGACGAGCTTGAACTTGTTGATGTTAACAGTCCGGAAAAGATTTTTTTCGAACGTGAAGATTTTAAAAGTTTAACAGATAATATAAAACTTGAATTGTCTAACCTTGAATACAATGTGCTTCGTTTAAGGCTTTCGGGTGAAAGCTATGAAAATATAGCGCATTCTTTAGGTGTTACCGAAAAAACGGTGGACAACGCGCTTTTACGTATTCGAAAGAAATTGAAAAGTAAATAACGGCCGCGGCCGTTTATATATGCCCAAGTAGCTTAATATGCAGAGCGTTGAAAAAACAAAGATGTCGGTGTAACTCCGTCCTGGGCTAAAATTTTATTATCCAAGAGAGGTAAAAAACATGTTTGAAGACAAGACTTTAGTTTGCAAAGACTGCGGCGAGGAATTCGTATTCTCCGCAAGAGAGCAAGAGTTCTATGAATCCAAAGGCTTTGTAAACGAACCTCAGCGCTGCAAACCTTGCCGCGACAAGCGCAAGAATGCAGTAAAAGCACCCAGGGAGATGCATGAGGCTGTATGTGCAGCTTGCGGCGGCGTAGCAACCGTTCCGTTTGTTCCGCGCGACGACCGTCCTGTATACTGCAGTGAATGTTTTGCAAAGATGAAAGAAGAAAGCGCTGAATAATTGTTTTCGGAAAGACGACCGCCTTTTTTAAAAAAGGCGGTCTTTTTTTAAAAATAAAACAAATATTCATACTTTTTTAATAAAATTGTGATATTATTGTCTCGAATAAAAGTTTGAATATAGGAGAACAAAAATGGCTTATAAGGTACTTATTGTTGATGACGACGTGAATATTTGTGAATTGCTTCGTCTTTATCTTGAAAAGGACGGGTTTGAAACGGTTGTGGCTAATGACGGCGCAACGGCGGTAAAATTAGCCCTTGATTTGGACTTTGATATGATACTTCTTGACATAATGCTTCCCGAACTTGACGGTTGGCAGGTTTGCCGCGAAATAAGGAAAAAGAGCAATACCCCAATTATTATGCTCACCGCCAAGAGCGAGACCTTTGACAAAATTTTGGGTCTTGAACTGGGGGCAGACGATTATATAAGCAAGCCGTTTGACGCCAAAGAGGTTTTGGCGCGCATTAAGGCTGTCCTTCGCCGAAGTAGTGATGGCGAAAAGCAGGGTCAGGTTAACGAAGTAAGCTATGATAACCTTAAGATCAACCTTACAAATTACGAGCTTATTGTAAAGGGTACCAGGGTTGACACACCGCCTAAAGAGCTTGAACTTATATATCATCTTGCAAGCAATCCTAACAGGGTGTATACCCGCGACCAACTGCTTGACGAGGTTTGGGGTTTTGATTATTACGGCGATTCAAGAACGGTTGACGTGCATATAAAACGTCTTCGCGAAAAGCTTGAAAACGTATCGGAGGAATGGTCGCTCAAAACTGTATGGGGCGTGGGTTACAAATTTGAAATAACCAAAATCTGAGGATAGTTTATGAAGCTTAAGCTTTTTAAAAAATACTTTTTCACAACTGCGGCAATTATAATTTTCAGCCTTTCGGTTTTGATGATGACTCTTTCGTTTGTGCTGAATAATTATATCGCTTCCTCTAAACAAGAGGTGTTGCTTGCGGCCTGTGAAGAAGTGGTAGATTACGTTGAGTTAAAAGCCGCCGACGAGGATGGAGATATTCAGTCGGTTTATGATATGCTTTTGGCCCTCGCAGAAGTTTCGGATTCGCAAATATTCGTGCTGGACGCGCACGGCCGCCTTTTGACCTGCAGTTGCTCCGAATATCAGGAATACGGCACTTGTATGCATAATTCGGTATCCCATGCGGATATTAACCGCGCCCTTCAAAACGGTGTAGAGGGTACAATGTTTTTGAGCACGCTCGGCGTTTATGAAAATTTTCATTACGTAGGCGCAAAGCCTATCAATAATTTTAACGCAGAGTCGGTTGGTACGGTTTTTGCCACAACCTCAATTTCGGATGTAAAAAGCCTGCTATCCAGCGTTACAAGGCTGTTTTTGCTCTCGGCTGTTGTGCCTATAATTCTTATGTTTTTTGCGATTTATCTTATGACCTACCGACTGACAAAGCCGCTTAAGCTTATGTCCGAAGCCGCAAAAGAAATGGCAAAGGGTAATTTTTCAAGAAGAATTCCCGTAACCAGTGATGATGAAATAGGCGAACTTGCAGCTTCCTTTAACCTTATGACAAATTCGCTTTCTCAGCTTGAGGGTATGCGTCGAAGCTTTATTGCAAACGTTTCACACGAACTTAAGACCCCTATGACGACTATCGGCGGTTTTATTGACGGTATTCTTGATGGCACTATCGAGCCCGACAAAGAAAAATATTATCTTGAAATCGTGTCGCAGGAGGTAAAAAGGTTAACCCGACTTGTCTATTCAATGCTTAATATGTCAAAGCTTGAATCGGGAGAATTTGAACTTAAGCCTGAACTTTTTGACCTTAAGGAAATGCTGCTTACGGTGGTTATAAGTCAGGAACAGCGAATTGCCGCTAAAAATCTTGAAATTTTGGGGCTTGATACGCTTGAAGACGTATCCGAAACACTTGACAAAGACTTAATCCATCAGTTAATCTATATTCTTGTGGATAATGCTGTTAAATTTACCGATGATAACGGTAAAATAACCTTTATCCTTAAAAAAGAGGGTAAGAAAACCGTTCTTACCGTTACTAATACAGGCAAGGGGATTCCCAAAAAGGATTTACCCTTTGTTTTTGAAAGGTTCTATAAAACTGATAAATCCCGCTCGGCTGAGAGGGACAGTATGGGACTCGGTCTTTATATTTTAAAAACCATAGTAAACGCCCATAAGGGACAGGTTTCTGTTATGAGCGAAGAAAATGAGTATACTACATTTAAAGTGGTTTTGACCGCTTTAGGTTAATTTTCCCACATTTTTTAAGGAGCAGTAAAAATGCAAGATTTTTTTGAAAACAACCAAAACGGCGAAAATGAGGAAGAGACTTTTTCACCACAGGAAAATGGTGATTATATTAATCCCGAGCCTGAGAGAAAGACAGCAAGCGAGCCGATTTACAACCCAATAAATTATACCGAGGTAACTCCCGTTAAGGACCACAAACAAATGAGTCGCGGTCTTAAGGTATTTTCGCTTTTGTTAGCGCTGATAATTCTTGTGACGGGCAGTCTTAGCGCGGGATACTTTATTGGTAAGAGTTCAAATCGGGCAAAGTTTAATACCGATGCTGTAATTGTGCTCAAATCTACCCCTACAGAAGAGACGGCGTTGACTCCCGCAGGGGTTTATAATGCAGTTAATTCTTCGGTTGTGGGAATAACGGTTTATAACCTAAAAGGTGAAAGTGCTTCGGCTAGCGGTGTTATATTTTCGGAAGACGGATATATTATCACAAACGACCACTGTTATGCTGATATTACCGACGCTAAATTTAAGATATACACATACGACGGCAAAGAATACGACGCCGAATATGTTGCGGGTGACGTTATAAGTGACCTTGCGGTTTTAAAGATAGACGCTACCGGTTTTACACCTGCCGTTTTCGGAAATTCCGATGAGATTTATCACGGCCAGAATGTTGTGGCAATAGGCAGACCTACCGATGCCATTGATAATTCAAGCATTACAAGCGGTGTCGTTTCGGCAGTAAGCCGCCGCATACAAAGCACTTCTAACTATTCTGCAAGAATGATTCAGGTTGACTGTGCAATAAACCCCGGTAGCTCTGGCGGCGCGCTTGTTAATATGTACGGTCAGGTAATCGGCATTACCTCGGCAAAGATGGTGGCTACAAGCTATGAAAATATAGGTTATGCCATTCCCTCGGTTATTGTTAAGCGAATAGTTGACGAGCTTATTGCAAACGGCGTTATCGAAAGTCGCGCAAAGCTTGGCATAACGTATTATGAAATTACTTCGGTTATGAAGGAAATAAACGGTTATGCTGCTACAGGCCTTTATATCAACTCTGTAGCGGAGGATAGCGGGCTTTACGGCGTTATTGCCGAGGGCGATATTATGACCGCCTTTAACGATATTCCGATTACTAACGCGAATGTTGTTTTGGATGAAATTGAAAAACTTTACGCGGGCAATACGGTTTCGGTTACTTTTGTGAGAAATGGTAAAACCTATACGGTAAATGCCGTGCTTGGTGCAAACGTCGGTAGCTCCAGCTATGTGACAAGCGATTCGGTCAACTCCGGAGGACAAAGCAACGGCGGTGAATTTAATTTCCCTGAAGGCGAATAATTTTAAGAGGTTGAGAAAAATTCTCAACCTCTTTTTTAATTTAAAAAAGTTATATTGTTTATATTTTTGCCGCCTATTAGGGTGATGCCGA
Organism: uncultured Ruminococcus sp.; assembly: GCA_964536645.1. Lineage (GTDB taxonomy): Bacteria > Bacillota > Clostridia > Oscillospirales > Acutalibacteraceae > UBA737. Next base: position 14,779 of record CAZHYD010000022.1, read on the forward strand.
GATTCTGCTTTATTGTTAAAAAGTCTGCCCCCACATTTAAAAGTGTTCCGATTTTAACGTTAATATTTGAGCCGACCGTTGTTGCTACTCTTACTTTTTTTCCTATATTAAGGCAAAGAAAGTCTTTTAAGGTAATATTTGGGTCTGATTTAGTTGGGGTTTCCGTATTATTCTTACAAATCGGTTTATTGTTTTTCAAAAATTGTTCGTAAACAGAAAGCTCCTCTTGGCCTCTTATATACCCCAGAAGAGAATATCCCATTTTTCGTCCTCCTAAATGCAAGTTTTATTCCATTATATTCTTAAAATAACCGTTTTGAGAAAGATAAATTTATGGACAATGCAAAAATCTTTTGCTATAATTCGCTTGAAGGCGGTGGTGTTTATGAATTTTTATAAAGAAAATACGGCTGATTTTCCGCGGAATGATTCCGACACGTTTTTTTCTATACCGTCAAAAAGGGCTTTTAGCGGTATCCTTGACAAAAATTTAAGATTTATCCAGTCCTTTCAACTAAAGGATATACGCGTTTGGAAAAGGTTTGTAAGGCAGTTCAGTATTGCCGCTGACGACGGCGACGCCGGTTGGCGCGGCGAGTATTGGGGCAAAATGATGCGCGGAGCCTGCTTTGTTTATTCGTATTCTAAAGACGGCGAGCTTTACGCCGTTTTGGAAGAAACGGTGAAGGATATAATGAAAACAGAGGACCGCTTCGGCAGAATAAGCACCTACAGTCAACCCCGCGAGTTTGACGGCTGGGATATATGGTCGCGAAAGTACGTAATGCTTGGAATGCAGTACTTTATTGAAATTTGCACCGATGAAAGCTTTTGTCGCGAAATCACCGAATGTCTTTGCCGCCAGGCTGATTACATAATCTCAAAAATCGGTCCCGAAATCGAGGGCAAGTTGCCCATAACAAAGGCAACAAGACATTGGCGGGGGCTAAATTCCTCCTCGCTATTAGAGCCAATAGTGCGTCTTTATTCCGTTACGGGAAATAAAAAATACCTCTATTTTGCTGAGTATATTGTAAACTGCGGCGGAACCGAGGTTGAAAATATTTTCACACTAGCCTATAAAAACGAGCTTCGACCATATCAGTATCCCGTTACAAAGGCTTATGAAATGATGTCCTGCTTTATAGGACTTTTAGAGTATTATAGAATTACCAAAAACGAATACTACAAAACGGCGGTTATAAATTTTGCAAACTGCATTTTAGAGGATGAGTTTACGGTTATCGGCTCTTGCGGGTGTACTCACGAGCTATTTGACCGCTCTTTTGTGCGGCAGGCTAATACTACGCTCGGTGATACCAAGCAGGAAACCTGCGTTACCGTTACTTTAATGCAGTTTTTTTGGCAGCTGAATTTGCTTACGGGCGACCCCCGTTATATAGATGCCTTCGAAATTTCGCTTTATAACGCATACTTGGGCGCTGTCAACACCGAAAAAGCAGTAAGCGGTGCTTTAATTGAAAAATACCCCAACCTTAAACATTTTCCGCTTGCTTTTGACAGCTACAGCCCCTTAACTGCGGGTAAACGCGGAAGCTCGGTAGGCGGATTTAGGCTTATGGAAAACGGATTTTACTACGGATGTTGCGTTTGCATAGGCTCTGCAGGAATAGGTCTGGCTATGAAAACGGCAATTCTTACCGCGAAAAACGGTATTGTTATTAACCTTTACGAAAAGGGAAGCGTTGAACAAACTTTGCAAAGCGGCAAAACCGTATTTTTGAATATAGGCACCGAATACCCAAAAAGCGAAAAGGTGACAATAACGGTCGATACAGATGAAACGGAAGTTTTTGAAATTTTACTTCGTAACCCGTATTGGAGTAAAAATACAAAGACATTCCTAAACGACAGCGAAATTGCATCCCCAAAAGGTTATATTGCCATTAAAAAAGTCTGGTGCAAGGGAGATAAAATCGAGATTTTATTTGATATGAAGGCAGAGGTTATTTATCCCACACCCTATGGCTCTCAGGTGCTTATGAACAAGGTGATTTGGGGCGCTAATTATATGGTTCCTACCTTTGATAAGGAGGATGAGAAGGCCAAAAATCATATTGCGATAAGGCGCGGCCCTATTATGCTGGCGCAGGAAAACCGCCTTGGATACAGTGTGGACGAAGCGGTGAGCGTTGCCGTAAAAGATGGGTTTGTTGAACTGGACCTTTCGGGCGAAAAAACCGCCCCTTACGACTGTATTATTGAAGCCAAAATACCAAAAGCAGAAGGCGGTTTCTTTACCGTTACCGACTACGCTTCGGCAGGAAAACAATACAACGACCAAAGTAAAATGGCCGTATGGATGCTTACAAAAGAATAAGCAAAACCCGCTATCTTCAAGATAGCGGGTTTTAATTATTTGTACTGTATGTTGGTTTTGTGAAAGGTTATAAATTCGGTCTTTGGAAAGTGGGCACAAAGCAATTCTTTAAGTGGCTCTACCACAACGTCTTCGGTGTTGTAATGACCGGCATCAAATAGGGATATCCCATTATCGTAAGCGGTAAGGAACAGGTGATGCTTTACGTCGGCGGTGAGAAGAGCGTCAAACCCAAGCTCTAAAGCAAGGCTTAAATAATCGCCTCCACTACCCGAGCAAACGAGAACTTTATTGATTTTGCGGCCACCGTCAACAAACTTAACCGTACCGCCCAATGTTTCCTTTAAAGCGCCCGCAAATTCGTTTGCCGAAAGCGAGGGAACTTCGCCCGACTGGAGCGTATATCCGTCAGAAGCGGTTATAAACTCAAGATTTTGAAGCCCTATCGCGTGTGAAAGGGAATCGTTAACGCCGCCTTCGGCAACGTCAAGATTTGTGTGCATTGAAATTACTGAAAGACCGTTTTTTACGGCTTCAAAAGCAATCTCACCCGCAAGTAACTTTTTAAGGGGACTAAAAATTACGGGGTGGTGGGTGATAATTAAATTGCATCCGTTACATACTGCGTATTTAAGGGTTTCAAGGGTGCAGTCAAGGGCAATTACAGCCTTTTTAACCTCGGCCTCGCCGTCACCGATAAGCAGTCCCACATTATCAAATTCGCGCGCGGTGTTTACGGGAAAACGTTCGTCAAGAAGTTTAAAAATTTCTTTTACTTTCATAACCTTATCCTTTTTTTGCAAAAGAATCTTTAAGTGCTACGGTTCTGTTGAAAATAAGATTTTCTTCGGTAGAATCTTTATCAAGGCAGAAATAACCCTGACGCATAAATTGGAAAGTATCTCCAACCTTAACGCCCGAAAGAGAAGCATCAAGCTTGCAACCTTTAAGAATAGTAAGCGATTCGGGATTAATATTTTCAACGAATGAGCCAACGCCCTCTTCATCGCTGGGGTTGGGAACGTTGAAAAGGCGGTCGTAAAGACGAACCTCGGCATCAATACAGTTATTCGCACTTACCCAGTGAAGAGTGCCTTTAACCTTGCGGCCGTCGGGTGTTTCACCGCCAAAACTTTCGGGGTCATAGGTGCAGTGAACTGCGGTTATATCGCCGTTTTCGTCGGTTTCGTGAGAAGCGTATTTAATGAAATATGCGCCCTTTAAACGAACCTCTTTTTCGGGGCAAAGACGGAAATATTTTGAGGGGGGATCTAACATAAAGTCGTCCTGCTCGATATAAATTTCCTTTGTAAAGGTAACGGTTGTCTTACCAAGCTCTAGCTTATTGGGGTTGATATCAAGTTCAATAATATCCTGCATATTTTCGGGATAGTTATCGATTATAACCTTTAGCGGCCTCAAAACAGCCATTGCGCGAGCGGCATTTTCGTTAAGGTTATCGCGAACGCAAGACTCTAAAAGCGCGTAGTCGATAACGCTGTAAGCCTTTGAAACACCTATTTTATCAACAAAAGCGCGAACTGCTGCTGAAGGGTAGCCTCTTCTGCGCATACCGCAAATTGTAGCCATTCTGGGATCGTCCCAACCTGTTACAAGACCGTCATTTACAAGCTTTAAGCACTTGCGCTTGCTTGTAAGAGTATAGTTCACGTTCATTCTTGCAAACTCAATTTGTCTTGGCGGTGTGGGGATATCAAGAACGCTTAAAAACCAGTTGTAAAGCGGGCGGTGGTTTTCAAATTCCAAAGAGCAAAGCGAGTGGGTAACACCCTCCCTAGCGTCGCTGAGCGGATGAGCAAAGTCATACATGGGGTAAACACACCACTTGTCACCTGTGCGGTGGTGGTGAGCCTTCATAATGCGGTAAATAATAGGGTCGCGCATATTAATGTTTGAAGAGGACATATCTATTCTTGCGCGAAGCACCATAGCGCCGTTTTCAAACTCACCTTCGGTCATTCTTTTAAAGAGGTCGCGGGTTTCTTCTACGGGTCGGTCGCGGTAGGGGCTGTTAACGCCGGACTCTGTAAGAGTACCGCGCATTTCTCTTATCTCGTCGGGGGTAGACTCGTCCACGTAGGCAAGGCCCTTATCAATAAGCTTTAAAGCACATTCGTAGATAAAGTCAAAATAATCCGATGCGAAATAAACGTTATCCCATTCGAATCCAAGCCATTTAATGTCTTCCTTAATGGCGTCCACATACTCAACGTCCTCTTTGGTGGGGTTGGTATCGTCAAGTCTTAAGTTACACTTGCCGCCGTATTTTTCGGCAGTGGCAAAGTCTATGCAAATAGCCTTTGCGTGACCGATATGCAAATAGCCGTTAGGCTCGGGCGGGAAGCGGGTCT
>CAZHYD010000023.1:0-18500 GCA_964536645.1 uncultured Ruminococcus sp.
GCAAGAATTAAGAATCCTTCCGAGGTTGTTTTAGTTGGCGATACAGTTGAAGTATATGTTAAGGCTATCGACCCCGAAAAGAAGAAGATTTCACTCGGCTACAAGAAGGAAGACGAAAATCCTTGGGTTATTTTCCAGAACAATTACAATGTTGGCGACGTTATTAAGGCAACCGTTGTAAGTATGACTACATACGGCGCATTCGCTCGCATTATCCCCGGTATTGACGGTCTTATCCATATTTCGCAAATTGCTAACAAGCACGTTGCTAAACCTCAGGATGAGCTTACCGTAGGTCAAGAAGTTGAAGTAAAGATTACTGCTGTTGATCTTGAAAAGAAGAGAGTAAGTCTTTCTATCCGCGCTTTGCTTGAACCTGAAGTGGTTGAAGAAGCAAAGGAAGAAACTGCTGAAGACGAAGTTGTTGCCGTTGCTACAGAGGAATCTGTAGAAGTAGCAGCTGAAGTTGCAGAAGAAGCAGCTGAATAATTTAAAAAAATTAGGATAAATCACAGGTGTAGTGCCTGTGATTTATTTTTTTATGCGGTCTTGAAAAGGGTTATTAAATGTTTTATAATAATTATTGTAACGAGGCGAAAAATCTTAAAACAAAATTTTAGTTTACGGAAGAAAAACAGTGAGGAAGATTTATGCAAAACGAGAAAATTAAGTCTGATTTTCTGGCGATTTTAGGTGAAGAATTAATTCCCGCGATGGGTTGTACCGAGCCTATAGCTCTTGCTTTTGCCGGCGCAAAGGCAAGGGAAATACTTGGCGCCGTGCCCGTAAGAATAACCGCCCTTTGCAGCGGTAATATAATTAAAAACGTAAGGTGCGTGCGCATACCCAATTCGGATGGGATGACGGGTATAGAAGCGGCCTGCGTTTTGGGTGCGCTTTGCGGTGATGCAAGTCGGCATATGGAGGTGCTTGAAGCAGTGACCGACGAAGGTCGCAAGCAGACGGTGGATTTTATTAAAAACGGCCTTTGCAGTGTGGAATATCTTGATTCGCCGATTCCGCTGCACTTTATTATCAAGCTTTACAGCAGTGAGGATGAGGTTACGGTTGAGGTGCGCCACAGCCATACAAATATTGTGCGCATAACCAAAAACGAAACCGTGCTTTTTGAAAATGAGGATTTAGGCGAGGAAACCGCCACCGCTGACCGAAGTGAACTTAGCATTGAAAATATTTTAAGCTTTGCAAACGAGGTTGATTTTGAACTCATTAAGCCTTTTGTTAAAAAGCAGGTTGAGTATAATATGGCAATTGCCGAGGTTGGTATGCAGGGCGGCTACGGCCTTGGCATCGGCAAGGCAATTCTTGATACCTATTCCAATAGCCCCATAACAAAGGTTCGTGCCTTTGCCGCGGCGGCATCGGAAGCTCGGATGGAGGGCTGTGACCTGCCCGTTATTATTACCTCAGGCAGCGGTAATCAGGGCATTGCTTCTACAGTGCCCGTAATAGTTTATGCCCGCGAAAAAGGAATTCCCGATGAACGTATGCACAGAGCACTTATCTTTTCCAGTTTGCTTACTGTCTACCAAAAAGAATATATCGGCAAGTTGTCAGCCTTTTGCGGTGCGGTGTCTGCCGCCTGCGCGGCAGGAGCCGCGATTACATATATGATGGACGGCACCATAGAGCAGATTAAGGACACTATAGACAACACGATGGCTAACATACCCGGTATTATTTGCGACGGTGCAAAGGCTTCTTGCGCCGCAAAAATAGCTTCCGCATTGGATGCATCTCTCTTTGCGCACGTTCTTGCAATGCAGGGCAAGGTGTACGAGGCTAACACGGGCATACTCCAAAGCGACACGGGTAAAACCATCAGTTGTGTAGGATATATCGGCAAGGTCGGTATGAAGCAAACCGACTCTGAAATAGTAAAGCTTATGATAAACGAATAGTTTTGCAAGCCTTTTCGTATTTTGCTTTCATAAAATTTCTTTTTTTCTCATACAATTAAACAGTCCTTTTAGGAGTTGATTGTATGAGAGAAGAGGCCATGGAGCGCGCGGTAATTTTAGGTGAATATATACTTGAAACAGGCGCCACGGTAAGAGCCACGGCAAAGGTTTTTAAAATAAGCAAGTCAACAGTACATAAAGATGTCACCGAAAGGCTTTCCCACGATGACCCTCAGCTTTATAAAGAGGTGCGCTGTGTTTTGGAAAAAAACAAGCAGGAACGTCACATCAGGGGTGGCATGGCGACGAAACTTAAATACAAGGGTGATAAGCCTTAAAAATATTGACAAACAAAAAGGGTAGTGCTAAAATAAATCAAGTTAAAAACTTTGATGAAAAAGAACACACCTGTCTCAAAGTTTTGGGGCAGGTGTTTTGTGTTTTAAATTTTGTGGATTCAAGCAACAAGGAGTGGTAAAAATGGAAATTAAAATCACAAAAGCTGCAAACCTAAAAGAAAAGCCCGAAAGCTCTGTTTTGGGTTTCGGTAAATACTTTACCGACCATATGTTTATGATGGATTGGGACGGCGAGAACGGCTGGCATAATGCCAGAATAGTACCTTTTGAAAACCTTTCCTTACACCCCGCTTCAACCGTTTTGCACTACGGCTCCGAAATTTTTGAAGGTCTTAAGGCGTACCGCCGCGCTGACGGCAAGGTTCAGCTTTTTAGACCTATGGAAAATATCCGCAGAATGAATTCCTCTGCTGAAAGACTTTGCCTGCCCGAAATACCTGAAGAAATGGCTTTAGAAGCGCTTGAAACCTTTGTTTCGCTCGAGCAGGAATGGACCCCCGCGGCCGAAGGCACGTCACTATATCTTCGTCCCTTTATGTTCGGAAACGATGAAACCTTGGGCGTTCATGCCGTAGGGAATGCAACCTTTATCATAATAGCGTCTCCCGTAGGCAGTTATTATAAAGAGGGTATAAACCCCGTTAAAATAATGATCGAAGACGAGGACGTAAGGGCTGTTCGCGGCGGCACGGGCTATATTAAGTGCGGCGGAAACTATGCTGCTTCAAACCGCGCAGGCGCAAGGGCTGAAAGCAAGGGCTATTCCCAGGTGCTTTGGCTTGACGGTGTTCAGCGCAAGTATATAGAAGAAGTTGGCGCTATGAACGTTATGTTCCTTATCGACGATGAGGTGGTAACACCTATGCTCAGCGGCTCAATACTCCCAGGTATTACAAGAAAATCCTGCCTTGAGGTACTTAGAAAAGAGGGTTATAAGGTTAGTGAGCGACTGCTCAGCATTGACGAGCTTGAAGAAGCACTCAAGCAAGGCCGTCTTAAAGAGGCTTGGGGTTGCGGAACCGCAGCAGTAATTTCACCCATAGGCGAGCTTTGCTACAAGGGTGAAAAATTCCCCGTAAACAACGGTGAAATCGGCAAGGTTACGCAGTATCTTTACGACACGCTGACAGGTATTCAGTGGGGTAAAATTGAGGATACGTACGGCTGGACTTATCCCGTTAAATAAACAAAAAATCCGTAAGGCAACTTACGGATTTTTATTTTTCTCTATCATTTTATAAAGCTCTTCTAAAACGAAGCTCAAATTGCCTTCGGCATCTATAAGTCCGCATTCTATTGCCTTTTTGCCGGTTAAAACCGTGCCAACGTCGGTCACAAGCTCTTTGGTGTTCATCATAAGGCTTTTAAAGGTCTTTGCCGAAATATTTGAGTGAGCTACAACAAAATTGGTGATCCTCGCCTGCATTTTTTCGAAATGGTGCATAGTTTGCGGTACTCCTATAATCAGTCCGCTTGTTCTTACGGGGTGAATTGTCATCGTGGCCGAAGGGGCAATAAAAGATTTCTTTGCCGCAACGGCTAAAGGTACGCCTATTGAGTGCCCGCCCCCTAAAACTAAGGATACGCAGGGCTTTGAAAGCCCCGCTATAAGCTCGGCAAGGGCAAGCCCTGCCTCAACGTCGCCGCCAACGGTGTTGAGAATAATTAACACACCCTCAATTTCGGTGCTTTCTTCAATGGCAACAAGCTGGGGTATTACGTGCTCGTATTTTGTGGTTTTGCTCTGCTCGGGAAGAACGTTATGCCCCTCAATTTCTCCGATTATGGTAAGACAAAAAATTTTATGCTTGCCGTTTACGGCGGCAACAGAGCCCATTTCCTTGATTTCGGCTAATTCTTTGTTGTTTTCTTCGGTAGTTTTCTTGTTATTTTCGTTCATTTTCCCGCCTCCGCTTTTAGTTTGTCAAAAAGATGCGGCAAAATTCTTAAAGTTTAAAGTTTTTCCGTTGCTTTTTGCTGATTTATTTGATAAAATAATGCTATAAAAGTTTTTGCAAGGAGATTTCTTATGAAAAAAGTGCTTTCAATAATTCTTGCAGCCTGCCTTGCGCTTTCGCTTTGCGGCTGCTTCGGTATGAGCGTGGAAGAAAAAACACAAGCCTATAACGAATTTGTAGCCTCTGTTAAGGACAAGGGCGTTTATGCTTTTAATGCCCGTATTGAAACCGATGAGGATGGCAATAAAATGCTTATGGCGGATATTGTCAACAACACAAGCTATGACGTAAGCGATATAGTTATTTCTTACGCCGTTTGGGATAGCGAGGGAAATCCTGTTATAATTAAAACCCCTAAAAATCCCGATAATACATATTCGATATTCGAAGTAACGCTTTCTAACGTAGAGGTTGCGGCGGGTGAAACTTGGCAAGCCGATATGGGCCTTGTAATTGCGGAAGAATGTTACAATATTACTTATATAGAAGCTATGGTTATTTCTTGCGAATTGGGCACAAGTGCTTGGGAAAACGACCTTTATGATAAGTGGCAGGAAACGTATATAGGTGTTACCCTTGAAGAGTGGATGGAGGTTTCGCTTGCCGAACCTAAGGACGACGATACTTCGGCGGATGATACCTCGTCTGATACAGAAAGCGACTCTGTTACAGGTCTAAAAGCGGGGCTTTCAGCACAAAAGGCAGTGGCACTTAATGCTAAGACATTGGAACAGTCGGACGGCACCTTTATGCTTTTGGCCGATATTACCAACAATACCGATGGTGCTATTAGCGGTATAGTGTTGGCTTTTGCCGTTTGGGACAGTGAGGGTAAGCCCCTTGCAATAAAGAGCGCGTCGGGTCTTACCGAGGACTCCTATATTAAAGAGGTGGATATGGGTGAGCTTTCTATAGAAGCCGAGGCCACCTGGGAAGCAGAGCTTGGACTTCGCGTGTCCGAAGAAATGGAAAACGTAGTTTACGTTGAAGCAATAGTTGTTTCTTTTACGGACGCTGACGGCACGATTTGGGAAAACCCGCTTTATGACAGTTGGAGTTTGGCTTTTGAAGAGAAGGACTACCTTGTTTCCGCTAACGATGAAACTCAGTCATAACAAGGTGGTACTTGGGGTAAAACCAAAAGATAATAAGATTAGTAAAAAATATTAAAGAACGCTTGTAATACAGTTAAACCGACCTGTTAGTTATTTCACAGGTCGGTTTTTTGTTAAACGAAAAACTTTGGCTATGGACAGTCTCGCCGCAACGGAAAGACTCCCTCTGATGAGGGAGGTGGGCAAAATCTTTGATTTTGCTCAAAGGGAGAGATGAAAGAAGAAAAATATTCTCTCCCCCAGACTTTTGCTTCGAAAAATCCAGCCCCCTCGTCAGAGGGGGCCAAAGACTGAATATGACCGCGTTTGCGTCAGCGGGATTACATACATTTATAGACAGAGAAACGCCCTACAAAAAGCGATAATTATTTAAGATAAGTTAGTTTTTAAATTCAAAATTTATCGGTCTGTTTGATTTCGCTCTGACTGCTTTGCTACACCCCCATCATTTCTCGGGGATTTTTGTTTTATGTGCCTGCTAATTTCATAACCAAGCTGCAGGGCAGTATTTTTGCTAAAAAGCGGTAGAATTTGAAAAATGCAAGGCAGGTGTAAACACCCCTCTTTTTTTTGGAGGCAAAAATTGCTTTTTTCGCAACGGCTTTCGGGCTTACGCGGGGCAGTGTGTCAAAGGTGCGGCTGGTGCCTTTTTCAATTCCCGCCAAAGCGAGAAATTCGGTATCCATAGGTCCGGGGCAAACAGCCAACACGTTTATGCCTCGCTTTTTAAGCTCTGAGCGTAACGCGCGGGAAAAGCTTAAAACAAAGGCCTTTGTGGAGGAGTATACCGCCATTCTTGTGTTGGGTACAAAGGAAGCAATAGAGCAGGAGTTTATTATCTCGGCGCCGTTTTTCATAAAGGGCAGGGAAGCGCTTGTCATAACCGTAAGGGCCTCACAGTTAAGGCGCACCATTGAAATATTATCCGAATAGGGCATATCTTCAAACATTCCGAGTTTGCCGCAGCCTGCATTGTTAACCAGCAGTGAAAGTTCGGCATTTTCGCTTTTTAAAAGGTCTATGTATTCTTCAATCTTTTCAGTGCTTGTAATATCCATCGGGACAACCTTTACGTTTTTGGAAAGCTGGTCTTTAAGGCTTAAAAGCTTGTCTTCGCGGCGGGCAATAAGCCAAATTTCTTCAATATCGGGGCGGTATTTGTCAACCGCCAAAGCGAATTCGGTGCCAAGTCCCGAAGATGCACCCGTAATAACTGCGATTTTCATTTTTTGTCATCCTCTCCTCCTAAGTTATACTTAAATTATATATAATAATTAAAATAGGTCAAGAAAGAAAATTTTTATTGACATATGGGCACACTTTGGGTTATAATCTATAATTGTCAGGTTGTGTCAATGTAACTGCGAACTAAATTTGCAGTTTTGAATTAACATCAGTTAAGGAGGTTTCACGATGAAAAGAACTTACCAGCCCAAAAAGCTTCACCGTAAAAAAGAACACGGCTTTTTAAAGAGAATGGCTACAGCTAACGGTCGCAAGGTACTTGCAAGACGCAGAGCTAAAGGCAGAAAGCAATTAACATACTAAAAGCCACAAATCAGTGGCTTTTCCTTTTATTAGGCGGTATTTTATGAGCACAATAATAAAAATTAAGGAAAACCACATTTTCAGGCGTGCATATTCTCGCGGCAAGGCGTTAGTTTGTCCGTATGTAGTGGTTTATGTTTTGAAAAATCGCAGCGGCAATATACGGCTTGGAATAACGGCCAGCAAGAAAATCGGCAAAGCCGTCCAAAGAAACCGTGCAAGGCGCGTTATTACGGCAGCCTTTAGAAATTGCTATTCAAAAATTGCCCCCGGTTACGATTTTATCATTGTGGCAAGAAGCAGAATTTTGTCTGCTAAAAGTACAGCCGTTGAGGCTTCGCTTTCAAAACTTTTAAGGTCGGCCGGTATTTACAATGATGAGCAAGTTGTTAATTAAACTAATTACCTTTTATCAAAAAAGAATATCACCCTCAAAAATACCCTGCTGCCGTTTCACACCTACCTGTTCGGCTTACGCTATTGAAGCCATTAAAATTCACGGCAGTTTTAAGGGTAGTATTTTGGCACTTGGCCGTATTTTGAGATGTAACCCACTTTGCAAGGGCGGGTATGATCCCGTACCCGAAAGAAAAACAAAAAATAAATTTAAAAATTACCATTGACGGTTTATACGTCAGGATGGATGGTGCATAAATGCAAGCAATATTTAATATTATTAACAAACCTTTGGGTTGGTTGCTTGAAACTCTTGCAGGATTTTTCGGCGGTAATTTTGCTGTCGGCGTATTTCTGTTTACGCTACTTATAAATATAATTCTTATACCCTTAAGCATAAAAGGCCAGAAATCCTCTGTTCAGCAGACCAGAATTAAACCCAAGCTTGACGAGCTTAAGAAGCGTTACGGCGATGATAAGCAAAAGTATTCACAGGCTATGCAAGATCTTTACCGCGAAGAAAATATTTCTGCGGGCGGCGGCTGCCTTCCTATGATTTTGCGCCTTGTGCTGATGATGAGTATTTATTACCTCATTATGCAGCCTCTTACCTATTTGATGCATATTGACTCGGCAGTTATTTCCGAAGCGGCAGAAGCTTTGGGTGTTGCTTCCAGCAGAGTTAGTGAGCTTCAGATTATAGGTGCCGTTGAAAGCGGTGCTATCGACTTCCCCCAAATTGCAGAAAAACTCGGCACGGTTGATTTTACCTTCCTTGGTATGAACCTTACCGAAACGCCTGTATTTTCGTTTGACATTTTCCACGATGCGCAGCGCATCTGGCTTATGCCTTTAATTGCATTTGCCGCTCAAATGCTTACAAGCGTTCTTTCTATGCAGTCGCAAAAGAAGATTAACCCCAACGCTCCCAATATGACCGGTATGATGCTTACAATGCCGCTTTTCACCCTGTTTATCGGTTTTAGCTTACCGGGTGGCGTAGCGTTCTATTGGGCTTGCTCTTCGCTTATAGGCGGACTTATTCAGTTGGGCATTCAAAACTTCTACGGCCCTCATAAGATGATTTCGAGAGAGCGCTCAAACGACCTCAAAAAACAGTGCGAATTTGAAGAATTGCGTATGAAAAAGGCAATTAACACTCAGGACAACGAATAAAAGGAGGATTCCCTTTGATTAGAGAAGCAATAGGCTTCGGACAAAGCATCGAAGAAGCAAAGGAAGATGCTTTAGCCAAGTTGGGCGCGTCCGAACTCGACGATATACAGTTTGATGTAATTACAGTTCCCAAAAAGAAGGTTTTAGGCGTTTTTGGCGGCAGCATGGCAGAGGTTAAGGCATATATAGAAACGCCCGACCCTAAGGCCCCAAAGAAAGCAAAGCCCGAAAAGAAGCCCCAAAATAAGACTAAAACAGAAAAGATAAAACAGCCTAAGGCTGAAGAGCCCGTAAAGAAGGAAACTGCTCCCAAAAAGGAGGCTTCTTCGGAATACGGCCCCGCAGTTGACGAAAAGGAAATTGACCCTGATTCAAACGTTTCTAAGGCAATAGCATATATCAGAACCGTTTTGGCCGCATTTAACTGCGGTGAGGTTTCAATAAAGGTTGCCAGCAAGGAAAACGCCTCGCTTATCACACTTGACGGCGAAGATTTAAGCATCGCTATCGGCCGTAGAGGTGAAACTCTTGATGCGCTTCAGTACCTTTCAAGTCTTGCTGCTAATAACGGTGGCGGCCATTATAAGATTAGCCTTAATATCGGCAATTACCGTGAAAAAAGGGCAGAAACCCTTACAAATCTTGCAAACCGCATTTCTGCGCAGGTACTTAAAACCGGCAAAAGCCGCACTTTAGAGCCTATGAATCCTTACGAGCGCAGAATTATCCATACCGCTGTTCAGGAAATTGAAGGTGTTGTTTCAAATTCCTTCGGTGAAGGTGCGGGAAGAAGAATCGTTATTTCGCTTGAGGGCGCGCAGGTAAGACCGCCTAGAAATAATGACAGACGCCGTGGTTCACGCTCATCTCACCACCGCTCAGCAAAGCCTACGGTTACCCCCGTAGCAAGAGAGCCCAAGCGTGATAGCGATATGCCGCTTTACGGAAAAATCAACTAAAATTCAGACCGAAGTTTAAAAGAACTTCGGTCTATTCTTTTGAAAACAAAATAAAATTGACAAAACAGGTAAAAAACAGTATAATATTTTTGTTGATTTAATTTATTGTTTTGGGTATACTACCCAAGATACAAAACATTCAAAGGTTCATCAAAATTTTATTGAGGGAGTGCCTTTTTTGGATAAATTTGTAATAAGGGGCGGTAACGCCTTAAGAGGAGAGGTTCGCATAAGCGGCGCCAAAAATGCGGCAGTGGCAATTTTACCTGCAGTATTATTGGCGGACGGTCCTTGTGTAATTGAAAACCTTCCCGATATTTCGGACGTTTCGGCAATACTCAGCGCTATGAAAACGTTGGGCGCTGACATTCGTCTTATAGATAAAACTTCGGTTGTTATTAACCCTACACACGTTAATTCTTACGTTGTTACAAAGCAAATGGCCGAGGGTATGCGCGCTTCGAGTTATTTTTTGGGCGCACTCCTTGGCAGAGGTCGCAGGGCAAGAGTAGCCCCTCCGGGCGGATGTAATTTTGGCGTTCGTCCTATAGACCAGCATATAAAGGGCTTTGAAGCCTTGGGCGCAAAGCTTTCTATAGAAAACGGTATGGTTGATGCTAAGGCTTTTGAACTTAAGGGCGCGTCAATATATCTTGACGTTGTTTCGGTAGGTGCCACTATAAACATTATGTTGGCGGCGGTAAAGGCGAAGGGTCTTACCGTTATTGAAAACGCGGCCCGTGAGCCTCACATAGTTGACCTTGCAAACTTCCTTAATTCTATGGGCGCCGATATCATGGGTGCAGGTACGGGAATGATTAAAATTCGCGGTGTGGAAAGTCTTCACGGTGCAACCTACAGCATTATCCCCGACCAGATAGAAGCCGGAACCTATATGGCGGCGGCAGTTGCCACAAGGGGAGATGTTTTGGTTTCAAACGTCACCCCCGAACATCTTGAATCTATAATCGCAAAGCTTTCCGAAATAGGTGCGGATATTTACTGTTACGATGAAGCGGTAAGGGTTACTATGAAGGACCGCCCGAAAAAATGTAACGTTAAAACAATGCCGCATCCCGGCTTCCCGACCGATATGCAACCACAAATTGCCACCGTTCTTACCGTAGCTGACGGTACGAGCATTGTCACCGAAGGTGTTTGGGATAGTCGTTTCCGCTACGTTGACCAGCTTACCTTAATGGGCGCTGACGTTCAGGTTGACGGTAAAATGGCGGTAATCACCGGCGTAGGTTCGCTTCACGCGGCACCCGTTAAGGCGGTAGACCTAAGGGCAGGCGCGGCGATGATAATTGCAGGTCTTATGGCAGACGGTGTCACCGAAATTGAGGACATTGACCATATTGACCGCGGATATGAAAATGTTGTTGAAAAGTTTTCAGCGCTTGGCGCCGATATAAAACGCGTTCCGATTATTGAGGGTGCGCAAGTTTATAAACAGGCTTAAATCTGTGGCAGGTGCACAACCTGCCGCAGTTTTTTATTTTTTAGTAAGGAGGATAAGCTATGTCGAGAATATGCCCGCTGTTTAGCAGCTCTTCGGGTAACAGTACGTATATTGCAACCGCCAAGGGCGGCATAATTGTTGATGCGGGCGCTTCCTTTAAGGCTTTGGATACGGCTCTTAAAAACGCCGGCGGCAGTATGGATGAAATTTTTGCCGTTTGTGTTACGCACGAGCATATTGACCACGTTAAAGGCCTTAAACTTCTCCTGAAAAATACAAAAGCTTCACTTATTGCTTCCCAAAAAACACTGCAAATCCTTTTGGAAAAGGACCTTGTCCCCGCGGGAACTACCGTTTTAGAGGGGGGAGAAAAAACCGTTCTTCGCGATATAGAAATTTCCCGCTTTGCCACAAGTCACGACTGCGAAGGCTCGAGCGGATACACCTTCCTTTTGCCCGACGGTAAGCGGGCGGCGGTTTGCACAGACCTTGGCTTTGTGAGTGATGAGGCAAGAAATGCCCTTACGGGCTGCGATTTTGTACTGCTTGAATCCAACCATGATATTGAAATGCTTAAAAAAGGTCCTTACCCGCCGCAGCTTAAAATGCGTATTTTAAGTGACGTCGGCCACCTTTCGAACAACGCCTGCGCGGCAGAACTCGGTCGGCTTTTAAAAAGCGGCACAACAAGGTTTATGCTGGGTCATTTAAGCCGCAAAAATAATTTGCCGCTACTTGCGCAGTCTATCAGCGAAGCAGCGCTTATTGACCTTGGCGCACAAAACGGAGTGGACTATATTTTAAAGGTGGCAAGTCCTGAAAATAACGGGGTGACGGTGTTATGATAAAAATTACCCTAATCACTTTGGGAAAACTAAAGGAAAAATACCTCGCAGACGCCGTTGCAGAGTATAAAAAAAGGCTTTCCCGTTATGCAAATTTCGAAACGGTCGAATTAGAGCCTGTAAAACTGCCCGACAATCCCTCACGCGCACAGATAGATGCGGCTCTTATGAAAGAAGCCGAAATGATACTTAAAAAAGTGCCTGCAAATGCAATGCTTATAACAACGTGCATTGAGGGTACGCAAATTAAGAGTGAAGATTTTGCCGCAAAACTTGCCGAAGCTACGGCAGAGGGCAGGCCTATTGCCTTTGTTATAGGCAGTTCTTACGGCTTGGCAGAAAGCCTTAAGGCAAAAAGCGACTTAAAACTTTCCTTTTCTAAAATGACCTTTCCTCACCAGCTTTTCAGAGTAATGTTTTTAGAACAGCTTTACAGAGCTTTTAAAATTAACGAAGGCTCACAATACCATAAATAACAAAAAATCTCGGCAAAGCCTTTGCCGAGATTTTTTTATTGCCCTTAAAAGTTGTGCATAAAAAAATATATGACTTCATAATATTTACAAAGATACTCAAACCTAGGAGGACGAAGTCATGTCAAATGCGAGTATATATAAAGATATTGCCGAGCGCACGGGCGGAGATATTTATATTGGTGTAGTGGGTCCTGTAAGAACGGGAAAATCAACCTTTATCAAGCAGTTTATGGATAAGTTGATTTTACCCAATATTTCTGCGGAATATTTAAAAGAAAGGGCAAACGATGAGTTGCCGCAGTCTTCCTCGGGCAGAACAATAATGACAACCGAGCCCAAATTCATACCCGAAAATGCTGCCGAAATAAAGGTTGATAAAAACGCCGTTATGAAGGTTCGGCTTATAGACTGCGTGGGATATATAGTACCCAGCGCGCTTGGCTATATAGAGGGAAACGAGCCGCGAATGGTCAAGACCCCTTGGTATGAGCAGGCAATACCCTTTAACGAAGCGGCGGAAATCGGCACAAAAAAGGTTATAACCGAACACTCTACAATAGGCCTTGTAATCACTACGGACGGCAGTATCAGCGATATTCCGCGCGAGGAATACGCCTTGGCGGAAGAGCGGGTTATTGAGGAACTAAAGGCTATTGAGAAGCCCTTTATTGCGCTGCTTAACTGTATGTATCCCGAATCTGAGCAGGCGCAAAGCTTAGCACGAGAGCTTTCTGAAAAGTATGATGTTCCCGTGATTCCGATAAACTGTCTTGAACTTAGTGAAAATGATATAAAGCACATTTTATCCCGCGTGATTTTTGAATTTCCCTTAAGGGAAATCACCGTAAATTTCCCGCGCTGGATAAACTCTTTACCGCTTGAACATTGGCTTAGAGCCAACCTTATTGAAACTATTAAAAAATCTGCAAAAGGACTTTTGCATATAAGGGACATCGGGCTTTTTGAAGACGCTTTTGAGGATAATGAAAACGTCGAAGAAGCAAAGGTTGAATCAATAGATTTAGGCCGTGGCAGCGCCGAAGTTTTGCTGAATATCGGCAAGGAACTATTCTATAAAATACTTGCCGAAACAACGGGACTTGTAATAAAGGACGAGGAAGAGCTTATGCAAAACATAGCCGATATGGCGGCGATGAAGAAGCAATATATGCGGGTAAAAGGTGCGCTTGAAGAGGTGGAGGCCACGGGCTACGGCATAATAATGCCCGAAATTGAGGAACTCACCCTTGAAGAGCCGCAGATAGTAAAGCAGGGCGGAAAATATGGGGTTAAACTCAGAGCTTCGGCACCGTCAATTCACCTTATGAAAGCCAATATCAGCACCGAGGTCAGCCCCATAGTCAGCAGCGAAAAGCAGTCGGAAGACCTTGTTATGTACCTGCTTAGCGAATTTGAAGAGGATTCGGTAAAAATATGGCAGTCTAACATTTTCGGAAAATCATTGCACGAGCTTGTTAACGAGGGACTTCATTCCAAGCTTATGCGAATGCCGCAAGATGCAAGAATGCGTGTAAAAGAAACTATAGAGCGTGTCATTAACGAGGGCTGCAACGGCCTTGTGTGTATATTACTGTAAAGAAAAACCCGAAGAGTTTTCTTCGGGTTTTTGTAATATTTTAGCAAAAAAATTTACAAAAAATAAACACCCGAAAAAACTTTAATAAAGGTTGAAAAAGCAAAAATTTTGTAATATAATAATTAAAGATTTTTAAATTTTCGGGTGGTTTTTTATGATAAAGCGTGCAGCTTTAATTTTTATGTCTTTAATACTTTTGTTGGCGGTTGGTTGCTCAGAAAAACCTGACACTGTTTCTTCCGAACCGCAGGAAATCGTTTCTTCCACTCCTGCAGTAGAGGAAACGAAATACGCCGTAAATTCGCTTACGGGTGTTGCAGAGCTTGAAATAGGAACCGAAAGCCAAAGACCCATAGCAGTTATGATAGAAAATTCCAACATAGTTCAGCCTTATCAGTGCGGACTTTCAGAAGCCGACATTGTTTACGAAACCGAGGTTGAGGGTGGAATTACCCGTTTAGTTGCAATTTTTAAGGACATTTCTAAAGCTGAAAAGGTAGGTCCTGTGCGCTCGGCAAGATATGTTTTCCTTGACCTTGCTTTGTCGCACGACGCTGTTTATTACCACGCGGGACAAGACAATTACCACATAGGCTCGCATTTTAATGATATTGACAGTGTGAATTTGCTTAACACAAATTTGGGAAAGAGAATTCCCAACGGTCTTTCAACCGAGCATACGTTTTATGCTTACACTTCTAATCTTGTAAACCACGCTCAAAAAACCTTTAGAACCGAAAATAAGAAAACGGCCAACTGGCAAAATTTTGCCGATGAAAATGAGAGTGTTATCCTTTCTAATACAGCAAATGCCGTAAGCGTTTCGTACAACAGTAATTATAATACAACCTTTAAGTACAACGCCGAAAGCGGAAAGTACGTAAGATACAACCGCGATACCGTTCGTAAGGATTATAACACAGGTGAAACGCTTGAGTTTAAGAACGTATTTATTCTTAATACCACTATCAGAATATATCCCGACTGTACTGACGGCAATAATCACCGCGAAGTAATGCTTAATTCGGGCGACGGATATTACTGTGTAAACGGCACATACGTTCCGATTAAGTGGAGAAAGGGTGACGCCGCAAGCAGTTTTACTTTTACTAATACCGACGGCAGTCCCTTAGAAGTAAACGCGGGAAATTCTTGGGTATGTATCGCCAATACAAGCGTTACTCCGCAGTTTTCATAAAATTTAAAATTAAAAGCAGTCATCGTATGATGACTGCTTTCTTTTTTAATCTCTGCTAAAATCTTCAAGAATAAGGCCTTCGTTTCTTTCAAGCGCCCAGTTAATATTCCATTCGCTTGTGAAAATCAAAAGGTTGTTTCCCTTGAAGTCCTGAACCCACTTTGTATCGGAAGTAAGGTTCAGCTTCTTTACGTCAATATCGCGGTTTTTAATCCAACGGATATACTGGTAAGGCAGGTCGTTGCGGTTAACCTCAACGTTGTATTCGTTCTTAAGGCGATGCTCAAGCACTTCAAACTGAAGCACACCTACAACACCTACGATAACCCTTTCCATACCTGAATTGGGCTCGTGGAAAATTTGAATTGCACCTTCTTGGGCAATTTGTTCAACGCCCTTTACAAACTGCTTTCGCTTAAGACTGTCTTTTTGCTCAATAAGCGAAAAATGCTCTGGTGCAAAGGTGGGTATGCCTTCAAATTTAACCTTCCTCTTTTGTGAGCAAACCGTATCGCCTATAGAGTAAATTCCCGGGTCAAAAACGCCGATAATATCGCCCGCATAGGCTTCGTTTATAACCTGTCTTTCATCGGCCATCATTTGCTGCGGCTGCGAAAGGCGGACGGGTTTTCCCGCCTGAACGTGATAATAATCGGCACCGCGTTCAAACTTGCCCGAGCAAATTCTGAAAAAGGTTATGCGGTCGCGGTGGTTTTTATTCATATTTGCCTGAATTTTAAAGGCAAAGGCCGAAAAATTCTCGTCAAAGGGGCTGATTTCTTCTTCACCTGACATTCTCGATAAGGGCGCGGTTGTCATCGTAAGGAAGTTTTCAAGAAAGACTTCTATACCGAAATTTGTCAAAGCCGAGCCAAAGAAAACGGGGGAAAGCTCGCCGCGGCGCACCTTGTCGATATCAAATTCAAAACTCGCACCGTCCAAAAGTTCTATCTGCTCAACAAACTCTTCGCGCTGATATGGGCCTATAAGCTCGTCAAGCTTTTCAGTATCGGAAATATCGCAGGAAATGGCTTTTATGCGGTCCTGACCGCGATGAAATTCATTAAAGGTAAGAATTTCGCGTTTGTCACGGTCAAAAACGCCCTTAAAGCTTACCCCGCAACCAATGGGCCAGTTTACAGGATATGTGCCTATGCCGAATTCCTTTTCAAGCTCGTCAAGCAACTCAAACGGGTCGCGTGCCTCGCGGTCAAGCTTGTTGATAAAGGTGAAAATAGGAATATGCCTTCTTGCAACAACCTTGAAAAGCTTTCGCGTCTGGGCTTCAATACCTTTTGCTGCGTCGATAACCATAACAACGCTGTCTGCCGCCATAAGCGTGCGGTAGGTATCTTCAGAGAAGTCCTGGTGACCGGGAGTATCAAGAATATTTATGCAGTACCCCTTGTATTCGAACTGCATAACCGATGAGGTTATAGAAATACCTCTTTGCTTTTCAAGCTCCATCCAGTCGCTCACCGCGTGCTTTGCGGTGGCTTTGCCTTTTACCGAACCTGCGGCCTGAATAGCGCCGCCGTAAAGCAAAAACTTTTCGGTAAGGGTGGTTTTACCGGCATCAGGGTGGGAAATTATGGCAAATGTTCTTCTTCTTTCAATTTCGTGCTTTAAGTCTGCCACGGGTAAACTCCTTTAATTTCTAAAATAAACCAATAGAGTATATCATATATTTTTAACTTTTTCAAGCAACTTTAATATATCGGTCAAATAAATCTTTTTTATTGTATGCAGGTTTTGCTTTTCGTCGCAGTAGGAAAGTATAAAATCATCTATTTTGGTAGTGAAAATATTTTCGGTTTTAGCGCCTTTAAGGTGGGATAAATTCAGCGAATTCAGCTTTATAAACGCTTCTTTTTTGGTCCAAATTTCCGTAAAACGAATATCCCTTTCACCTGAAAAAATATAATTTAATTCATCGGCACTGAAAAAGCGCTCGGCGGTTTTGGGGTTAAATTTGCGAAGCTTCTCAATATCGACCCCTATTTCGCAGTCGCTTATAGCTACCGCGGCGGTATTTTCACTGTGAGAAAGGTTAAAATAAAAGCTTTTGGGCGTTTTAAGATAAGGCTTGCCGTTTTTGGTGTGAAAAAACGTGATTTCGCTACTTGAAATGCCGTATTTATCGGCAATATGAAGCCTTAAAAAAAGCTCGGCCGTTAGTGAAATAAGGGCTTTTTCCAACTTTAAAGAAGCCTTTTTTTCAAGACTTTTTTTAGGCAAAAATTCCGCAAAAAAGGGCTCAAGCATACCAAAATCTTTTTCGCTTAAAGTAAGAAGATAAATCATTTTTCCACCACCGCGGCTTAGTTTTATATTATTATATATAAAAATATATTGCTTTTCAACTAAGTATGTAAAAAAACTATTGACAAAAGGGGATGTTTAGTGGGATAATATATACATAATTATGCTCTATAGTTATGTCTATTTTTTCTTTTGGTGATTTAAATGCGTGTTATTACCGGTTCGGCAAAGGGAAAACGTCTTGTCACGCCTGACGGCAGGGACGTCCGCCCCACACCCGATAAGGTGAAGGAAGGAATATTCAGCGCTTTGCAGTTCGATATTGAGGGCAGGCGGGTTCTCGAACTTTTCGCAGGTTCGGGACAACTGAGTATGGAGGCTGTAAGCCGCGGTGCCGAAAGTGCCGTTTTGGTTGATTCCTCACCTGTTTCAATAAAGTATATAAAGAAAAATATCGAAATTTGCGGTTTTGAAAGCAATACGAAGGTTGTTTTATCGGATTATGCTTCCTTTTGCGCTATGTCTAGGGATATATTTGACATAGTCTTTTTAGACCCGCCTTACGATGCAGAACTTTTGCTCCCTGCGATAAAAGCGGTGCTTCCGCTTATGAGCGATTTCGGTATCATCGTTTGCGAGCATCCGCCCGAGGTAGAACTCCCCGAAGATATCGGCGGATTTTCGGTATGGCGCAGATACCGCTACGGAAAGATTCACCTTACCGTTTACAGCAAGGCGAGACAAGAGTAAGAGGGGTAGGGATATATGAAAAATAATACGATAGCAATTTGTCCCGGCAGCTTTGACCCCGTGACATACGGACATTTGGATATAATAATCCGCGCTTCAAAGATGTTTGACAGTCTTATTGTGGTTGTTGCAGGCAACACCGCGAAAAACTGCTCGTTTTCACCCGAAGAACGTGTGGAAATGATAAAAAAATGTATTCCCGATTTAAAAAACGTAACGGTTGAGCATTACGGTGGCCTTTTGGCAGATTATGCCGCGCAAAAAGGCGCTACAGCCATTGTTAAAGGTCTTAGGGCAATGTCTGATTTTGAATATGAATTTCAGATGGCGCTGGCAAATAAAAAGCTTAATCCCAATGTTGAAACCCTGTTTTTAACCACCTCTTCACAGAATATGTATTTAAGCTCAAGTATGGTTAAACAAATAGCCGAAATGGGCGGCGATATTTCAGGTTTTGTGCCCGAAGTGATTAGA
>CAZHYD010000024.1:0-18347 GCA_964536645.1 uncultured Ruminococcus sp.
TATCACTGTGAGACCTGTCTCACAATATCACTAACGGTTTTTATCTTTGAGTTAGGTGTAGAGCTTCGTCTTGAAACTACACCCGAAAACCGCTTGAATAAAGGATTTTGTTATTAAATTTTTAAAAATTACCACTTTTGTCACACTAAAATCGTAAAAAAGCCTTACTATTGAAAAAACGATTTATTTATGATATAATTGAATTATAATCATTTTCAAGCAGGGGATAATGTATGTTTAAAAAAGAATATCCTGATCACAAAGAATATATTTTAGACTTATTTAAAAAGGATGATGATTGTTTTGAATATTTCAAAGAACGATGCCAACAAAACGGAGTGCATATAATTTCGGTAATTGCAGTAGCAAAAGGACAAAGCATCTTTAAAAACATACCATATATGTGCATATATGTGGCAAACGAGAAGGATTTTATAGAGTATGAGGTGGATTTTGGCACGCGAGGAATGCTTAATGATTTCACCAAAGAAAAAATACTGCCGCTATGGTATGAAACTTGCAAACTTTTCAATTTAAATATTGATGAGTATTACCATCCGCAAATGCCTATCGGATTGAGCCGTATCGACCATACATATTACTCTTATTTTACCAGAGAACATAAGCAAGAAATTATCGATATAATTATTAAAGAAACATCTTATCATCCAAAATATGTTTTTGCCAGTTCAAGCGGATACATAACCATAGTCTTTACAGAGGAACAATACGCTGATATTGAAAAACACACAGATAAAATAATAGACAGTATATTGAATTATGCGAACACTGTTATAAATACCATTTTAGGCGGTGTTAATTTACAGCCACTGTCTGTTTTCTTATATCATTTGGGAATGAAAAACCTAAATTTATACGGTCTTTCGAGAGAAGATTAAAAATAATGGGTATGCCTGAACGGTACACCCATTATTTTGAATATTAACCAAAATATCTCTTTAACAGGCCCTCAAATGCCTTACCGTGACATTTCAAAGTCTATAACCCACTATGACACTTTCAAACTGAAAGTGTCATTTTTTCTATAAAAAGAAATTGGGAGAAACTTCTTTACGAAGTGTCTCCCAAATGCCGTCTTTTTAAATTGCCTTAAAAGTTGACAAAAAGAAGCTTTTTTGCTATAATATTATGAATAATATGGAGTATTATACGGAAAAGCCGAAAAGTCGGTTTTTCTTGTTTGGAGTGACGAAAAATGATAAGAAGTATGACCGGTTTCGGCAGGGCAAAAGCGGTTATAAACGGACTTGACGTTACGGTTGAAATAAAGTCCGTTAACCACAGGTTTTTTGAATTTTCCTGCAGATATCCCCGCGCATATCAGTTCCTTGAAGAAAAACTGAAATCCCTTTGCTCACAAAGCATTAGTAGGGGTAAGGTTGAAATGTCGGTATTTATTGAGGATACCGATGAAAACAGCACTGAAATTCAGGTGAACAAGGCATATATCAAGGCTTATCTTGACGCTTTTAAGCAGCTTTCAAAGGAATTTAAGCTTAAAAACGACGTTAAGGCTTCAAGCTTTGTCGGAAATGGCGAGGCCTTTAAGCTTAAAAAGACCGAGAAGGATGACGAAACCGTAAGTGAAGCCGTGCTTTCGGTGGCAAAGGATGCAATAGACGCCTTTGTTGCTATGCGCGAGGTTGAGGGCGAACGCTTGGCGGGTGACGTAAAGGCAAAGATTGAGAATATTTTAAAGAAGGTAGCCTTTGTTGAAGAAAAGGCACCCGAAACGGTTACAGCTTATAGGCAACGTCTTGAAGCAAAGGTGCGCGAGCTGCTTGAAAACACCGCCGTTGACGAGCAAAGGCTTATAACCGAAACCGCGGTTTTTGCCGATAAGGTTGCAGTTGACGAGGAAACCGTAAGGCTTCGCAGTCACATAAAGCAATTGGAAACGCTTTTGCAAGAGGAAGGCCCCATCGGCAAAAAGCTTGACTTTATAATTCAGGAAATGAACCGCGAAACAAATACAATAGGCTCTAAGGCACAGAACGTTGAAATAGCGCATACGGTGGTTGACATAAAGTCGGAAATTGAAAAAATCAGAGAGCAAATTCAAAATATAGAATAACATTAGGTTTACATAACACCAAAGGGGAAGGAATATGAAACTTGTAAATATAGGCTTTGGCAATATGGTTTGCGCTTCGCGAATAGTGGCAATAGTAAGCCCTGAATCTTCGCCTATTAAGCGTATTATTCAGGACGCGAAGGATAAGGGTATGCTTATTGACGCTACGCAGGGCAGAAGAAAGCGCGCGGTAATTATTACCGACAGTGACCACATAATTTTAACGTATCTGCAGGCAGAAACCCTTTCAAACCGCTTAAGCGAAGAGCTTGCGGCAGACAGTGAGGACGACGGCGATGAATAAGGGCAGCACGTTTATTATTTCAGGTCCTTCGGGTTCGGGCAAGGATACCCTTTTAAAAGAGCTTTTTAAGAAAAAACCCGAGCTTAAGTTTTCAATTTCGAGTATTACTCGCGATATGCGAAAAGGCGAAGTTGAGGGCGACAAGTATAACTTTATTTCAAAAGAAAAGTTCGAATCGATGATAGAAAACGATGAACTTTTGGAATATAACCTTTACGTTGGCAATTATTACGGCACACCCAAAGCCCCCGTTGTAAAAGCAATGGAAGAGGGATATGACATAATAATTGAAGTTGACGTTAACGGTGCGGCAAATATCCGCAAAAAATTGCCCGAAGCGGTGAGCATTTTTATAATGCCGCCTTCTTTAGAGGAATTAAGACGCAGACTTTGCGGCAGGGGAACCGAAACGCAAGAGGTTATAGAAGCCAGAATGAAGGCTGCTTTAGATGAAATTGAACGTGCGACGGAATACGATTACACAGTCGTTAACGACAGTCTGAGCAAGGCTGTTGACGAGGTAATTGAGATTATTACCGCCTGCCGCTTAAAGAAATAAAAAATATTATTAACGAGGTGCTTTAAAATGTTAAACCCCAATATCGGAAAACTTATTAAGGAATACAATAACAGATACCGTCTTGTAATTGATGTTGCTCACACTGCGAGAGAAATTTCCAGCGAAGCAGAGCAAAAGGGCGAAATTATTGTTGAAAAGCCCATCAGCCTTGCTATTGATAAACTTGCTACAAAAGAGGAATAACCACAGAAGTAAAAATTTAGGGAGAGATTTGTATGAAAGGGCTTGTTGCAGAAATTGCGCTACAGGGCGCAACATATGCTTACGATAAGCTTTATACCTATGCAATTCCTCCCGAAATGCAAGTCTTTGCGAAAGTCGGATGTCGCGCTTTGGTACCTTTCGGTAAGGGCAACACCAAAAAGCAGGGTATGCTTTTTCGCATAAAGACGGATGAAATAAGCGGGCTTAAAAAGATAATTGCTTTTATAGATAAAGTCCCTGTTTTGAGTGAGGAAATGCTTTCGCTTTGCGAATATATGAAAGAAAATGTTTTCTGCACCTATTACGACGCGGTGAACGTTATGCTTCCTGCAGGTCTTACTCACAAAATAGTTGATTTTTACTCGGCCAATGAGGACTTTTTGCCTTCGCTTTTAAGCGGAAGTGAAAAAGAGGTTTACGATTACTTGCTTAAAGCGGGCGAAAGGGAGGAAACCGCACTTCTGCGAGATATGGGCGTAGAGCGCGAGGTAATTGACAGTCTTCTTTTAAAGGAAGCCGTTTTCAAAAGCAGCGATACAAGGCAAAAGGTGGGCGACGCTACTGAAAAGTGGGTCCGCCTTTGCGAAGATGCGAACGTCGGCAAACTAACCTCGAAGCAAAGCGCGGTATACGAGCTTTTGCTTGCCGCGGGTGAGGCTTCGGTTAAAGAGATTTGCTATTTTACGGGTGTTACACCCGCAGTTGTAAACACTCTTGTAAAAAAGGGCATTTTGCAAACGGTTAACAAGCGCATTTTCAGGGCGCCATACCGTTTCACTGTAGGCAAAAGGGAGGAAATCACACTTACCGACGAGCAGAACGAAGCCTTTTGCGGTATGATAGACGACTATAAAAAGGCAACGGGTAAAACCGCCCTGCTTTACGGAGTTACGGGTTCGGGCAAGACACAGGTTTTCTTGAGCCTTGTTGACGAAGTTGTAGACGAGGGCAGAGGGGTTATCGTAATGGTGCCCGAAATTGCCCTTACACCGCAGCTTGTCGAGCTTTTTACCTGCCGCTATGGTGATAAAATTGCCCTTTTCCACAGCGCTATGTCTTTAGGTCAACGCATGGATGAATGGCAAAGAATAAAGGACGGCAAGGCGCTTATAGCAATAGGCACAAGAAGCGCAGTTTTTGCGCCTTTTGAAAATTTAGGACTGATAATTATAGACGAGGAGCAGGAACATACCTATAAATCCGAAAAAACTCCACGTTTTCACACAAGAGAGCTTGCAAAATACCGCGTAAAACACCATAACGGACTTTTATGCTTAGCATCGGCAACACCGTCGGTTGAAAGCTATACCGCGGCAAAAAGCGGCAAGTATTCACTATATAAGCTTACAAAAAGATACGGCGGCGCCCTTCTTCCCGAAGTGGAAGTTGTTGATATGAAAAAGGAACTTCATTCGGGCAATACGGGTGTTATTAGCCGTACGCTTTATGAAAATATAAAAGAAGCCCTCAATAAAGGGCATCAGGTTATACTTCTTTTAAACCGTAGGGGACATAATACTTACGTTTCCTGTGCAGAGTGCGGGTATGTTGAAGCCTGTCCTAACTGCAGTGTTTCACTGACCTACCATTCGGCAAACGGAAGGCTTATGTGCCACTATTGCGGATATTCAAAGCCCGTTGAAAAGACCTGCTGTCAGTGCGGCGGTGAGCATATGAAATTTATGGGCATAGGCACCCAAAAAGCAGAAGAGGAGATTAAAAATCTTTTTCCAGATGCTTCACTTTTAAGACTTGATGCTGACAGTACCGTAAGCCGAGATTCTTACTCGACCTATTTCAGCGATTTTGCAAACGGTAAGTATGATATTTTACTCGGCACACAGATGGTTGCAAAAGGGCTTGATTTTCCGAACGTTACTTTGGTTGGCGTACTTGGTGCTGACAGCGCGATGTACAGTGAGGATTTCCACAGCTTTGAGCGTACTTTTTCTTTGCTGACACAGGTTGTCGGCAGAGCGGGCAGAGGTAAGGAAAAAGGCAAAGCCACCGTTCAGACAATGAGTTCTGACAATGAGATAATTTCTCTTGCCAAAACGCAGGATTACGACGGCTTTTACGAGCAGGAAATCTTGACGAGAAAGCTTATGATTTATCCGCCCTACTGTGATATATGCCTTTTGTCTACACAGTCGTCAAACAAAGACCTTGCCGAAGGTGCGATAAAGAGTATATTCGCCAAAATAAAGGAACTGATAGGCAGTAAATATCCTTCGGTTAAGCTGATTATTTTAGGCCCGTCGCCTGCGGCGGTGCATAAGGTGAACAACCGCTATCGCTACCGAATGGTAATAAAATGCAAAAATACTAAAGAATTCAGAACAATGCTAAAAGAAGCAATAAGCATAAAGCTTTCGGGGGATACTTCGGTATCTGTAGACATAAATCCCGAAACGGTTATTTAAATTGGAGGAAAATATGGCAATCAGAAATATAGTCACAAAAGGTGACGATGTTTTGCGTAAAATCTGTCGAACACAGCTTCAGTTTGATGAAAAACTTGCAACCCTGCTTGACGATATGGCAGAAACAATGTATAAAGCTGAAGGTGTGGGTCTTGCCGCACCGCAGGTTGGCATTTTAAGAAGGGTTTGTATTGTTGACGTAGGGGACGGACTAATTGAACTGGTAAACCCCGTTATAACCGCCCAAAGCGGCGAGCAGGAAGGTACGGAAGGTTGCCTTTCCTTGCCGGGCAGATACGAAGAAATAAAAAGACCGATGCAGGTTACTGTTCGCGCGCAGGACAGAAACGGTAATAATTTCACCGTTTCGGGTGAGGGTCTTAAGGCCCGCGCCCTTTGTCACGAAATTGACCATCTTGACGGTATACTTTATATTGACAGAATGAAGAAAAAATAAGGTAAACAAAGTTTATGAAAATTATTTTTATGGGGACTCCCGACTATGCCGTAAAGACCTTGCAAGCTGTGGTAGACGCCGGTAACGAGGTGGTTGCGGTATTTTCCCAACCTGATAAGCCTGTAGGCAGAAAGCAAATTTTGACACCGCCGCCCGTTAAGGTGCTGGCCGAAACACTTGGCATACCCGTTTTTCAGCCTGCAACCCTTAAAGATACCGAAATTCAGCAGAAAATAAAGGAAATGGCGCCCGATGCAATAGTTGTAGTAGCCTACGGTAAGCTTTTGCCGACAGAGGTTTTAAGTATTCCTAGGTACGCCTGCGTAAACGGCCACGCTTCGCTTTTACCTAAATACAGGGGCGCTTCACCTATACAGTGGTCGATTTACTGCGGCGATACCGTAACGGGCGTTACAACAATGTTTATGAACGAGGGAATGGACACCGGCGATATTCTCGAAACTGCCGAAGTAGAGATCGGTCAAGAAGAAACCGCCGAAGAGCTTTTTGAACGGCTTTCTGCTATCAGCGCTTCGCTTATGGTATCTACACTTGAAAAGCTTGAAAAGGGCGAACTTGTTCCCAAAAAGCAGGATGACGAAAAGGCAACCTATGCGCCTATTATAAAAAAAGAAATGGCATTTTTAGACTTTGCCAAACCTGCTAAAGAGCACAGTAACGCCGTGCGCGCATTTTATTCCTGGCCTTGCGCCTATTTTTTCCTTAACGGTAAGCGAATAAAAGTAATAAAGGCGGCAGTAGGACCCGCAACCGATAAGGAATGCGGAACTGTTATCGCAAACGAGAACAGTCTTGTTATTGCCTGCGCCGAAGGTACCTCGCTTGAGTTAATTATTCTTCAACCGGAGGGTTCAAAACCCATGAGTGCGAAGCAATTTTTGTGTGGCAACCAAATACCGTTGGGTACCAAGGTGAACCAAAATGTCTAACCCAAGAACAGTTGCCGTAAAAGCGCTTGTTAAAATCGAAAAGGATAACGCATATTCAAATATCACCTTAAACAGCATTTTCAAAACGGTCGAACTAAAGCCTGTTGACAAGGCCTTTGCTTCGGCACTTGTTTACGGTGTGCTTGACAGACGCATAACGCTTGATTGGGTGCTGTCGCAGTTTATGAAAACACCTATCAAAAAGACGGCGCCTTTTACCCTTAACGTACTACGCGTTGCCCTTTACCAGATAATGTTTATGGATAAAATTCCTTCTTCTGCGGCTGTTAACGAGGCGGTAAAAGCGGTAAAAGCCTCTAAAGAAGCGCGAAATTCAGGATTTGTCAATGCCGTTTTGCGTACCGTTTTGCGTGAAGATATAGCCTTGCCCGCAACTGACAGTGTAAAGGATTTGAGTATAAGGTACTCTTGCCCTTCGTGGATAATTGAAAGCTTTTTAAAGGATTACGGTAAGGAGAATACCCTTGCCTTGCTTGAAGAAAGCCTAAAAACACCCCCTGTTACTTTGAGGGTGAACACCACAAAAACCACTGCGGAAACCCTTGAAAAAGAACTGCTTGAAAGCGGGTTTGAAACCGAAAGTACACACTTGCTAAATTCGTTGGTTCTTAAAAACGGCGCTGATATTACAAGCCTTGAAAGCTTTAAAAAAGGCGAGTTTTACGTTCAGGATGCGGCTTCGCAAACTGCGGTAAAAACTTTGTCGCCAAAGCCTTTTGAACGTGTGCTTGATATTTGCGCAGCCCCGGGCGGCAAAAGCTTTACAATGGCCTGCCTTATGGAAAACAAGGGTGAAATTGTAGCCTGCGACCTTTACGAGCAAAGAGTAGGCTTGATTAAAGAAGGTGCTAAAAGGCTTTCGCTTGATATAATAAAGCCCGAAACTCAAGATGCTACGGTTTATAATGCCGATTTAGGTTTATTTGACTGCATTTTGTGCGACGTGCCGTGTTCGGGTCTTGGTGTTTTAAGGCGCAAGCCTGATATTAAATATAAACCAGAAGAGGACTTTTCACAGCTTGAAGAAACTCAGTACCGCATATTTAAAAATGCTTTGCGATATTTAAAAAAAGGCGGCAGAATACTTTATTCCACCTGTACCTTAAGGCGTGCCGAAAATGAAAATCTTGCAAAACGCATTCAAGAGGAGTATAATGACGTTGTTAAGGTGAATGAACACACCTTTATGCCACATATAGATAATACGGACGGTTTCTACCTCGCCCTTTTTGTAAAAAAGGAGGATGGCTCTCTTGACTAAGACCGACATAAAATCAATGACCGTGTCTGAACTTGGGGTTTTGCTTGATTCCTTTGGTCAGCCTAAGTTCAGGGCGGGCCAGCTTTTCAAGTGGTTGCAATCGGGCGCGGCAGATTTTGACGAGATGACAAACTTGCCCGTTGCCTTGCGCGAAAAACTGAAAGAAACTTGCTATATTGCCGACGTTAAGATAGTAAAACGCCTTGAATCTAAGATAGACGGTACGGTTAAATACGTATATGAACTTTTTGACGGCGAATATATTGAATCGGTCTTTATGAAGTACGAGCACGGATACACGGTTTGTATTTCAACACAGGTTGGTTGCCGTATGGGCTGCAGTTTTTGCGCTTCTGGCATAAACGGGTTGGCGCGAAATCTTACCGCATCGGAAATGCTGGCGCAGATAATGGCGGCAGGAAAAGACAATAAGGTTAGAATTTCCAATGTGGTTATGATGGGTATGGGCGAACCGCTTGATAATTTCGAAAACTCGGTAAGATTTTTGGAGCTTGTATCCTGCCAAGAAGGTTTGGGCATAGGGCTTAGGCACATTTCGCTTTCAACTTCGGGTGTGGTGTCGGGCATAAAAAGGTTAAAGGAGTATGATTTACCCATAACCCTTTCAATATCGCTTCACGCCCCGAACGACGAGATAAGAAGTTCGATGATGAAAATTAACCGCAAGTGGAATATTGACGAGCTTTTAACCGCTTGCCGCGAGTATCAGTCGGTAACTACAAGACGTATTTCATTTGAATATGCCCTTATAGAAGGGGTTAATGACAGTGACGCCTGCGCTTTAGAGCTTGCAAAAAGGCTTTCGGGCATAATGTGTCACGTAAATCTTATTCCTGCAAATCCGGTTAAGGAAAATTCTTTTAAAAAACCGGATAGACAAAGAATAGAACATTTCAAACAAAAGCTTATAGCTTTAGGAATAAATGCCACCGTTCGCAGAACTTTAGGTGCTGATATAGATGCCTCTTGCGGACAACTTAGGCAAAGAGCAAAGGAGGGAACATAATATAGTGCAAATTTACAGCAGAACAGATATCGGCAAAAAGCGCTCCTCGAATCAGGATGCTTTCTTCGCGGGCGAGCTTGCAAACGGGGCTGTTTTTGCAATAGTTTGTGACGGTATGGGCGGGGCCAATGCCGGAAACGTTGCAAGTGAAACTGCCGTTAAGGTTATATCTGACTATATTCTTCGTTCCTACCGCAAGGATATGGACAGTTTCAAGATTGAGCGTATGCTGCAAAACGCGGTAAAAAGCGCAAATATTGATATATATGATATGGCCCAAAAGGATGTCTTGCTTTCGGGTATGGGTACAACCGTTGTTGCGGCGTTGATTAAGGATGACGAGCTTTCAATAGCCCATATAGGTGACAGCCGCGCGTATTTTGCCAACGAAGCTTTGGTTCAGTTGACCCGCGACCATTCGATAGTTCAAACCCTGCTTGAAACAGGTAAAATCACCCCCGAGGACGCAAAGGTACATCCTGAAAAGAATGTAATTACAAGGGCGCTCGGTGTGGAGAAGGACATTATAGTTGATACAAACACGTTCTCATTCGGCGAAGAAAACATACTTTTACTCTGCACAGACGGGCTTACAGGCTATGCTGAGCCCGATGCAATATTAAACATACTTAAATCAGATGTTTCTGCTTCGGCAGACAGTTTGGTGAATTTAGCTCTTGAAGGCGGCGGCGGGGATAACGTTACCGTTGTCGTACTTGCAAGATAAGTGGAAAGGAAACGTTTTTATGGATAGGTTTGTTGGAAAACGACTTGACGGAAGATATGAAATTCAGGAGATTCTCGGCGTAGGCGGTATGGCTGTTGTTTACCGCGCTTACGATAATCAGGAAAACCGTATCGTTGCCGTAAAAATTCTTAAAGAAGAGTTTACCTCTAACGAAGAGTTCCTGCGTCGTTTCAAGAACGAGTCAAAGGCAATCGCTATGCTTGCCCACCAAAATATTGTAAAGGTTTATGACGTAAGCTTTGGTGACCTTATTCAGTATATCGTTATGGAATATATTGAGGGTATCACACTTAAGGAGTTTATCGAGCAGGAGGGAAGCCTCAGTTGGAGAGATGCCGTGCATTTCACTATGCAGATTTTGCGCGCCCTTCAGCACGCGCACGATAAGGGCATTGTTCACAGAGACGTTAAACCTCAAAATATTATGGTTCTTTCGGACGGTACTATCAAGGTTACCGACTTCGGTATTGCCCGCTTTGCCCGCAGTGACCAGCGTACTATGACCGACAAGGCCATCGGTTCGGTACATTATATCAGTCCCGAACAGGCAAGAGGTGAAAAGACCGACGAAAAGGCTGACATTTATTCTGTAGGCGTTATTCTTTACGAAATGCTTACTGGTAAGTTGCCCTTCCAAGCAGAGAGCGCCGTGTCGGTTGCTATTATGCAGCTTCAGCGCGAGCCTCAGCTTCCGACTGAAATCAACCCTTACATTCCTCGCGGAATTGAACAAATCACTATGCACGCTATGCAAAAAACTCCCGAAAGAAGATATCAGTCTGCAGGGGAAATGCTTTGCGACGTTGATAAATTCAGAAAAGACCCCTCCCTCACGTTTGAGTACGGGTATTTCATTGATTCTTCGCCCACACGCTTTGTTGGCGGTACCGATACAAACAGTGGCCGCTTTGCCGAGCTTCCCGACGAAGAACCCGCAAAGGAAAAGAATACCATTGTGCCTATTTTGGCAGGTATAGCGGCAACCCTTCTTATAGCCCTTGTGGTATTGGCAATAATTTTCATTCCCAAACTCTTCTCGGCAACGGGCGAAGAAATTGCTTGTCCTTATTTTGTAGGTCTTTCGGTTGAAGAAATTAACGAAAACTCGGATTACACCAAAAACTTTAAGTTTAATATAGAGTGGAGCGAAAATGAGGATTACGCTTACGGCGTGGTTTATCAGCAATCCGAAACAGCGGGAGAAAAGCTTAAGAGCGGCGCTACCATAACCCTTTATGCAAGTATGGGTCAAACAACCATAAGAGTTCCCGACGTTTATGGCAAGACCGAAGCTGCCGCCGTTTCCGAACTTAAGTCGCAGGGCTTTAAGTACACAATAGTTGAAATGGCAAGCGAAGACGTTGACAAGGGTAACGTTATCAGAACCGAGCCCCAGCGTACCGAGGTTGTTGCAGTTGGCCAAACCGTTACGGTTTACGTAAGTACGGGTAAACCTGAAAAAGAGGTTACAGTACCCGACGTTATAGGTATGACAAGTACTGCCGCGCAGGAACTTTTGCAGGGTGAGGGCCTTATTGTAGAGGTTGTTGACACACAAATTACCTTTGACGATAAGTATTACCCCATAGGATATGTTGTTGGTATTGAAACCGAGGATAATAAGACCACAGTTCTTGAAGGTTCAACCGTTAAGTTGCTCGTTTGCAAAGGATACAGCTTTGATTTGACTGTTGATGAGTTGCCTATCGACTTTGTGAGTGAAACTTATTATCTTACCCTTTGGAAAGACGGCACACTTTACAATAACGGCAACAAGGTTGACTCTCTTGCTATAAGCGAGTATACCTTTGAGGATATTGTTATTGATAGTCTTACCGCTAATTTCACGGTTCGTATTTCGAGTGACGGCATTACTGAATATAACCTATTTGATTACAGTGTTGACGTTAAGAGCGGCAGAATAAGGGTGACAAAGAGTTACGGCTACCCTGTAAGAGAGCCTGACGACAGTTCCGAACCTGTCGATACAAGCAGTGAAATTACCTCTTCTGAAGACGGCGCCGGAGACGGCACAGAAGATACTTCAGGTGAAGAAACAACTTCGGGTGAAGAAACCGAAAATATTGAAGGTTAAAATATGCAGGGTGTTATAATTAAAGCCCTTTCGGGATTTTATTATGTCTACTCTGACGGTGTGACCTATGAATGTAAAGCAAGGGGAAGCTTCCGCAAAAACGGAGTTTCCCCTTTGGTTGGTGACAGGGTAGAATTTGAAAAAACCGACGAAAATAAGGGTATAGTTGATAAAATTTATCCCAGAAAAAACAGTATTTCCCGTCCTCCCGTTGCGAATATTGACAAACTTTTTATAATTTCATCCTTTGAAAATCCGACACCTAACACGTTTTTAATTGATAAAATGACCGTAATTGCCGAGTATAACGGTATTGAGCCGATAATTGTTTTTAACAAATGTGATATGGGCGATTTTTCGGCTTGGCAAAAAATTTACCTTAATGCAGGCTTTAAAGTTTACGTTGTTTCTGCCGACACCGGTGAGGGAATTGCTGAACTTCAAAAAGAACTTGCGGTTTGTGTTTCGGCCTTTACGGGCAATTCGGGTGTGGGTAAATCGAGCATTTTAAACTGTCTTTTGGGCGGCGATTTTGTCGCAACGGGTGAGGTTAGCGAAAAAATCGGCCGCGGCCGTCACACCACCCGTCATACCGAGCTTTACACCGTTTCAAATGACGGTTTTGTAGTAGATACACCGGGATTTTCCTCCATAGAAGTCGGTATGGACGATTACGAATTAAAAGAAAAGCTGCCGTTTCTTTTCAGTGATTTTAGCGACTATCTTGACGATTGCAGATTTTCCTCTTGCTCGCATACAAAGGAGAGCGGCTGCAGTGTTTTAAATGCTTTAAGCGAGGGCAAAATCGAGCCTTCGCGCCACGCTTCGTATATTCAATTATTTGAAGATATGAAAGATTTAAAGCCCTGGAACGTTAAAAAGAAAAAATAAATGAACATTTTTCGTTTTTTCCAATATACTGTAATGTAGTGATTGCCAAGTTTTAGGAGGAAACGATATGCGTAAACGATGCAATCTTAATAAAGGTGTTATAGGGCTTACCTTCGCCGCAGGACTGCTGATTAGTTGCTTTTGCCCTCCTAAATTCTTGGTGGCGGTGCTGGCAATCTGGGTTATAGTTCTCGGCTTGTCTTGCTGTAGATATTAGGAGGCGACATTTATATGAAGGTTGTAGTAGTAAAGAGTCCCAAATTTTTAGGCAGTATTTTAAGAATGTTTTTTGGCATAAAGAAACAAAGTTTTTAAAAAACATAACCCCGATAGACTGTTTGGTCTATCGGGGAAATTTTATTTTTTGTCATTTTTTGTTTTGTCGGTTTGCTTAAAGCCTTCGGTGCTTTCCTTAATAAACATTATTTTAATGGTCATAAGAATAAGGCGTATATCTAACAAATACGAATAATTTTGGATATACATAAGGTCAAGCTGAAGCTTATCGTAAGGGGTGGTGTTATACTTGCCGTATATCTGGGCGTAGCCTGTAAGACCGCCCTTAACCTTTAATCTGTACTGGAATTCGGGAATATCCTTTGTGTACTTTTCAACGTGCTCAATGCGCTCGGGTCGAGGGCCGACAAGGCTCATATTACCGACCAATATATCAAAAAATTGGGGCAGCTCGTCAAGACGCGTTGCACGAAGGAATTTTCCAACGGGGGTAATACGTGGGTCGCCCGTTTCGGCGGGTCGCACGCCGTTCTTCTCGGCGTCAACAATCATACTTCTGAACTTATGAATATAAAATATTTCACCGCCGATGGTGCTTCTTGCCTGCCTAAAAATAACGGGGCCGCCGTCATAAACCTTAATGGCTATTGCGGAAAGAAGCAAAAACGGGGAAGTGATTATAAGCATAATTACCGACACCACAATATCGGTAAGGCGCTTAAAAAAGCGTTGCCCAATGGTAAGACCGGTGTTGCGGTAGAGAAGAAGGGGAGTATCGAAGATGTGTAAACATTCTGAACCGCGGATAAGAATATCCGAAACCTTTGAGGTGGTATAGGCACGGATATTATTTTCAAAACACATCTTAAGTATTTTGTTGCGCTTTTCGGAATGAACGTCGTAAATAATTACCGACTGCGCATTTTTGATTATTTCTTGAAGTTTTTCAAGACCAACGTCAATGTTAACCACGTCGTAAAGGGTGAACTTGTCCTCACGGGCGTTAAGCTTTTCGATAAACGCGGTGGGGGAATACGTATCATAAACCAAAACGGTTTTCTTTGCGGGGAAAATGAGCTTTAACAAATAATTTCCCGCAAAGGATACGGCAAAACAAATTGCCGCATTAATAATAAGCATAATAAGCAACGGCTTTACGGTAACAAATCTTGCTGCCATAAGCACTGTTTGAATATAAATTACTACTGCGGTGGCAAGGCAAGCGAGAATTTGACCTATTGCAAGGTTTAACCAATGGTATCTGCCGAATTTAAGCCCATCAAAAGAGCGCATAAAAAGATACAACAGAATAAGGTAGATGGTATAAATGAATATATTACCTCTTTGAACAAAGGGTAGAACGATATAATTGTTATACCGTGTTATCCAAGTATACGAAAAAGCAGCAGTTTGACTTAACAACAATACAATTGAAATTATTGAATGAAAAATTTTTTTAAACTGCTCATGATTTCTTTCCAAGTCATCACTTCCGAAAAACAATAATCTTGCAACAGTAGGGCTAACTTACATTAGCCCATACCAAAAAAATTCTATCAAATTATACCTAAAAAGTCAATATATTACAAAAAAGCGTCTATATGGCTTTCTACAAGCTTTATCATATTCTCGCGGTTGCTTTCGAATTTTTTAGGTTCAAACCGGCGGGCTTTTTTGAGAAGAAGGGCAAGGTCGTCCTCATCACTAAGTTCGAGAATATATCCGCTTCGGCTAAGAGCGCCCGTTATCTGAATTTGGTGGTCGTTTGTGTGTTCACCGTATTTGCTGAGTCTTGGGCAGGCGATAACCTTTTTTGAAAGCTTTAGTGCATTTACTATTGACCCTACACCACCGTGGGTTATAACAAGCTCGCACTTTTCGGTAAGCTCGTTCAGCTTGTCCATAGGCAAAAAGTCAAAAAGCTCCATTTTGTCGGTCTTATATTTGGTGAAGCCGGCCTGAACTACCACCTTGTCGGTAATAATGCCGCGAATTATTTGCTCTTCGGTTTTTTCGAGCAAGCGTGTAAAGGGCTTGTCCTGAGTGCCCAGTGTAATTAAAATCATAATTTACCTCTAATAAATCCAGCCGCCGTAAATGGCTTTAGGATATAGTTTGAGCATACTTTCCCATTGAACGATAAAAACATCGGCAATGGGGTAGATAAGTTTTCCCGAAATGGTTTTCGAGTTAATATTTGCAAAGGTTTCTATAAATACAATCTTTGTGCCGAAAAGTTTTGAAATATAGCAAATCGGAACAACGGTGTGAGCGCCTGTAGTGACGATTACCTTCGGCCTTATTTTGAGGTATAGAAAAAAGGATTTTAAGCAGTTGTAAATAAACTTAAAGCAGTAGGAAAAAGGGTGGTCTTTTGTACCGAAAACGAGATAATTCACATTTTTGTATTTTTTCTTAAAGCTTTGGGTGGATTTGGTTTTTTCGGTGATGAAGTGGTATTCGTATTTACTGAAAAGCGGTTCCAGTTGCAACAGTTCGGACAAATGCCCGCCAGTGCTTGAAATAAAAAGAACCTTTTTCACAAATATCACCTCAACTTAAAATATTATGCCATTTATCTATAACGTTTTCGGGGCTGAAATGGGTGGCGTTTTGAGCTGCATTTTTGCCCATTTCTTTTAGTTTTTCGCGGTTTTTTAATAAAAATGCTGCATTTTTTGCCGCACATTGAGCGTCAAAAGGCGGAAGCATATATCCGTTTTGGCCATCTTTAATAATGTCCCCCATACCTGACGGCACGTCAAACACTATAGACGGCAAACCCACGCTGCCAGCCTCTAAAAGCACCATTGGAAATGCCTCGCTTAAAGAGGTGACAAGCAGAACATCGGATGAAAGCATAAACTCAATAACTTTTTCTTCGGGTACAAAGCCTTCGAAATAAACCGAATTTTCAAGATTTAATTTTTTTGCAAGGTTTTCGAGTTTTGCTCTTTCTTCGCCGTCGCCCACTATAGTAAGTGTGGCATCGGTAACGTCTTTCCTAAGGAAATATAAAATCTCTATAGCGGCTTCAAAGTTCTTGATTTTGTGAAGCCTGCCTACTGCAAGCAGGCGGTTGCCTTCAAGCTGACATTTTTTCTTTGGAACAAAGGGAAGCATATTTTCAATACGTACGGTTTCCGTTTTTTTATTGTCTTTAAGCCAATTTTTGTACAGTTTTTTAGCAGCAGTGGATAAAACTACCAGCTTGTCAATACCTTTAAATGCCCGTTTTACACGTTTGGCATATTTTGCCGACGGGTCAAAATTATGCTCCACCGTAATTTTTTTAAGATTTTCAGGTGCAAATCGCGACAAAAGGTGTGCGAATTCAATTCTTGAAGAAATAACGAAATCACAGGAAAGCTTTTTAATTTCACGCTTCATAAGATTGTGCTTTAAATAAAGTATTTTAAGCGAGAAAAAGCCTTCCTTTAAAATTTTAAAAGGGTTTTTAGAACGGGTGGCCCTGAAAAACGCTTCTTTGTTAGGGCCGCCGTCTATTAAATATTTTATATTTATACTTTCGTCTACTTTATAAGCAGGCTCGCTTTTTAAAGAATAGGTAGAAATTATATTGACTTTATAGTTTTTACAAAGCTCGTTTGCAAGGGTTACGGTTTGTTTTTCAATTCCGCCGTGGCTAAGATGCAAAACGAGAATGGTCACCTTTTTCATTTTCTGCCTCGCGATACATATTATATATAAAGTATACCCATTATCTGCATTTTAGTCAAGTGGCGCAGTATCTATAAAGAAGCACCCTGAAAAGCGATGATTTCAGGGCGCGTATTGTATCGGTTTTTATATTTTAAGTATTTTTTCTGCAAAAGTTTCTGCAAATGCGGTAAGACTTACAAAATCCATAGCCGAAATATAGTGCTTTTCAATATCGTCGTGCACGGTTTTTGCCTTTAACAAGGTGGTACAGGCTTCGCTTAGCAT
Source organism: uncultured Ruminococcus sp. (assembly GCA_964536645.1). Classification (GTDB taxonomy): domain Bacteria; phylum Bacillota; class Clostridia; order Oscillospirales; family Acutalibacteraceae; genus UBA737. The sequence goes on from CAZHYD010000024.1 coordinate 17,242, forward strand.
TTCGCGTGCAACCTTTTTGTTAAAGCGCAGTCTTTCACGGCTTAAATTAAGGGCGTGCATATCGGTAAATCTGCGGGCGTGTATACGGCGAGCGGTTGTTTCGAAATGCTGATATTCGCTTTCTCTTGCAAAGCAAAGCGACAGTTCGGGAATAAGTATATGGTCGAGAAGGGTGTTTGGCAAAAATGAGTTTTTAACCGAAATTATTTCATAACCGCACTTTAGAGCATGGTCTCTGATTTTTGTCATTATAATGTTACTTGCGGCGCCGTGGGGGTCGTTTATAATAACAAGATTTTCGGCCGAACTCAAAAGGGTGTTTGTAAAGCTTATAACCCCTTTGGGCGTTACCCCGCAGGTGAACCGTACCCATTCAAAGCATTTTTTATGGGTTTGGGGTATTAGTTTTTTGCAAAGCTTTTCGGCTGTTTTTAAGGCGTTTTCTGTTTTTGTGCAGGCGCTTGCTATTTTTAAGCTGTCTCGCACTAATTCACCCGCGGCATAAAGATATCTTGCGGCGGTGCGGTGTAGGGAAGAATTGGTCTCGCAAAGGCTTAAAATTTGCTCGCGGTGGGGTGTTATTTTTTCGGTTTGCCAAAACTCGCCGAAATTAAGTATTTCCTCGCAAACGGCAGGAAACTTGGGGTCCAGAGTGTGAGGCGAGGTGCCGTCAAGCACTACCTTTTTGATTTCGGGAAAGATTACCGCGTCTAACGAATCGGGGTCGCTGCTGCAAGGGCAAAGTACGGTTTTAATCCCTTTGTCACTGGCCTTTGCGGCTAAAAACTTCATAAAGGAAGATTTGCCTGTGCCGGGGCCGCCTTTTATTATGTAAGCCTTCCAATTATCGTGCGGGTCATAGCAACTGCCGAAAAAGGATACAAAACCCTCGCAAGAATTTGATGCCAAAAAGTATTTTATATTAAAATTTTCCATTAAAATGCCTCCTAAATTCACCTACAATATAATATTCTTTACTTTTTCATTTGACACAAAGGACGATTTAATGTATATTATGGTTGAGTCGGTTAGACGGTTGCGGACCTTGTGTCTGAGGAAAGTCCGAGCCCCGCAGGGCAGAATAGCGGCTAACGGCCGCCGAGGGT
>CAZHYD010000025.1:0-17352 GCA_964536645.1 uncultured Ruminococcus sp.
GACCCGTTTCTCAAAACAGGCAAATATGGCAACTGAAAACTTTAGATAACAATATTGCACTTTATAATAACGACGAGCTCGTAGAGATTTTTGACGATATTTTAGTAGACGTTTTACCTGATGCCGATCGCAAGGAATTAGAAAACGGAATAGCGTTTGATACACAGTCCGACGCAATTTCAGCGATAGAAGATTACAACTAAAATAAAGCATCCGAAAAATCGGATGCTTTTATTTTTTACTGTTTTTATATTTTTCCTGCAGAAGTTCTACAACCTCACGAAGATCCTCTTTAGAAAGATTTCTTAAAATTTTTATATAATTTTCTTCATTTTTAGTAAGTATTAATTGAGGATATTGTGGCGTAAAATGTTCTTGTTCAAGTCTTGTAGGGGGCGTGATATCAGGTTCTTTAACTACTTGAATAATAGGTTCTTTTTCTGTACTGCGACCTGTTAAAAGGTAGTTTGAATCAACGCCGAAAATTTCTGCAAGTTGCAAAAGCCTTTCGCCGCTTATTTTGCCTTGACGCTCCATTTGAGAATAGGTGCTGCATTTGATACCCATTTTTTCTGCCGTTTCAGACTGGCTTAAATTCGCAAGCTTTCGGCACTGAAGTACCCTTTTGTTAATACTTTCACTCATGAGAAAGTTCTCCTACAAAAAATATAAAATCTAAAAGTAAAATAACTTGACTAAACGGTTTAAGATTGGTATAATTGTAACGCTTGCTGAAGTGGCTCAGTTGGCAGAGCAGCTGATTCGTAATCAGCAGATCGTGGGTTCGAGTCCCATCTTCAGCTCCAAAAGACCTTGGTATTTTTTGCCGAGGTCTTTTTTTATTGACAATATACGACAATTTTTACTGTTTTTTATCATTTTATCCTATAAAATTACATTTGTCAAGAAAAGTAAACGGCAAAAATAAAAAAGTGCAGAAAAGGAAATTTCTGCACTTAAGAGAGTAATTATTTATTCTTAAAATACATAAAAAGTTGGCATTTGATCATACCGTTATAAAGCTTGCGCCGTTTATCAGCAGTAGCACCGAAGAATTTTTCAAACTCGTCATGGGGGCTAATAACGTAATATTTTTGTCCCTGCCCCATTACAAACCGTTCACCCATCACCTTGTAAAGTTCTTCCGCTGCCTTAACGTCAAGCAGTCTTTCGCCATAGGGTGGATTTGTGACAGTAACACAGCGCTCGGTAGGCGGTGTAAAATTACGAATATCAGCCACAGCTGCCTTTACATACTTTTCAACACCAGCTTTTTTAGCGTTGTGAAGGGTTAACTCAACGCAGGCGGGGTCAACGTCATAACCTTGTGCCATAAAGTCAATATCGCGCCTTATAAGGTCCTGCGCACGCATTCTTTCTTCGCGCCAAATTTTATCCTCTAAAAACGAAAAACGCTCTGCCGCAAAATAGCGGTTGAGTCCCGGCGCCATATTTTTTGCCATCATAGCCGATTCAATAAGCAAAGTACCACTTCCGCAAAAGGGGTCAAAAAACTTTGTGTCGGGATAAATTCTGGCTAAATCGCAAAGACCGGCACCCAAGGTTTCTTTAAGAGGCGCGTCGTTCGAATTACGACGGTAACCGCGTTTGTGAAGCCCCTCACCCGAGGTATCTATCATCATAGTAACCTTGTTTTTATGGATAGAAAAACGGATTTTATACTCGGTACCCGTTTCTTCAAAATAACTGATTTTATATTTTAATTTAAGCCTTTCGACAATAGCTTTTTTTATTATTGACTGACAGTCGGGAATGCTGAAAAGTTGAGAATTAATGCTCCAACCGTTTACGGGAAAAGCGTCATCACGGCCGATATAATCTTCCCAAGTCAGAGCTTTTACACCGTCAAAAAGTTCTGTAAAAGTAACGGCTTCAAACTCACCTACGTTTATAAGTATCCTCTCGCTAAAACGCGAACAGATATTAGCGCGGGCCAACATATTACTGTTACCCGAAAGCAAAACCCTTCCGTTTTCGGTAGTAATATCCTCAAAACCCATTCTTGAAAATTCTGCCGCAGCAATACTTTCCATACCGAAAAGGCAGGGCGCAACTAAATTAATTTTATTCATTTTAAACCTCTTTTGTAGCGTGTCTTGTAACGTAGCAACCGATATTTACTGCAACCGGCAGACCTGCGATATGTGTTGGCGCGGTTTCAATATTTACGGCCAAAGCAGTAGTTTTGCCGCCAAATCCCTGCGGACCGATACCCAGTGCATTAATTTTTTCCAGCAGCTCTTCTTCAAGTTTTCTGTAGTATTCACTCTCGTTCCTTATTTCAGTACTGCGGCAAAGGGCTTTTTTGGAAAGCAAGGCGCACTGTTCAAAATCGCCCCCTATACCAACACCTATAACCATTGGCGGACAGGGCTTATTCGAAGCGGCTTTAACAATTTCTAAAACCGCATTAATAACGCCGTCCCTCGAATCAAAGGGGGTAAGCATTTTTATGCCACTCATATTTTCACTGCCAAAGCCTTTTGGTGCTACGGTTATTTTAAGAGAGTTGCCGCCAACAATTTCAGTGTGAATCACTGCGGGAGTGTTGTCAAGGGTGTTTTGCCTTAAAAGCGGGTCATTCACCACAGATTTTCTAAGTAAACCCAGCCCGTAGCCTTGCCTTACACCTTGGTTAACAGCTTCATACAAAGAGCCGTCTACAATATGAACGTCTTGCCCAATTTCTAAAAAGACAACAGCCATACCCGTATCCTGACAGACAGGTATGTCATATTCTTTAGCCTTTTGGATATTCTTTTCAATATCACAAAGGACCGATTTTGCCAAAGCATCGGTCTCGCTATTTTTAGCATCAGCAATAGCTGAAACGATATCGCATGGCAAGGTTTTATTTGCCGTAATGCAAAGTTTTTCAACCGTTTCGGTTATGGTTTTGCAAGAAATTTCCCTTAGCATTTTTTATCCTCTTTAAAAAATGGGTGGACGCCAAATCAGACGGTCCACCCTTAATTTTATCTTGCTGCGCCGCGTTTAGAACGTCTGGCATCGGGGTTTTTACGCTTAAGATCGGAAAATTTTTCATCGCTCGTTTGCTTAAAGCGGTTCATCATTTCCTCAAAGCTTGCGGGTTCGGCTTTCTTTGGGGTCCAAGTGTAAGAACCGTCGGGCTTAGAAATAGCCTGCGGTGCACGTTCCTTCTTTTCGCGGCGTTGAGGTTTTTCATCCTCAAGCGCTTTTTTTATGCTTAAAGAAACCTTACCGTCATCCCCAATATTGATAACCTTCATTTTTACAACGTCATTAAGTTTAACAAATTCCTTAATGTCGTTTACATATGAACGCGCTACTTCTGAAATATGTACAAGTCCCGATTGACCTTCGCCAAGATCAACAAAGACGCCGAAATTGGTAATACCAGTGATTTTGCCTTCTACAATTTGTCCGACCGAAAGTTGCATAGTTAAAAAGAAATCTCCCTATAAATTAGTTGCCTGAAATGTCGATAAACACCTGTTCATCCGAATATATATAACCCAAACGCTCACGAGCCGCTTTTTCAATAAGAGCAGAGTTATCATCAGAATTAAGAATAGCCTTTAATTCCTGAATATCGTTATACTGCGCGTCATATTGTGATTTAAGTGCCTCAAGCTCTGCGCGACTTTCATTAAGGTTATTCCAAAGGTTTGCAAGAGTAACCGTGAAATAAGCGCAAATAAAGAGTGCAAAAAGGCGTAGTATAATGCTTTTATTCTTTTTACGTTTTTGCTTCATATAATACCTCACGAAAAAGGTGTTATTGCTTTTTATTTCTATAATTATACACCAAAGCAGTTACCTTTTTCAAGGCTTTTTTGCAAGCTTTTATCCATTTTTGTGCAATTTTTTGCGAAAAAAATGCAAAAATACTTCTAAATACTTTCCCGATATAGAAAAATGAGTAAAATAAGCAGAAAACAATGTATTGTGAAAGGCAGTAATGAAGCCCTGCAAAACCGCAGAAAAGCCCCAAAAATATATATCCGCGAAGCTCACCGTTTGTAGTTGAAAGCAAAAAACAAAAGGTTGGAAAAACCAATGCCATACAAAAAGATATATCTTCAAAAAATACTGCTATATCACTGTGTTTGCGAAGACGTCTGAAAACTCTTAGAAACTGATAAAGAAAACAGTATCCTGCACCCAAAAGCACAGCTCTTAAAAAATTTAAAATTTGAAGAGTGTTATTAATTTCCCACATAACTATTTAAACAGACGCGAAAAAAATCCCTGCTCCTTTTCGTCGGCCGTGTAGATTAATGCGTGTACTCTGCCTTCGCCGCTAAGGTCACCGCTTTGGTTGTCAAATTGGGTTATATGCAAAGAATTGCCTTTTATGACAAGCTTGCCAAGACCTGTTTGCAAGGTTATTGTATCATCCTCAAAGGATAATACGTCCTTAACGCCCGTAAGGGTAAATTTTTTTCTGCTTTCTAATATCGCGTTATGCTCTGCCCGTAAAATTTCTTCCAAAATAAAACACCCCAAAATATACTTACATTAAAATATATTTTAAGAGTGTTTATCTTATTCTATATAATTTTATACATCGCGGCGGCATCGTCTTTTTTAACAACTTCACACACGGCAGTAACCTCGGCCTTAAAATTACGTGCGCCGAAGGTAATTTCAATAATATCCCCCACCTTGATATCGTAAGAGGCTCTCGCCGGTTTGCCGTTTACGATAACGCGACCCGCATCACAAGCTTCATTTGCAACGGTGCGACGTTTAATTATTCGCGAAACCTTTAAATATTTGTCTAATCTCATTTTTTCACCAAAAACTAAAGCCGCCCTCAAGGACGGCTTTGCGTGCAATTATTTTACAGCGTCTTTGAAAGCTTTGCCAGCTTTGAAAACGGGGTTCTTGCAAGCAGCGATATTAATCTGAGCGCCGGTCTGGGGATTAACGCCGGTTCTTGCTGCGCGCTCACGGATTTCGAATGTACCGAAGCCAACAAGCTGAACCTTGCCGCCATTCTTAAGTTCTGCAACAACAGCATCTACTACTGCGTTGAGAGCTTTTTCAGCGTCCTTCTTAGAAATACCTGCGTTTTCAGCAACTGCTGCAACCAACTGGGTCTTGTTCATTGTGATATCCTCCAATCAAAATATTAGAACCAAATTTACACACATTGTGCACAATACACTTATAACATATTTTTTGTAAAAAATCAATAGATTTTTTTTAAAATAAGCCAAATTATTATGCAAAAGTTTATTTATTGCATATTTTGCATAATTATGAATAAAATTATGCAATTATGAGATTTTTTTGAGTATTTTCCCAATTTCCACACGGGAAAAAGTTTTAAAAATTAAAAGAAAAAACACATAAACTGCCGCCGCAGAGCAAATTGACAAAATTATGCCTAAAGTATTTTCCATAACGTTACTTATTAGTACCGCAGGAATTATGCAAATCAAGGCTGAAATCAAAGGCTTGTATACGCTTTTTATAATTAAAAAGAATTTTACTCGCTTTAAAACCGAAATCAAATTTAGCAGGAATATTACCACAAAGCAAATAAGTGTAGCATAAGCCGAACCTAAAATATTTAGGCTTATATTGCCCACCAAAACAAAGTTGAAAATAAGTTTAGCGGTAAGACCTATAACCATATTTATAAACGCCTGTTTTTCGGCCCCCATGCTTTGCAAAAGAGAGCCAAAAACTATCGAAAATCCTGTAAAAATTGCAGTAATGCCGTAAATTTTCAAAAATTCACCGCAAAGATCAGAAGAAACACTAGCGCCGTAAAGCAAATCGGTAATTCGGCCGCTAATAGCAAAAATTCCAAAGGAAGCAGGAAAAATAATCAAGGATGAAAGGCGTAACGTAGAGTAAATACGGTCGTTAAACGAATCCTTGTCCCCCGCAGAAAAGGCAGAAGATAAAAGCGGAATTGCGCTAACGCTAACCGAAATCACAAGCGTAGGAATAAGGTTATATACCGTAAACGCCTTGCTTCTAATACCATATAAAACTGTGGGCAAGGCCGTGTCAGCAAGGGTTTCGCCTACAAGGGCGTCGTAGTCGCCTATAAGTGAAGAAAAAGACTGCAGTAAACTTTGATAGTCTGCAGAACTGTAATTTAACATTTGCCATTTTACAGTTAAGGTATCAATAAGTCCTACAAAGGTGTTAGAAAGCGAAGCCAAAGCTATTTGAAAAGCCGTTACGATTATAATTTTTTTAATTGTTTTAATATTTTCAGCAGACTTTTGATTCGGTAGGTCTTCCCTACTTGCCTTGTATTTTTTGTGAATATACATAAGGGACAGTACCGTACCTAATGATATACCGAAAATTGCAGCAAAGGCGCCAAAGTGGGCGTTAGAGGTTAATTGCATCACTGCAAAAGCAAAGCCAAAGCCGAAAATCAGTTTGCCTAAAGCTTCTATCACGCTTGAATTAGCGGCGGGCATCATATTTGAAAGGCCTTCAAACAGTCCGCGATAAACTGCCACTAAATAGCAGCATAATACTGCGGGGATAACCGCAAGTATCGGCAGCACTAATTTATAAGAAGCATCTGTAAAATAGGAAAACGGCACCGCAAAAGAGGCAAAACAAATTGCTGTAACGATTCCCGCTTTAAAGGCAAGCTCGCGCGAAACCGCCAATAAAACGTTTGCGGAAATTCCGCTTTCCTTTGCATTATTATCGGCAATTAGTTTAGAAATTGCCATTGGAATACCCGCTAATGCTAACGTGGCGAAGGGCGTAAAAAGGTCGTAAACAGAAGAAAAATAGCCAAAACCCAAGTCACCAAGGCAGTAGTCCGAAGCCAACGGAATTTTAAAGAACGCGCCTATTATTTTAACGAGAGCGGTAGAAAACAATAATATTACCGCGCCCTCGTGAAAGGAGTTTTTACGTGATAAAATACTATTTTTCATACTAATCACAGTTTTTCAAATATTCTTCAATAAAACTAATCATAATGTCGGCCAAAGCAGTTTCGTCAGATGTGTTCATCTCGGTATAGGTTGCTACCGCGTCCTCACCTGCGTCGTCCGAAATTCTTCTAAAACTCATAAACGGAAGGTTTGAAAATGCGCAAACGTACGCAATAGCCGCGCTTTCCATATCGCAGCACATTGCAGAAAACTCTGTTTTCAACATTTCGCGGTTTTTACTTTGACTGCAAATAAAGTGGTCTCCCGAAACGGCAGTGCCAACCTTTGCCTCAGGAAATTTTTGAAGAAAAATTTCCATAAGGCGCGTATCGGCATTGTAAATATACTCCTGACCGGGCTTTTCGCAAGGACCGTATCCAAGAGCAGATAGGTCAAAATCGTGCTCTAAAAATCTATCGGGCAAGCAAATTTCACCCCGTGAAACGCCCTTAATTCCACCCGAGAGGCCGCAGTTAAGTATAATATCATAACCATTGTCGGCAAGGTGCATAGCAGCCGTAGCAGCATTAACTTTACCAATACCGCAAAGCAGGAATAAAACCTCAGTGAAGCGGCCGTTTATTTCGATATTAACCTTTTCACCGCGACGTCCCATAAATGAATACGGTTCACTTTCATTTTTACTGAAAAAGTCCTCAAAAATTCTAAACTCGTCTTTATCGGCAATTATAACACCTATTTTCATTCAAGTTTCCTCTTCACTGTCAAATTCAAGTTTGGCGCCGCAGTTTTTACAAAAAGCAGCGTCGTTTTCTATACGGCTTGCACAAGCAGGACAAATTCTTTCGTGCTTTTTCTCGTCAATATCCTTTTTAAGCGCTTCAATGGTTTTGTTTTTCTTTTCAATTTCTTTTACAAGTTCTAAAGCCTTATCAGATGAAATATTTGCCTCCTCATTAACTATAGAGTTATAACAAATTTTTCCAAGCTCGGCAAAATCTTTTTCGCGCTTTGCTTCAATACTTGCAATATCAAATTTCTGCTTTTGCACAGAAACGACCTCGCTGGTTTTACTGTAAGCCACTTCAAAAACTTCTTTTGCCTTGTTAAGTGCATTATCAAAGATATCCATAAAAAATTCTCCTTTAATTTTTACCGTATTTCAAATAGAAATCATTAACGCCGTTCTTTCGCTTCAGCATTTCGTCAAATCTTTCAATATATTCATACGGATATTTATAGTTAAAAATGCGCTCAATAAAGTCGCCGTGCGGCTGACGCAGTTTGGTAACTGCAGAAGCGCCGCAAGCTAAAATAGTATGTGTTTCATCCATAATATAAACGTTGTAAAGACATTCGTATCCTTTTTTGGCATATCCCACATTCTCCAGATTTCCAACAGTTTTACTCTGCCTGTACATATAGTAAGGAACTATTCCCTTTTCGCCTAAAGTTTCGCGGGCATAATCCACCATCTGCGACGCCACAACGCCCGCCTCAATTTCGGGTAAATCGCCGCTTAAATTCAGAAACGAAGACCTTTTAAGCGAGAGAGAGTGAACGGTTACGCTCTCAGGATTAAGAGCAATAACTTTGTCAACAGTGGCTTTAAAACCTTGAAGCGTATCAGAAGGAAGGCCTGCGATAAGATCCATATTTATATTAGAAAAGCCAACCTTTCGCGCAAGGTTAAAGGCAAAAACCGTATCTTCCGCCGTGTGCTTACGACCGATGGTTTCAAGCACGGTGTCAGACATAGTCTGCGGATTTATGCTTATTCTCGTAGCGCCGAAAGCTTTTATAACCTCCAGCTTTTCGGTAGTTACGGTATCGGGTCTACCCGCTTCAACGGTGTATTCGTGAATATCGTTTATCGGGAAATTTTCTTTTACCGTTTTCATAATTTCGGCAAGCTCGTCAGCGGAAATTGCCGTAGGAGTGCCGCCGCCTATATAAACAGTTTCAAGTTTTAGTTTATTTTGCTTTGCAATTTTGGCAGTATACTTTAATTCCTCACAAATTTTTTGAACGTATGTAGGAATTAACTTTTTTGCCGCCACTACAGACTGCGAAACAAATGAACAGTAAGAGCACCTTGTAGGGCAAAACGGCACCGAAATATAAAGGCTGTAGGAATTGTCCGTTGACAGCGAGGTAATAGCATCCTCGCCCTCGTTAGCGGCCTTGCAAAGAGTTAACTTTTTTTCGCTGACTAAAAGGGTGTTTTTAAAATATTCCTCAGCCCTAGCCTTGCCCCTATTTTTAACAAGCCTTGAGTAAAGCTTTGCAGGGCGTACACCTGTAAGCAGTCCCCAAGATGACGTGTATCCCGTAAGGGTGTTAAAGCAGTTGTAAAGGGCTGTGGCGGCCTTTAGTTCGCATTCCTTGTCGACGTCATCGGCAGTTTGTGAAATTTCTTGCAAATTTTCGCAAAACCTGCCGTCCAACCAAAGCTTCGCTACGGCTTTTCCCTCACATATTTCAACAACGCAGGCCCTGTCGCTTATTACCTCGCTTTCAAAAATAGCAATTTTTTCAAAAGGCAGGAATATTCTTATAAGCTTTTCAAGTTCGTATTTGTATGAGTTATTTATAAGACAAAGATTCATAAAACACCTTAAATATGCCTAATAAAAGGATTGTATTTCTTTTCGTGAGCAATAGTCGTTTCGGGTCCGTGACCCGAGTATACGATAATATTACCGTCAAGTTTCATAAGCTTGGAAAGCGAATTTACAAGTTGACTCATATTTCCGCCGATATCGGTACGGCCAACGCTTTCATAAAAAAGAGTATCCCCAGAAAACAGAATGTCATCGTTAAGCAAGCAGATACTTCCCGCCGTATGACCCGGTGAGTGAAGCACCTTAAATTCGATATCACCGATTTGCAAAAGGTCATTATCCTTAAGGAAAATATCAGCGCCAAATGGATCTAATTCTTCACCGAACTGTGCTGAATAGTTAATATATGGGTTATCGGTCGCGTTACCGTCAAACTCGCCTATCGCAATTTTTACGTTAGTTTTCTCCCGCAGAAGTGCCGCGCCGCCGATATGGTCAAAATGGCCGTGAGTTAAAATTATAAGCCGTTCTTTATATGAATTTTCGATTAAAAAATTCTCAACTTCTTTCGAATAATAACCGCAATCAATTACAACAGCGGCTTTTTCGGTGGATACAAGGTAGCAATTTACCTCAATATCACCCAAAACTCTCTTTTTAATTTCCATTTTTGCACCAAATGTCAGTATCGTAAATTATGGTAACGGGCCCGTCGTTTACAAGAGATACCTTCATATCCGCGCCGAAAACACCCTCGTCAACCTTTTTAACACCAAGTTCGCGAAGCTTCTCACAAAATAGTTTATAAAGGTCGTTGGCAGTTTCGGGCTCCATTGCATTTATAAATGATGGGCGGTTTCCCTTTTTAACGTCTGCTAAAAGTGTAAACTGCGATATTGCAAGAATTTCGCCGCCGACATCTAATATTGAAAGATTCATCTTATCATTTTCATCGCAAAAAACACGAAGATTAGCGGTTTTGCGGGCAAGAAGCTCGGCTTCGGCGACAGTGTCTCCCTCTGCCACGCCGAGAAGAATCATATACCCGTTTGAGCAGCTGCCCTTTACTTCGCCGTCAACCGAAACAGAAGCAGAACTTACCCTTTGAATCACAGCTTTCATTACTGCAAAATCCTTTCTACGCTGAATGCGCCCTGAATTTTTTCAATTTTGGAAATAATGCTGCGCAGGTGTTCGGCACTTTCGGTGCTGAGAGTTACTGAAACAATGCAGTTGCCGCCCTTAACTTCACGAGCGTTTATTCCGTGAACCGAAACGTGCATATTGTTCATAGCGTTTAGTATGTCAATTACAATACCGTCACGGTTAATAAACATTGCCTGAATGGTTGCAGTAAAGGTATTACTCTTGTTACCTGCCCAATAAGCTTTTATCCAACGCTCAGGTTCTTCGGCCAAGCTTATATCGCGCGGAACGTTATTACAGTCGCGCTTGTGAATAGAAACACCGTGACCGCGGGTAATAAAGCCGATAATTTCGTCACCCGGCAAGGGTGTACAGCATTTTGAAAGCTTAACAAGGCAGTTGTCAATACCCTCAACAATAACACCTTCGGAAGATTTTGAAATTTTGCTTTCGTGAATGGGCACGATTTCAGGAGGCTTCGCCGCTGCGGCAGCCTTTTTAAAATCTTCCTTAATACGAGGTATGATTTTTGAAAGTAAAATTCCGCCGTAGCCTATCATTGCGAACAAATCGTCAACCGTTGCGCATTTGTACTTCTTTGCAAGGTCAAGCATATATTGTTCATAATTTTCCTGCGAAATTTCAATTCCGTTCTTTCTGATTTCACGTTCAAATTCGAATTTGCCCGCAGCGATGTTTTCATCTCGCTTTTCCTTCTTAAACCAAGAGCGGATTTTTGACTTTGCCTGTGTTGTAACTGCAATATTCAACCAATCACGGCTGGGTCCGTGACCCGCCTGATTTGTTGTGATAATTTCAATAACCTCGCCCGTTTTAACCTGATGGTTAATCTGTACCATTTTACCGTCAACCTTAGCGCCAACCATTCTAACGCCTACCGCCGAATGAATGGCAAAAGCAAAGTCAACAATAGTTGCACCAACCGGTAAGTTTATAACGTCACCCTTAGGGGTAACTGCAAAAACATCCTCTTGTGAAAGGTCAACCTTAATGCTTCTGATAATATCCGAAGCGTCACTTTCTTCGGTGCCGCTGTCAAGTATTTGTCTAATCCAGGCAAGATGGTCCTCAAACTTGCGGTCGTTGCCGTTTATACCCTCTTTATACTTCCAATGCGCCGCAATACCGAATTCGGCGGTGTGGTGCATATCAAAGGTTCTTATCTGAATTTCAAATGGCAGTCCCGCACGGCTTATAACGGTTGTATGAAGCGACTGATACATATTGGGCTTGGGTGTTGAGATATAATCCTTAAACCTGTTAGGAATAGGTCTGAACATATCGTGCATAACACCCAGAATATTGTAACAGTCGGCAACGGTATTAGTAATAATACGGATCGCATAAATATCATAAATTTCGTCAAAGCCTTTGCCCTGAATAAACATTTTGCGGTAAATGCCGTGAATGGATTTTACACGTGCCTGAAACGAAAGCTTTACACCGGGCATTTCTTCCTGTAAGCGCTGAGCGATATTATCCTTTATATCGGCTAAAATCTGCTTGCGGTATTCCAGTTTAATTGATAGCAAATCTTCAATTTCGGAATATGCCACAGGGTCAAGATGCTTAATAGCAAGATCTTCTAATTCTTCCTTTACGGGTCTAATACCAAGGCGGTGTGCAATAGGCGCGTAAATTTCAAGGGTTTCAAGCGATTTTTCCCTTTGCTTAGCTTCGGGCATCGCGTCAATAGTACGCATATTATGAAGTCTGTCAGCAAGTTTTATGATAATAACCCTTATATCTTTGCCCATCGCAATAAGCATTTTGCGAAGGCTTTCTGCCTGTTGCTGCTCCTTAGTAGAAAAATTCAGTCGGCCGATTTTGGTAACGCCGTCAACGAGAAGCGCTACCTCATCACCAAACATATCCTTAATTTCGTCAATGGTGTGATAGGTATCTTCAACAACGTCATGCAAAAGTGCCGCCGAAATCGACTGCGAATCCATACCCAGCGATACGATAATTTTAGCAACGTTAACAGGGTGGATATAGTAATCCTCAGCGCTTTGCCTTTTTTGTCCTTCGTGAGCGGTAACGCAAAGCTCAAAGGCTTTTTTAACCAAGTCAAAATTATAAGTGCCGCCAAAATCTTTCATTGCCTGTTCAAGTTCAAGATAATCCTTATATTGAGCCTCAGTCATTTTTACCGCTCCTTTCCAAAAGTTTTTTAAACACCGGCGAATTTTCAAGACTTGTTTTACCTACTGTGTTATTAAGTCTGTAAATTCCGCTTCTGTCAAGATATACTAAACCCGTTTCCTCAAGGGTTTTAAGTGAAATTACGGTTTTAGCATAACCAAGTGAATTTATAAATGCATATTTAATTTTTTCTAAAGAAAAATCGCCTTGGGAAATAGCCTTATATACTCTACCCACTTCTTCTCTGGTGGGCAAAAGGGCAGAAATATCCGAAGTGTAGCCCGAAAAATAGTCGTTAAGGCATTTTATACTGTAAAATACCTCGTCCTCCTTAATGCCGGAGGGTCTTATAGCCTTTATTTGAATACTTAAACTGTATTCCTCTTTAAATAAATTTGCTTCAACTACAACTGCTAAATCGAGTTTATCCCCCAAATTAAAGCAAAAGTTTTGGGGTGTAACACCGAAAAGCAAGGCTTGAAAACAGTTGTCACCCTTTTTAAACAAAAGCTTTAAATGCTTGCCCTGACCTATAGCGGTAATTCGCTCAAGTATGCAGTCGGTTATGGCAAAAAGCGGTTGCGGATTTCCTGCGCCGTATGGCTCAAGCGCTTTTAACGCAAAGCAAAGGTCCAAAGATAGCGCTGCAGGATTAAGTTTACAGTCAATATTAATACTTGGCGCCACGAATTCCTGTTTTAAGGCATAATCGTTAATACGCTTGCGAAATAGGTCTATATCCTCTACCGCTAAAGTAACACCTGCCGCTTGGTCATGTCCGCCGAATTTTATCATTAAATCTCTGCAAGAATCAATAGCATTATATAACGAAAAGCCCTCAATACTTCTGCCCGAACCGCAGGCAGTAACACCGTCGTGCGAAAGAAGAATAACAGGCGCACCATATCGCTCGGCAATACGCGAAGCCGCAATGCCTGCCACACCGTGATGCCAACCTTCGCCCGCAACAACTATTACGCGGTTGTAGCAATATCCCTTAGTTTCGATAATTTTAACCGCTTCTTCGTAAATTTTCTTTTCAGTCTCCTGACGTATAGTATTTTCGGTGTCGAGTTGTGTTGCGATTTCGAGCGCTTTAAACATATTTTCTTCGCAAAGCAGTTCTACCGCGCGCGAAGCATCTCCCATACGGCCAGCTGCATTTATTCGCGGGCAAATGCCAAAAGCAACTTTAGTTGCATCAACACTGTCAATTTTAACACCTGCAACGTTTAAAAGTGCCGCAAGACCGATACTTGCGTTATTTCTAAGTTTATCTATGCCGCATTTCACAATACTCCTGTTTTCAAGGGTAAGTGGCATTACGTCGGCGATTATTGCAACCGACAAAATGTCTGCATACTCCAAAATCAACTCCTCGGGCTCTTTATTTTCTATCACGCACAAAAGTCTAAAGGCAACCTCGGCGCCGCAAACCGCTTTAAATTCGCTTGGGCAGTCTGCACGGTGGGGGTCAACAACAGCGTCGGCTTCGGGTAAACTTTCAGTTGGCAGATGGTGGTCGGTGATAACAACCGTCATCCCCAGTTTCTTGGCAAGGGCCACCTCCGCGAAGCAAACAATGCCGTTATCAACGGTTAAAATTAGCTTTACGCCGTCACCCGCCAATTTTTCAATGGCTTGGCAGTTCATACCGTACCCTTCGTCAAAACGGTTGGGAATGTAATAACAACAGTCTGCGCCGCGGTGCTTGAGATAAGTATAAATAATAGCGGTAGCAGTTACGCCGTCACAGTCATAATCACCGAAAACGGCTATTTTTTCACCGTTTTCAATAGCGGCATTTACAATTTCTGCGGCAAGCATAATATCTGCCATTTCTTTAGGGTCGGTAAAATACGGCTCATCTAAAATAAACTGCTCAAGTTCGGTAGGGTCTGAATAACCGCGTGAAGAAGCAATAAGCGCAACAATAGGGTCAACGTCGCACTCTGCACTTAAAGCCTTTGCAAGCTCCTTATCGTACTTTGAAAAATTCCACTTTTTAAGCCCCATTTTACTCACCCCTTTAAATTATAATATTACAGTTTATTGTACCACTTTTAGCAATATTTTTCAATCTTATTTTTAGTGATTGGCATAAAAAAACAAGAGTTCTCAAAAAGAACCCTTGTTTAAATTAAAAATATTAAAGTTTTTCGATAGTTGCCATTAAATAATCGCCAAATTCACTGCAGGTCGCACCGTCGCTTCTGCCGGTAATTACGTACTTCGGCTCAACCTCGGTGCAGATATGAAGTGCCTTATCAAGCTTGTCTGCCTTTTCGGTGTAGCCAATGTGGCGCAGCAACATTTCTGTAGCCTTGAACATACTTGTGGGGTTAGCGTACTTGCCTCTGCCCTCCTCCATCATACGAGGAGCCGAGCCG
Source organism: uncultured Ruminococcus sp. (assembly GCA_964536645.1). Taxonomy (GTDB): domain Bacteria; phylum Bacillota; class Clostridia; order Oscillospirales; family Acutalibacteraceae; genus UBA737. Next base: position 15,157 of record CAZHYD010000025.1, read on the forward strand.
TGAATAGCTTCAAACATAGCATAAACGTCGCCAAGGTTTGCACTTCCTGCCGTGCCCACGCCGCCCTGAAGCTGTGCTGCTTCGTCGGTAATAATATCACCGTAAAGGTTGGGCAGAACAAATACCTGGAACTTTGAGCGTACTCTCGGGTTAACGAGGTTGGCGGTCATAATGTCAATATACCAGTCTTCTGCGGTAATTTCGGGATAATCCTTTGCAACTTCATGGCAAAGTTCGGAGAATTTGCCGTCGGTCTTTTTCATAATGTTAGCCTTTGTAACAATGGCTACGTTTGTCTTGCCGTTTTTCCTTGCATATTCAAATGCAGCGCGTGCAATTCGCTTTGTACCCTCGTTAGTAGTAACCTTAAAGTCGAATGCCAGCGTATCGGGAATTTCAACACCGCGCGAGCCTAAAACGTACTCACCTTCGGTGTTTTCACGGAAGAAGGTCCAGTCAATATTGTCTTCGGGTACAGCTACGGGACGAACGTTAGCATAAAGGTCAAGTTCCCTTCTCATAGCAACGTTTGCACTTTCAAGTGTGCCGCCCTTAAGGGTAGTTGTAGGCGCCTTAAGGACAACGTTACAAGCCTTGATTTCTGCAAGAACATCGTCGGGAATGGCTTTGTTATGCGCAATTCTGTTCTCAATGGTAAGACCTTCAATAGTGCGAAGTTCAATTTTACCTGCGGCAATTTCATCCTTCAAAATAAACTGCAAAAGCCTTTCTGATTCAGCCGAAATAATAGGTCCAATACCGTCGCCGCCGCAGATGCCTATAATGATTTTATCAAGCTTTTCATAATCGGTGTAGCGCTTATCCTGCTCCATTCTGCGCTGACGGGCTATCTGCTCCTCTAAAATTGCGCGAAACTGTTCAACAGCCGAGTTTACATAGTTTTCCATAATTATTTACCTGCCTTTGTATAAGATAGTAATCCGCCCGCTTTGAGAATTGCCTTTTGACGCTCTGTAAAGGAGGTCAAAAGTGTAAATTCTTCGCCGGTGGTTTCATTTTTAAGTATAATTTCGCCCTTGTCCATACCGTCGAAAACCTTGGTTAAAGTAAGTGTATCGCCCTGCGAAAGCTTATCGTAATCGTCGGGATTTTTAAAGGTCAGTGGCATAATACCTGCGTTGATAAGATTTGCGACGTGAATTCTGGCAAAGCTCTTTGTGATAACCGCGCGAACCCCTAAATACATAGGAACAAGCGCCGCGTGTTCACGGGATGAGCCCTGACCGTAGTTACTGCCGCCGACAATAACGCTCTTGCCGAGCGCCTTTGCTCTTTCAGGGAAAGAAGTATCGCAAACACCGAAGCAGAACTGCGATAGGTGCGGAATATTCGAACGGTAAGGCAAAATTTTAGCGCCTGCAGGCATAATGTGGTCGGTGGTAATATTGTCGCCAACCTTCAAAGCAACCTCTGCCGTAAGGGTGTCCGTCTGGGGAATTTCAGTCGGGAAAGGCTTGATATTCGGACCTCTGAGTACGGTTAATTTTTCGGCTTCTTCGGGTGTGGCGGGCTCAATAACAGCCGTATCGTCTATTAAAAAAGCCTTAGGCATTACGATTTCAGGCATCTGGCCCAAAAGTCTCGGGTCGGTGATTTCACCCGTAAGTGCTGCCGCAACAGCAGTTTCGGGAGATACAAGATAAACCTGACCGTCAGCCGTACCGCTTCTACCTTCAAAATTTCGGTTAAACGTACGCAAGGAAACACCCGCGGAATTGGGTGAGAAGCCCATTCCGATACAAGGTCCGCAAGCACATTCAAGCAGACGCGCGCCGCTTGCCAAAATATCAGTCAAAGCGCCGCAGTCAGCAAGCATTTTGAGCACCTGTTTTGAGCCGGGCGAAATCGAAAGGCTAACCATTGGGTCTATAACCTTACCCTTAAGCAGTGCCGCAACCTTAAGCATATCAAGAAGTGAAGAGTTTGTGCAAGAACCGATACAAACCTGGTCTACCTTTGTGCCCTTAAGCGATTCAACTGTAACAACGTTATCAGGGCTATGGGGACAAGCAATTAAAGGTTTAAGTTCGCAAAGATTTATATCAATTACCCTATCATAAACAGCATCGGGGTCGCTTGAAAGCTCGATATAATCCTCGCCTCTGCCCTCGGCCTCAAGGAAAGCTTTCGTAATTTCATCAGACGGGAAAATCGAGGTCGTAGCACCAAGCTCGG
>CAZHYD010000026.1:0-17051 GCA_964536645.1 uncultured Ruminococcus sp.
TTGCGCTCATATCCTATTAGATTTTTAAGGCAAAAAGTTATAGATAATTATATTGTCGATTTCTATTGTCATGAAGCAAGACTTATAATTGAGCTCGACGGTTCACAGCATTATGAGGAAAAAGGATTACTGAAAGATAGAATTAGAACACAAATAATAGAAGATAGAAACTTGACAGTAATAAGAATACCGAATAATGAAGTCAATAGAAACTTTAGAGGAGTTTGTGAGTATATTGATTTGTTTGTTAAGGAATCCCTCCACCAACCTAACGGTTGGTCCCCCTCCCTTTAGGGCAAGGGAGGCTAAACTTGTCCCCAATTTAACACAAGCATATAATTTCTGCGGTGATATTGCCGAATCAGGCTTCAAATCCAAATAGATTCTTACCGACCACGGTTTTTAAGAGGTTGGACTTTAAGCTTAATACTATAAATCCCAAGTTGAATAACTTGGGATTTTTTATGTTTTATATAAATATTGCATTTTTTGACAAAATATGATAAAATCATTAAAAATTTTAGGGGGATTTTATATGACAATTGCGGCAACGTTATTAATTATCCTTTTAGCAGTAGCAATAATTGCAATTATCGGAGTGGTTATTGCCCTTATATTCTCAAGTTCGAAGAAAAAAAGCGACCCTGCCGAAACAAAAGACGGCTCTTATTTCGACGGCGGCTATTTCGCCTACGTAGGCTACAACATTTTGGTTGGTTTTGTTACAAGCATTACTTTTGGTATTGCTTACCCGTGGATGTGCTGTCTTTTGCAGAAATGGAAGGCAAGCCATACCGTTGTTTGCGGCAAACGTCAGTATTTTGACGGTACGGGCACTCAACTTATAGGTAAGTTTTTGCTTTGGAGCTTTTTAAGCATAATTACCTTTGGTATTTACGGAATCTGGATGGCTCTCGAAATTAAAAAATGGGTTGCAAAGCATACGCATTTTGTCGGCGAGGAGGACAATAACAGCTACTTCGACGGCGGCATTCTGGGCTTTATCGGCACAAATATTTTAGCTTCCTTAGTGGTGGCGGTGCCGTTAGTTGGTATTGCTTGGTCCAATATTATAAAGTTAAGATGGGAAAGAAAGCATACCGTTGTTGATTCGAGAAGGCTTAGCTTTGTCGGCACGGTTGGAAACTTTTTCGTTAAATATCTCTTGTGGGGTATTCTGACAACCGTAACCTTCGGTATTTTCGGCTTGTTTGTACCGGTTAAAAAACTTAGATTAGAAGCCGAAAACACCATCGACCACGAGCATACCGACAAGGCTCTTATGGAGCAGAGCGAATATCACAACAAGGTGCAAAACACCGTTTCTGCAAATAAGAATACTAATACCGAGTTCGAAATGGAAGGCTTAAAGGCAGGCATAAACGACACTACCGACGAGGCGACCTTACGTAACTTGGCTGATAACGGTTTGCGCTCGGCTCAGTATTTGTATGTAATTAAATACGCAAACGAAGATTACACCGCAGAGCCGTTTTCACAAATGCTTAAAGCTTCTGCCGAAGCGGGCTATGCGCCTGCGATATGCCTGTATGCCCTTACTCACGAGCTTGACGAAAATTATAAAAACGAGCTTTTGGCTAAGGCGGCTGCACAAGGTCAGATAAAGGCTATCAGAAACCGTATGAATTACTGCGCAGGTGTCGGCCTTGCTGCAAATGCCGACTGTGAAATGCTGAAGGAAGCGGTATTTTACGGTGACCTGCTTAGTGCTTCGGGCGAACTGCTTTCCGAGCAGGAAGAAGCGCTTATAAAACAGTGCATTTTGGGAATCAGAAAATTTGAATCCGGCAAAAAGGTTGCTTCTAAAACAAACGCAGGAGTGATAGCCGCTGTTATAGCCGCTGTGGTTCTTGTTTTAACAATTATATCTGTTCTTTTAAGTTTTTTAGGGATCAGAACTGTTAAATTTGATGAACGACCTGCGCAGGCTGTTAATACACCTATAAGTGCATCAACCGTATATGTAATTTCTTAAATTTTTATCAATAAAAATAATTTTAAGTAGAAAGGTATCTGTTTTGCAGATGCCTTTCTGATTTTTTGAGCAATTAACGACTTCGGGTTAAAGATAAATAAATCCTTAAAATTTGCAAAAATTATCTAGAATTTCAAATATTTTATTACTTTTATGTAATAAAGTATTGAATTTTATCTTGAAATATGCCCATTCTTGTGGTAAAATAAATCATTATTACAGGACAACTGTAGATTTATACATTTAAAGTATAGGTAAGTTTTCTCAAAAGAAAGTGAAAGGTATAGATAATGGACACTAAAACTTTACGTTATGTACTAAAGAGGGTAGGTTTGGCATTACTTACTGTGTGGATAGTTATCACAATTACGTTTTTCGTAATGCACGCAGTTCCGGGCGGACCCTTCCTTGGCGAGAAGGCAATTTCCGAATCTGCCAAGGCCGCGCTTGAGGCTAAGTACGGTTTGGATAAACCTCTTTTCCAGCAGTACACAACCTATCTTAAGGATATCGTTACAAAGTTTGATTTCGGCCCCTCTATTAAGCAGAGAGGACGCGAGGTTATTGACATTATCGGCGACGGTATGAAAACCTCTGCAAAGCTCGGCCTTGCGGCTGCCGCTATTGCTCTTGTAAGCGGTGTGGTTTTAGGTTCTGTTGCGGCCCTTCGCAGAAACAAGTTTATTGACCGCGTTATAATGGTAATAACAACCGCCTTTGTATCAATGCCATCCTTTATTATGGGCACCTTTATGCTGCTGTTGTTTACGGTGCAGTTCCATTTATTCCCCGCAAACGGTGCAGAAGCGGGCGGTTTGGTCTTACCGATAATAACCCTTTCGCTTTCGCCGATGGCAAACATAACGCGACTTACCCGTTCTTCTATGCTTGACGTTTTGGGACAGGATTATATAAGAACCGCAAAGGCAAAGGGCGTTTCGGGCTCGAAAATAATTTTCGGCCACGCGCTTAAAAATGCTTTGATACCCGTTGTAACTTACTTTGGACCTATGCTTGCCTATATTGTAACAGGCTCACTCGTTGTTGAGCAGATTTTCGCCGTTCCCGGTATAGGACGTTCTTTCGTAAGCAGTATCATCAACCGAGACTATACTCTGATTATGGGTACAACCATTGTGCTTGCTATCCTTATAGTAGTGATGAACCTTATCAGTGATATTCTTTATAAGGTGATAGACCCGCGTATTACTTTGGAATAGTCTTGTTACAGTATAGAAAGGATAATCCAAAAATGAAAAAGAAACTTTTCAGTATGCATCTTGATTTAGATGCTTTTATACCGGCCACCGCGCAGGAAAAGGAATATATGGTGCAGATGCGCCCTTCTTCCACCTTCTTTCGCGACGGCGTTAAAAGATTTGTTAAAAATAAGGTAGCCCTTGTAAGCCTTATTATCGTTGTGCTTGTTGTTTTAGGTTGTATCTTTATTCCGTTTTTCGTACCCTATTCTTACGACCAAATGCTTGGCGTAAAGTTGGGCAGACCGGTTGATGCTTCCTATAATAACTTGGCTCCCTTTGAATACGGCACAACCGAGCTTGAACGTATTGCTGAGGGTGAAAAAATATTCCCCCATATTTTCGGTACCGACTCTCAGGGAAGAGATTACTTTATCCGTATTGTATACGGCGCGCGTATTTCGCTTGCCGTTGGTTTCTTTGCAAGTATTATCGTGCTTTTAATCGGTATGACGGTTGGTTCCATATCGGGTTACTGCGGCGGCAAAGTCGACCTTATCATAATGCGTATAGTTGATATTATCTACTCTTTGCCAGATATGTTGCTTATAATCTTGTTGGCTTCTGCCCTTAAGCAGACCTCGCTTGACCAGATTATTCAAGGCACCATTCTTGAAAAAATAGGTGCCAACATTATAAGCTTGTTCATAGTTTTCGGCGTTCTCTATTGGGTATCAATGGCGCGTCTTATCCGCGGTCAGATACTTTCTCTCAGAGAGCAGGAATACGTACTTGCGGCACAGGCCGCGGGTGCCGGCGGTAAGCGTGTAATCTTTAAACACCTTATGCCTAACTGCATTAGCGTTATAATTATTTCAACAGCTCTTCAAATCCCCAGCGCAATATTTACAGAGAGCTATCTTTCCTTCTTAGGACTCGGTGTTAACGCACCTATGCCGTCCCTTGGCTCTCTTGCATCGGATGCGTTGAACGGAATAAACTCATATCCTTACAGATTGATTATTCCTGCAATTGTTATTTCACTTATCGTTTTGTCACTTAACCTCCTCGGCGACGGACTTCGTGACGCATTCGATCCCAAACTTAACAGCTAGGCTGACAGGGGTTAAATCCCCTACACTCAGCAAAAAATATAGTTCCGTCTTTTCTTGTCGTATTACTTGTAAGGTTTCAGCCCTGCAAAATCGCAAGCAGGACGGTACAGGCGGCGAGCAAAACCGTAAAGGGTTATACTCGCAGCCTAAGTCAAAAGAAAGGAAAGCCCTTTTGGGCGCGGTCAATATTATGGCATTACTTGAAGTAAATGACCTTCGTACTTCTTTCTTTACTGATGCAGGCGAGGTTAAGGCCGTAAACGGTATTTCCTTCCGTCTTGAAAGAGGTAAGGTTCTCGGCATTGTTGGTGAGTCGGGTTCCGGTAAATCGGTAACGGCATACTCAATAATGCAAATACTTGCTTCTACAGGTAAAATTGTCGGCGGCTCTATCAAGTTTGACGGCGAGGAGCTTGTCGGTGCAAGCGAAAAGACCATGCGAAAGGTCAGAGGTAACAGAATATCTATTATATTCCAAGACCCGATGACTTCTCTTAACCCGACCCATACTATCGGTCATCAGATAATGGAAGCAATTTTGCTTCACACAAGCAGAAACAAGAAAGAAGCTCGCGAAAGAGCGGTTGAAATGCTGCGACTTGTAAATATAAATGAACCCGAAAAGCGAATGAAGCAGTATCCTCACGAGCTTTCAGGCGGTATGCGTCAGCGTGTAGTTATTGCTATGGCACTTGCCTGCGAGCCTGATATTCTCATCGCAGACGAACCTACAACAGCGCTTGACGTAACCATTCAGGCTCAGATTTTGGACCTTATGTCCTCACTCCAGCGCGAACTCGGAATGGCTATTATTATGATAACCCATGACCTTGGCGTTGTTGCCCAGATGTGCGATGAGGTTATCGTAATGTACGCAGGTTCAATTTGCGAGCAGGGAACGGCCGAAGAAATCTTCTACAACCCCCGCCACGAATACACGAAGGGACTTATGCGTTCTATTCCTACTACAACCACCTTCGGTCAGAAGCTACAGCCTATAACGGGTACACCTATCGACCTGCTTAATATGCCTTCGGGCTGTCCCTTTGCACCCCGTTGCGATGCGGCCATGAAGGTATGTATCAGACAAAAGGTTGATAGAATGGTAATTAACGAAGACCATATGTCTGCCTGCTGGATGAACGTTAAAGCCGGCGTTGAAGACGGCAGCATAGAAGCGCTTTATAATGAAAACAAAGAAGGGGAGGGGCCCGTAAATGAGTGATAATCAAAAGAATGCTCCTCTTGTAGAGGTTAAAAATCTCAAAAAGTACTTTGATATAAACACAGGTATGTTTTCCTCCAAGCCGCTTAAGGCTGTTGATGACGTTTCTTTTACTATCAACAAGGGTGAAACCCTCGGCCTTGTTGGTGAATCGGGTTGCGGTAAGACCACTGTCGGCCGAACCTTGCTTCACCTTTACAAACCCACCTCGGGTGAGGTTATTTATGACGGTAATCCCATTGTAACAAAGGCTGATATTAGGGAATTTCGCAAAAAGGCTACAATGGTGTTTCAGGACCCTTATTCATCCCTTAACCCCAGAATGACCGTGTCTGACATTATTGCAGAACCGCTTGATATTCACAAGATGTATAAGGACGATGCCGAGCGTCGCGAAAAGGTTTTAGACCTTATGGAACGCGTGGGACTTAACAGTGAACACGCTTCGCGCTATGCTCACGAATTTTCGGGCGGCCAGCGTCAAAGAATCGGTATTGCGCGTTCTCTCGCAGTTAATCCCGAGTTTATTGTTTGTGACGAGCCCGTTTCCGCGCTTGACGTTTCTATTCAGGCACAGGTTATCAATATGTTTGGCGAATTTCAGGAAAAAATGGGGCTCACATATTTGTTTATTGCCCACGACCTTCTTGTTGTACGCCATATCAGTAACAGAATTGCGGTTATGTATCTCGGCAAAATGGTTGAACTTACCGACGCTGCCGAAATTTACGAGCATCCGCTTCACCCCTATTCCAAGGCTCTTATGTCGGCCGTGCCTATGCCCGACCCTAAGATAGCAAGGGCAAACAAGCGCATAAACCTTGCAGGCGATATTCCTTCTCCTCTTAATGCGCCTTCGGGCTGCCCCTTCCGCACACGTTGCGCATACGCTTGTGACCGCTGTGCTGAGGAAGTTCCCGAATTCCGTGAAATCACGAAGGGACATTTTGTGGCTTGCCATAGAGTTGAAGAAATCAACTGATAACGGCTTAAATTTGTTATATTTTTGTGCTCTAGGGCGTGCATCCCTAAAGCACACATATATAAATTATTTTTTATTCAGAAAGGAAGAAAAACAATGAAAAAAATTCTCGCGATCCTTCTCGTAGTTGCTATGATGCTTCCTCTCGCTTCTTGCGGCAAAGCTGAAACAGTAACTACACCTACCCTCACATATCTTTACAACACAAGTGAAGGTCACAAGGCTATCGGTGAATACCTCCAGAGCGCTCTTCAGGCTGCAGGCATCACAATGAACCTTGAAAATCAGGAATGGGCTACATTCCTTGAGACACGTAAGAATGGTGAATACTCCGTCGCAAGAAACGGTTGGCTCGCTGACTACAACGATCCTATCTGCTTCCTCGATATGTGGACATCTAACTCCGGTAACAATGACGTACAGTTTGGTAAGGGCGACCACGCCAACCTTAAGATGTACGACCTTGATCTCACTGCTTACGGTTATGAAGACAAGGTAGTTGACGGTACATGGGCAGAAACTTACGACGTGCTTATCTCTAGAATTAAGAGCTGCACCGACAGTGAAAATCGTTATGCAATGATGCACCTTGCAGAAGATATGCTTATGGAAACCGGTTGTATAGTTCCCCTTTACTACTACACCGACCTTTATATGATCGATGATTCAGTAAACGGCTTCTTCTCTAACCCCCTCGGCTACAAGTATTTCATGAACGTTGACGTTGCAGGCAACACAGATTCTATCTCTGTATCTCTTGCTTCTGAGCCCCAGACCTTAGACCCCGCACTCAACAGTGCAGTTGACGGTGCTACTATGATAGCTCACCTCTTCTCAGGTCTTGCTAAGTGGTCTCAGGATGAAAACGGCAACCTCGTTATCGTTGCTGACGCTGCTGAAGAACTCACCGAAGGCGTTCTTAACGATGACGGTACCGTTACTTACACCTACACTATCCGTGAAGGTATGAAGTGGTCCAACGGCGACACCGTTACAGCTTCCGACTTTGTAAACGCTTGGAACCGCGCAGCTTCTGCTGAACTCGGTGCCGACTATGGTTACATGTTCGAAATCGTTGACGGTTATGCTGAAATGCAGGAACTCAACGACGATGAAACTGTTAAGAATCCCGATGCTAAGCTCAATGCTGTTGCTGATGATGCTGCACGTACCATCACTGTAACTATTGAAAATGCTATTTCTTACTGGGATGAACTCCTTGCATTCCCGACCTATTTCCCCGTACATTCTTCTGCTTATGACAACGAATCTTGGGCAACCAGTCCTTCTACATACATCTGCAACGGTGCTTATACCATCTCTTCTTGGGAGCACAACAGTGTAATCACACTTACAAAGAACGCTAACTACTTTGACGCTGCAAATGTTAAGATGGGCGAAATCAAGATGTTCCTCTCTGACGATGCCAACAATATGCTTTCTAACTTCAAGAACGGTTCTTGGCTCCTCATCGACGATGTTCCCACAAACGAAATTGCTACCCTTAAGACCGAATATGCTGATGAATTCGTAATCGCTGGTCAGATCGGTACATACTATGTATGCTGGAACATTAACGAAGACCTCCTTCCCGGCAGCAGCCTTACAGGCGTTGAAAAGGAAGAAGCTCAGCAGGAAATCAGAAACGCTATTGCTCTTCTCTTCGACCGTAACTATATTGTAAACGATATCGCACAGGGCGGTCAGTTGCCTGCTTCTTCTTTCGTTGCTATGGGTATGACCGACGCTGACGGTTCTGAATTCTACAAGAACGCCGGCGACAGCGACGATTACGTTGGTTATTACGATGTATCTGAAGAATCTATCGAAGATAACTGCGCTAAGGCTGTTGAAGTACTCAAGAAGTACTATTCCAACATCGCTGAATAATCGGTAGTTAAAAATCGAAAAATCCCTTACTTTTATGAATAGGTAAGGCATTAGTAGCCGAAAGGTGTAAAAACCTTTCGGCTATTTTTTTTGCTCTGTTTTGGCAGAAGAAACTCGCATAATTGCTTGAATAAAGTCTAGAGTTGTTGTATAATAAATTCAATTATGGGTTTAGGAGATTTATAAATGCAAACAAGAGAAAAATTTTCGTCGCGGCTGGGTTTTATACTCATATCTGCAGGCTGTGCGATAGGGCTTGGAAACGTTTACCGTTTCCCGATAATGACAGGCTCTTACGGCGGCGCACTGTTCGTGCTGATGTATATTGTATTCTTACTTTTGCTGGGATTTCCCATTATGACAATGGAATTGGCTGTAGGCAGAGCCAGCCAGCGAAGCATAGCATCCTCCTTTGACGTGCTTGAGAAAAAGGGGCATAAATGGCATTGGCTTAAATATCTTGGTATTTCGGGCAATTATTTGCTGATGATGTTTTATACCACCATTTCGGGTTGGATGCTTATATATTTTTTCAAGTATTTAAACGGCTCGATTTTAGAGTATAAAACCTCTGAAGAGTTAGGCAACCTGTTTGGCGAAATTATAAGCAAACCTTGGCTTTTAACTGTTGCTACCTTTGCGGTAATCTTTACCTGCTTTGCGGTTTGCTCTTTAGGACTGCAAAAGGGCGTTGAAAGGGTAACCAAGGTGATGATGGTAGCACTCTTTGCGCTTATGGCGGGGCTTGCGGTTTACTGCTGCACGCTTCAAAACGCCGCAGAAGGACTTAAATTTTATCTTATACCCGATATTAGCGCTATCAAAAAATACGGTTTTGGCACAGTAGTCAGCGCGGCTATGGGGCAGTCCTTCTTTACACTCAGTGTGGGCATAGGCTCAATAGCGGTTTTTGGCAGTTACATCGGCAAGGAAAGAAGTCTTCCGGGCGAGGCGCTTACAATTCTCAGCCTTGATACAGCGGTTGCAATTATTTCGGGACTTATTATTTTCCCAGCCTGCTTTACATACAACGGCGGCATTACGGCGGATGCTTCAAACGTAAGTGCAAGATTTTTGTTCACAACACTTTCAAGTATTTTCAACTCGATGACGGGCGGCCGCATTATTGGATCACTTTTCTTCGTGTTTATGGCCTTTGCCGCACTCTCAACGGTTATTGCCGTATTTGAAAATATAGTTTCCTTTTGGCTTGAGCTTACAAAGCTTGGTCGCCTTAAAATAGCAATTATAAACATTGTTTTGCTTACGGTACTTTCACTTCCTTGCATTTTAGGCTTCTCACTGCTTTCTAAAGTTTCTATTTTCGGACCTGGCATTATGGACCTTGAGGATTTTGCGGTATCAAATATACTCCTGCCTATAGGTAGTATTGGCTACGTTCTTTTCTGCACCTGCCGTTACGGTTGGGGCTGGGATAAATACTTTGCCGAGGTTAATGCAGGCAAGGGAATGAAGCTTGCTAAATGGTTAAGGCCGTATCTCACCTACGTTTTGCCTATTATAATTCTTGTTGTATTTATAATTTCTGTGATTTAAAGAAGGTTTAAAGTATGAATTTAAATGATGCGGTTCTTGCAAAAAAGGACCAACTGATAAAAAGCTTGCAGGAAAATCTCCGTATTGCAAGTGTCAGAGGGGATACTTTGCCCGACGCGCCCTATGGTGCCGAGGTTAAAAAAGCTCTGATTCACGCCCTTAAAACCGCAAAAGCGTTGGGCTTTAAAACCTGCAACGTTGATAATCATATGGGTTGGTGTGAGTATGGCGAGGGTGACGAAATGGTTGCCGTTTTAGCCCATTTAGACGTTGTGCCTGAGGGTGAAGGCTGGACTTATGAGCCTTACGGTGCCGAAATCAGCGAAGGCAAGATATGGGGCAGGGGAACTACCGACGACAAGGGCCCTGCAATAGCTTCGCTTTATGCCCTGGCGGCTTTACGCGACGCGGGACTTCCCATTAGTCGCAGAGTAAGAGTTTTGTTTGGCTGTAACGAAGAAACGGGCTCAGGTGACGTGGAATATTATCTATCACACGGTGGTGAGGTGCCTTTGATGGGCTTTACGCCCGACGGTGAGTACCCCGTAATAAACGGTGAAAAAGGAATACTCATTTCGGCCTTTTCCAAAAGCTATACACAAAACGCCGCTTTAAAATTGCTTTCGGTAAGGGGCGGCACTGCGGCAAACGTTGTTCCGAATTACGCCGTGGCAGAATTTTCCTGCACAACCGAAACGGCTGACAGCATAATTAAAACCAATATCGATAAGGTGCAGTTTACCGCAACCGAAAATGGCTTCAAGGTTGAGGCTTTCGGCACAAGCGCCCACGGCAGTATGCCCGAAATGGGTGAAAACGCCATCGGCCGCTTGCTTGGCGCTATTAGCAAGTTGCCCCTTTGTGACGAGCTTAAAAAAGCACTTACCTTCCTTTATCAAAAAGTCGGCTGTGATACCTGCGGTAAGGCGGCAGGCATCGACCTTTGTGACGAGGTTTCGGGTATGCTTTCGCTCAATTTGGGCACCATTAAAGCAAATGACACTAAACTTACGGTCGAGATAAATTACCGCTATCCCGTCACCTTTTCGTATGATGACTGTGCGCCTGCTTTTAATAAGCTGTTTAGCGATGCAGGATTTACACTCGATAACGAGGTTCACAGTGACAAGCTTTATTTTGCCGAAGACAGCTTGCTTGTTAAATCGCTTTTAAAGGTTTATGAGAGCGAAACAGGTATTAAAGGCAAGCCTAAATGTATCGGCGGGGGAACCTATGCCAAGAGTATGCCTAACATTTTGGCTTTTGGTCCCGTTTTTCCGGGTGACGAGGCGCGAGAGCACCAAAGTGACGAATACATAACGGTCGATAATCTTGTTAAAAACGCAAAGATAATCGCCGCGGCTATGTATGAATTGGCAAAATAAATGATATTATAACCCTTATGCCAGGCGGCATAGGGGTTAATTTTATTTTAAATACCGATTATATGCAAATTTTTGCCGTTTGGCTTAAAAAACAACATTTTGCTCTTTTTACTTGTATAATCGTTATAACAGGAGGTGAGGTTATGAAGTTTAGGCTTATAGTTGACAAAACAAAAGAAGAGCAGGTAACGGCGGTTGTCCATAACCCGAGTGAGCTTACCGATAAAATTGAAAGGCTTGTAACGGGCTATGCAAAGCCTACCAAAATCGCAGTTTACAGTGAGGATGATTTTAAAATGCTTGATTTTTCTGAAATTGAGTGCGTAACTGTCGATAACGGGAAAACATTTGCTGTAGATTCAAAGGGCAACCGCTTACGAATTAAGCAGAGACTTTACGAGGTGGAACAAATTTTGCCCGCGTATTTTATCAGGATAAATAAATCTTCTCTTGCCAACGAAAAGGCTTTAAAGGAATTTTCTGCCGCATTCAGCGGTGGGGTAGACGCAAATTTTAAATGTGGATACAAGGAATATGTTTCTCGCCGCTGTTTTGCGGCTATTAAACGGAGGTTTGAATCTTTATGAAAAAATTTTTATCGGTCTTTTTCTTAAGGGGGCTTGTAGCAGCAGGCTTTGGTCCTATTGTACTTGCAATAATTTACGGCGTTTTGGGCGCTAACGGTGTGGTGGAATATTTTACCCCGCACGAAATAACACTCGGAATACTTACCGTAACCTTACTTGCCTTTATGGTCGGCGGCTTAAACGCTATATACACCCTTGAAAAACTGCCTTTGGCCTCGGCAATTTTAGTTCACGGCGCGGGCCTTTACGTGACTTATATTACAATTTACCTTATAAACGGTTGGATTAGGCATCAGGCGGTGCCGATTTTGATATTCACAACGGTCTTTATTGTGGGTTATGCGGTGATTTGGTGCTTAATTTACCTTTTTACCAAGAAAAAAACTAAATTTTTAAATCAAAAGCTTGAAAATTTTACAAAATAATTTTAAAAATATCGTTGCATATCACACTTTAATGTGTTAATATTTAGAGGTGGAATTTTTCATTTTTGAAAGGGGAAATATTATGCCTCGTGCAACCAGAAAAGAGCGCAGTATGGCTCTGTTTGAAACCTTATTAAAGCTTGACAGCCCTGAGGAGTGCTGCGCATTTCTTGAGGACCTTTGCACCCCGAATGAGCTTCGCGCTATGGAGCAAAGGTTTGACGTTGCGGTTTGTCTTGAAAAGAATATGCTTTATCTTGATATTTTGGAAAAAACGGGTGCCAGCAGCGCAACCGTAAGCCGCGTGCGTCGAGCTATGCTTGACGGCGGCAATATCGTGCGCGACGTTATAAAACGCTGCAATTTAGTAGAAGCAGAGCTTAAGGATAAAAGCGTATGATGGTTTCTGAACATAAGCTTCATTTAGGTAAGGAGAGAAGCGTTATACGCGAACTCTTCGAATACGGAAAAAAACGTGCCGCTGTTGTGGGAAAGGAAAACGTTTTCGATTTTTCACTTGGTAATCCCAGCGTTTTGCCCCCCGAAACAGTTAACGAAACGGCGATTCGTATTTTAAAGGAAAACCCCGATATTATTCACTGCTATACAAGCGCACAGGGCGATTTTACAGTAAGGCAAAGGTTTGCAAATTCCCTTAATAAAAGGTATGGCACTGATTATACCGCCGACGAGTTTTACGTAACGGTCGGTGCGGCGGCTGCGCTATGCTGTGTTTTTGGCGCCCTCACCTGCGAGGGTGACGAATTTGTCGCAATAGCACCCTATTTTCCGGAATATAAGGTTTTTGTCGAAAGCGCAGGCGCAAAATTTCGTCTTGCCGAAGCCGACAAAGAGCATTTTCAAATAAATTTTGAAGCTTTGGAAAAGTGCATT
The DNA here is from genome assembly GCA_964536645.1 of uncultured Ruminococcus sp. Lineage (GTDB taxonomy): Bacteria > Bacillota > Clostridia > Oscillospirales > Acutalibacteraceae > UBA737. The sequence goes on from CAZHYD010000026.1 coordinate 13,256, forward strand.
ACAAAAAATACCAAAGGTGTTATTGTGAACAGTCCGAATAACCCGTCGGGAGTGGTTTATTCGCGCGAAACTTTGGAGAGGCTTTCGGCTTTGCTGCAGAAAAAGAGCCTGGAATACGGCAAAACTATTTACCTTATTTCAGACGAGCCATATCGCGAAATCGTGTTCGGTGATAAAGAGGTGCCTTGGGTGCCCGAGATTTACAAAAATACAATAGTTTGCTATTCTTTTTCAAAGTCGCTGTCACTGCCGGGCGAAAGACTTGGTTACGTTTTGGTGCCGCGCACCGTTTGTGACGCTGAAAACGTTTATGCCGCGGTTGCAGGAGCGGGAAGAAGCCTTGGCTATGTCAATGCGCCAAGCCTTTTTCAGCGGGTTTGCGCCGAATGTTCGGATATTACGGCGGATATTTCTGTTTATGAAAGAAATTGCAAGTTGTTGACAAAAGAACTTCAAAATATGGGTTATACCGTTGTCGAGCCTGACGGCGCATTTTACCTTTTGGTAAAAGCTTTTGAAGAGGATGATTTTGCTTTTAGCGAAAAAGCAAAAGAATTTGATATACTTTTGGTCCCCGGCTGTGACTTTGGGGCGGCGGGCTACGTGAGGCTTGCATACTGTGTTGAAACCGAAATGATAGAACGCGCACTACCGCGTTTTAAACAGCTCGCAGAATCTTATAAATAAAGCTGTAAGGGGCGAAATACGCCCCTTATTTTTTAAAATTTAACTAAATTACTTGATACTTGCGGTTTGGTATGGTATATTGACTTTGTAAATTAGGCTTTGCGAAAGGCAGGAAAACTTTATGGCAATAATAACAAAAGAAATTTCGTCAAAGATTAACGCGGCTACAGAAAATCTTAAAAAGAAAATTTTGGAAGCCAAGGACGATATTGAAATTATAGGCACGGTTTACTACGTAAGCACCGACGGTGACGATAATAACGACGGTCTAACACCTGAAACCCCTTGGAAAACACCTGCAAAGGTTTCTTCTGCAAAACTTAACGCGGGCGACGGCGTTCGCTTTAAGCGCGGCGACCTTTTCAGAGGCAAGGTAACAACCTGCCCCGGTGTTACATACGCCGCTTACGGCGAGGGCGAAAAGCCTAAATTCTACGGTTGGGATAAAGATTTGGCCGACGGCGCGCTTTGGTCGCTTTTCGATGCCGAGCATAACATTTGGAAACTGAATGAAAAAATTCTCGACCCCGGTACGCTTGTTTTTAATCACGGCGAAGCACATTCCGTAAAGCTTATTCCGTCTTATATAAACGGCAAATTCGTCTGCCGCGAGGATGAAACACGCGAATTCGATATGAAGCGAGAAATGGTGCGCGACCTTGATATTTTCTGGTATTACGTTGATAGGCTTACAACCGTTCCTTCAAAGAACAAGAATTTTCCTATACCCGTTGTCGATGAGGAAAGCTTGGGCGACCTTTATCTTCGTTGCGATAAGGGTAACCCCGGCGAGCTTTATAATTCTATCGAAGCTCTTACAAAACGTCCCTGCTTTGCAGTGCGTTCTAACGAAAACGTGAGGATAGACAATATTTGTATGAAGTATATCGGCCATCACGCCGTAACGGCAGGCGGTTTTGTTAAAGGCCTTCACGTTACAAATTGCGAAATCGGTTGGATAGGGGGCACAATTCAAAACTTTTCGGGCGAGGACCCCAACTATCCGCAGGGGGATAGAGGTACCGTTGTGCGCTTTGGTAACGGTGTTGAAATCTACGGCGGTTGTGACGATTACGAGGTTTCGAATTGCTATATTTACGAAAGTTATGACGCGGCTATAACACATCAGTTTACCACCGAAGGTAAGGATATGTTTATGAAGAATATTCTTTATAAAGATAACCTTATTGAAAAAAACGTTTACGGTATTGAGTATTTTCTTAATATTGTTGACGGCAGTGACAGTTATATGGAAAATATTGAAATTTGCGGAAATATTTTTAACACAGGCGGCGAAGGCTGGGGACAACAACGTCACAACACACATACACCCGCTCTTATTAAAGGTTGGAGTTACGTAAACACAGCAAGCAATTTCAGTATTCATAATAACATTTTTGACCGTTCCGCTTATAGAATGCTTCATCTTGTTGCCTTAAAGGAAGAAAGCCTGCCTAAAATGTATGAGAATACCTATGTTCAGTACGATAAGGGAATGATAGGCCAGTACGGTGCAAACCACGAAAAAGAACCCGATATTCTTTATTTTGACGATAATATTGAGAATACGGTTGAAACGGTTTTCTGCGATAAAAACGCCAAAGTTTATACGATTAAATAACCGCTTTTATTATCCTATAAAGTCGCCTTTAAAGGCGGCTTTATTTTTTTAAAAATTTTTATCGAAAAATGACGAAAAAATGAATTAAATGTTTGAAAAACAGGAAAAAGTATGGTAGAATATTTTTTGTGAGATAATTATTTATCTTGAAAAAATTTTTGGAGGGTCTTTATGGAGAAAAAATTAGTTTACGACATTCATGACAAACCGAAATTCGGGCAAATGCTTATTTTTGCTATTCAGCAATTATTGGCAATTATGGCAGCTACTATCGCTGTTCCTGCTATTGTAGGTAACGGAATGACTGCTTCTGCAGCGCTCTTTGGCGCCGGCATTGGTACAATTGTTTATCAGTTGTTCACCAAGTTCCGCAGCCCCGTATTTTTAGGTTCTTCCTTTGCATTTATCGGTTCTATGTCTGCAGCATTCGCAGGCGCAGCATCGGCATCCCTCGGCTTCCTCGGCATTATACTCGGTGCGATTTTCGCAGGCCTTGTTTACGTAGTTATAGCTATCGTGGTTAAGTTTGTAGGCGTTAATTGGATTAACAAGCTTATGCCTCCGGTTGTTATCGGCCCCACAGTTGCACTTATCGGTCTTTCCCTTGCAGGCGCCGCTATTAATGACGTTTTCTCTTACGGAGCAACCGATGAAAACGCTTCCTTTATAATGAGCAGCTCTGCCTGGGTATCCTTTATTTGTGCTATGGTTACTCTCGTTGTGGTAACCCTTTGCTCTACTTACGGCAAGAAAATGACCAAGCTTATTCCCTTTATTATCGGTATTCTCGCCGGTTACGCAGTAGGTATTGTTTTCACTCTTATCGGTATTAAAACTAACAATGCTTCTCTTATCGTTGTTGATTTCAGCGTATTTAAGAATTTACTTGTTGATGGCAAGGTTGCTCTTCAGACCTTTGTTTCAGTTCCCGAATTCACTTTCTTAAATGCATTTAATGGAATTGCAGATTTTAATACTTCTTATCTTGCAACTGTAGCCGTTGCTTACGTGCCCGTTGCTTTCGTTGTATTTGCAGAGCATATTGCTGACCACAAGAATCTTTCTTCCATCATTGAAAAAGATCTTCTCGAAGAGCCCGGTCTTCACAGAACACTTCTCGGCGATGGCATTGGCTCCATGGTCGGCGCCTTCTTCGGCGGCTGCCCCAACACCACCTACGGTGAGTCCGTTGGTTGCGTAGCTATTACCAAGAATGCTTCTGTCGCAACTATTACCACAACCGCTATAATGTCAGTTCTTATTTCCTTTGTTTCTCCCTTTGTTGCTTTCCTTGATTCCATCCCAGGCTGTGTAATGGGCGGTGTTTGCATCACCCTTTACGGCTTCATCGCAGTAAGCGGTCTTAAGATGATTCAGAAGGTTAACCTTGAGGAGAACAAGAATCTCTTCACCGCATCTGTAATTCTTATTGCAGGTATCGGCGGTATGGCTATGGCAATCGGCAAGATTTACATCACCGGCACTGCG
>CAZHYD010000027.1:0-17035 GCA_964536645.1 uncultured Ruminococcus sp.
CTTATTTTTGCAGGAATGTTTTTTATCCATAAGGTAGGTTTCAAACAAAAGACCCAGTTCCTCGTATTCCTTTTTCTTTACCTTTTTTACCTTTATTTTGCCTTTTTTGTTAATGAATTCAAGTGTCAGCCTATCGTTGTTCTGATAAAAACGGTAGTCAAGCACGTCCATTATCTCATTACCGTCTATCGAAACAAGAATATCTCCTGCGCGAAGACCCGCCTTATATGCGGCACTGCCTTTTGTGACAGAATTTACCGTTACTGACATCTTTCTTTCACTCCTTTAGTAAACAAAAATAAGGGGAGGATTGCTCCTCCCCCGTGCAAACAATTATTCACTAACCTCTACAACTGTACGACCATTGTACTGACCGCAAGCAGGGCAAAGTCTATGAGGACGCTTGTAAGCGCCGCATGAGCACTTTACTAATGTGGGAGCGGTAAGCTTCCATAAATTATTTCTTCTCTTATCTCTTCTTGCTTTAGAAGTCTTTCTCTTCGGTACTGCCATTTCTTTGGCACCTCCTTAAGTTGATATATCATTTATTATTTAAGTAATTCGGCAAGGGCCGCCAGACGAGGATCCACTTCCTTTTCAGGACAGTCGCATTTGCCGTCATTAAGGTTTTTACCGCATTTATAGCAGATTCCCTTACAGTCTTCCGAGCACAAGTGCTTTGTAGGAAGGCTTAATACCACCTCGGTATACATAAACTCGTCTAAATCGAGCTTCATATCAGGCAGTACAAGAATCGTATCGCTTTCCTCTTCTTCAATAGCTACGGCCAGCGATTTTTCAACAGTAACGGTGTAATTTTTTACGGTGTCACTGCCGCAACGGTCACACAAAGCTTCATAATCGTAAGAAATTTCAGCTTCAAACCTTATAAGACTTGCCTTGTTATAAACCACACCCTTGATACAAGCAGGCTTTTTGAGCGGATATGAGCCCACATGTTCAAGATAGCTTAAATCCAAAGCATACTCGATAGGCATAGAAGAATTATCATTGACAAAAATTTTCTTAAGATCAATAATCATACTTCCACCTCTATCGTCACAAAGAACATTATATATATCGTCACTTACTTTGTCAAGAATTTCTTTTATTTTTCATTAAAAATCCTCTTAATATTGCACATACCTACGACTGACGTATCCCACCGTATCATTATACCCCACAAGCAACCATTCAGGCAGTACCGCATAGACCACAACCTCAGCACCGTTTGGTATTTTGCCGATAACGTCCGCCTTTGTGCTGGGGTTATACCGCACGTTAAGGTTAGAGCCCTGTGTTGCAACGCTTGCAGTAAAAATTCTTTGCGGGGTGTTAAAGGGTATGCCGAAATACTCGGTCAACGAATATACAACGTTTGCGGCAATGGCGTCGATATTGTTTCTAATCCAATCGGCATCTTCGACATTGTCGTGATAAGCAAACTCAATAAGGGCCGCAGGTGCTTTTACCCTTCTTACTTCGCCCAGATTAGTTACTGGTATTGCTCTTACAAGCTGGGGATTAGGGTAAATCAGTTTTAAATTTTTAACCGCAATATCCGCAAATCTTTTTCCTCCCGCACTTGTGGGAAAATAATAAACCTCGCTTCCCTGTCTGTTGCCGCTGCCGTCACCCGAAGCGTTTGAATGAAGCGCTAAATGAAAATCAAAGTTTCCGCTGTTTGATGCCGCAATAGAGTTTGCCACCGTCATATCTGGGTTGTTGCGAACAAATCTTATTCCGCTCGCCGCAAGATAGGGCTCCATCGCGTCGGCTATGGCGTTCATATATAGTTCTTCGTTGCCACCGTTTACGTATGGGTTAAATTCTTGGGTTGATGGGCTTAAATAAATAATCGGCATAAAAAATCCCTTCCCGTTTCAGAATATTCTTTACAAACTATTCTATGAAAAAGGAAGGGAAATTTATTATTAACTTTTAAATTATGCCGTTTAGCTTCGCACTTTCCTCAACAAAGGAGAAAAACCAACAGTAAAGCGCTTCGCCCAGTTCTTGAAATATGGGGTCGCCGTCGTGTGAGCAGAGCATAGCAAAGGTTTGGCCCATGCGCCTGTCAATTTCGCTGCCTCGTCTGAAAGCGAGGTAATAAAAAGAAAATGCACCCGTATCTGCCGAAGAAAGATAAATTTCCTCATTTTCTTTTTTTAGCGTATCAAGAAAACTTTTTTGAGCAATACCGCTCAAACTATCGCTGGAGGGCAAACTTTCAAACCCTACCGTTGCAGTAAAAGAAAGCAACATTCTTCTTTGCATAATAAGGTCAAAATCTTTATCCTCGTTCATAGCGGCCATATCGGCAGCGTCTTCAATAAACTTAAGCGCAACGTCCCTGCCCCAAGCCTTTGCGGAATTTATTTCCTTGGCTGAAAGACCTGCTTCGGCGGCAGCCAAAGCTTTATTTCTTTCTACGTCCAGAGAAGGCTTATTACCGGCTATTTTAATGTCGTTATCCGAATACAAATCCATCACCCTTTCGGATTAGATTTTTGTGTGTGGTTATTACTTTGCTTGTTTTAAAGCCTCTGCAAGCTGGGCAGGGCAAGAGCTGTTTTTAAACCCGCACCTTATGCCTTCAAGTCTTGCAATAACTTCGTCTACGGGCATACCCTCTGCCAAAGCGGCAACTCCCTTTGTGTTGCCGTTGCAGCCGCCCTCAAACTTGACGTTTTTAACAATACCGTCTTCAACTTCGGCAGTGATGCTTCTTGCGCAAACGCCGCTTGTTCTGTAAGAAATTTTCATTTTTTACCTCATCTATCCTTAAATCTGTTACTGCGAACGGGGTGTCTTAACTTCCTGAGCGCTTTTGCCTCTATCTGACGGATACGCTCACGCGTAACGTTAAATTCGGTGCCCACTTCTTCTAGAGTGTGGCATCTGCCGTCCTTAAGTCCGAAGCGAAGGCGGATTACCGATTCCTCCCTGGGAGTAAGGGTTTTGAGTACACCGTCAATATCCTCGTTAGTGATGGTCTTGAATGCCGCATCGTCGGGAGCTAAAGCGTCCTCATCGCGAATAAAGTCCATAAGTCTTGAATCTTCTTCGGGACCGATGGGGGTTTCCATAGAAACGGGCTCTTGAGCAACACGCATAATTTCTCTTACGCGCTCTACCGGCAATTCCATCTTTTCTGCTATCATTTCTTCGCTTGGCTCGTAGCCGTTTTCGTGTAGCAACTGACTTTGTGCCTTCTTTAAACGGTTAATGATTTCAACCATATGAACGGGAATTCTGATAGTTCTTGCCTGATCGGCAATAGCGCGGGTTATGGCTTGCCTTATCCACCAAGTAGCATAGGTAGAAAACTTAAAGCCTTTGGTATGGTCAAACTTGTCAACCGCTTTAATAAGGCCTAAGTTACCCTCTTGAATAAGGTCAAGGAAATACATACCTCTGCCGACGTACTTTTTGGCTATACTTACAACCAGACGAAGATTGGCTTCGGTAAGGCGCTGCTTTGCATACTCATTACCCTCGGCAATTTTAACTGCAAGTTCAATTTCTTCTTCAGAAGAAAGCAACGGCACGCGTCCGATTTCGCGAAGATACACTTTAACCGGATCGTCAAGCGGGAGGTTATCAAAATTAAGACCCTCTTCGCCGAGCTTGTTGACGTCCATTTCTTCAAGCTTAAGGTCGTCCTCGGTAGGTTCTTCGTCAAAATCAAGTTCAAGTGTCTCGGGCTCTAAAATAAGTCCGTCAACGTCTTCGGGGGCTTTTTCTATATCGTCAATAGAATTTGTACCTTCGAAATCGTAATTATCTTCCTTAATATTGTCTGTATTCTTATTGTATTCCTTTTCTTTGTTTGCCATAACAAATTAGTTCCCCTTTGTTTTTTTATCTATCATATTTTTAAGATTTTCGGCCCAATCCTCAACGGCAAGGTCCTTATTATCGGCAGTATCAAGACGAATTCTCTCTTCTAATATTACCTTTATGCAATCTTTTAATACGGTTTTTGCGTTATTAACTGCTTTTTCGCTGTTTTGCAACGAAACAAGATATCCCAATTCGGCAGGAATAAGCTTTTCTGCAAAGACGGATATATCAAGTTGCCTTCCCGACCTTGCGGTATCCAAAATAATTTCATATATCAGTCGGTTTAGCCGCGTTATCATTTCATCGCTTGGCAAAAGCTCTGCCGCAGTTTCGCAGTAATCGGGATGCTGCATAAGCACTGCTATCAGCGTTTCCTCGGCGTTGGTGCCTTTTTGCGAAAGCTGACGTTCGGGATTTATGTCACTTTTTGTGAAACGCGGTTTTACAATTTCGGCAATTTCCTTTTTCTGCTTATATCGGTAATTCTTGCGACGAAGCTCTTCCACCTTTGAAGTAAGCGCCGTTCGCGATACACCGTATTTTTCACAAAGTCGGCCAATGTAAATGTCCCTTGTCATAACATCATCGTCGGCAGCAATAATTTCGGCCGCTCGGGACAAATATTTTAATCTTCCGTCATCGGTAGCGGTGTTAAGGTCTGCCGCCGCAGTAAGCAACTTGTATTCAATGTCGCTTACGGCGCCCTCTAATAAAGCCTTAAATCTTTCGGGTCCGTTTTTCTTAACATACTCGTCAGGGTCCTTACCGTCAGGTATTACCACAACCCTTACCGAAATGCCGGAATTTTCAAGCATTTGCGAAGCCCGCACAAGCGCCTTCTGGCCCGCCGCGTCGGCATCAAGCATAAGCACTATTTCCTTTGTGTAACGCGAAATCAAATTCGCCTGCTCGGTCGTAAAGGAGGTGCCCAGCGGTGCTACGGCATTTGTAAACCCTGCTTGATGAAGGGTTATAACGTCCATATTTCCTTCAACCAGTATAATTCTTTCGGCACAATTGTTTTTAGCAAAGTTTATACCGAAAAGGTTGTGACTCTTTTTAAATACCGGTGTATCGGAGGTATTAACGTACTTTCCGCCCGCCTTTTCATCCCCCGGCACTGCCCTTCCGCTAAAGGCAATAACATTTCCCCTAATATTAATTATGGGGAACATATATCTTTTTCTAAAACGGTCGTAATAGGTGCCGCGTTGGCTTTTGCCTATAACGTTTGCGGTAAGCATATCTTGGGTGCTGAAGCCTTTTGATTTTAAGTGATTTAAAAGATTATCCCATCCGTCAGGCGCGGCGCCAAGTCCGAAATGCTTGATGGTTGAAATAGTCAACCCTCTTTTTAAGTAGTAATCAAGCGCCCACTTGCCGTCGTTCGACATAAGGTAATTATGATAAAATCGTGCGGTTTCGCGGTTGATTTCATAAACCGTGTTTTTAAGCCTTGTCATTGAATCGTCGTACCCGTCCTGCGGGAGTGTAACTCCCGAACGCTCGGCCAAAAGCTTTACCGATTCAATATAATCAAGGTTTTCCATAAGTCCCGTAAAGGTAAAAACGTCACCGCCGACACCGCAACCGTAACAATAAAAGGATGCTGATTCGGGATAAACGGTAAAGGAAGGGGTTTTTTCGCTGTGGAAGGGGCAAAGACCCACAAGATTTTTCCCTCTGCGCTTAAGGTTTACGTATTGTGAGATAGTCGTTTCAATTTCGTTTCGGTATTTTATTTCGTTTATAACATCCTCGGGTATTGCCACTTATTCCACCGCCTTTACGTTAATTTTATTTTTTTAAAGCGACCAAGATTTCGGAACAAATATATCGGTATACGCCTTAACGGCATAATGGTCGGTCATACCTGCAATATAGTCGGCAACGGCGCGCTCGGGTCCTTCGTTTTTACAAATTTCGACATAAAGTTCGGGCATTTTGTCCGTATTCTTTGTGTAATAACCGAAAAGGGCCTCAATAAAGCCAAAAACCTTACTTTCTTCCGACTTGGCTACGGGGTTTTTGTAAACTGCTCCGAACAAAAAGTCGTGCAGTTTGTTGTACTGTTCTTCAACAGCCTTGTCCATCTTAATATCGTCATCACTGTTGGATACTATCGACGACACAAGGGTTGTAATTCGTTTGCTTTTGGTATTACCAAGACATTCAACAATATCTTTCGGTAGGTCTTCGTTTTTAATAATGCCCGCGCTAACCGCATCGTCAATATCGTGGTTTATGTAGGCAATTCTATCAGCATAGCGAACTACCCTGCCCTCAAGTGTATCAGCCCACTCGTCACAGGTGTGACGGTCAATGCCGTTAAGCACCTCAAAGGTAAGATTAAGCCCTTTACCCTGCTTACCAAGTTGCTTGCAAACGCGCACGCTTTGCTCATAGTGACGAAAATCAAAATCAACCAAATCGTTAATTGCCTTTTCGCCTGCGTGGCCAAAGGGGGTATGACCTAGGTCGTGGCCTAAAGCGATGGCTTCGGTCAAGTCCTCGTTAAGAAAGAGCGCCCTTGCTATTGTACGGGCTATTTGCGATACTTCAAGTGTATGGGTAAGTCTTGTGCGATAATGGTCCGATTCGGGAGAAAGAAAAACCTGTGTTTTGTGCTTTAATCTTCTAAACGCCGAAGAATGTATAATTCGGTCGCGGTCGCGCTGAAAATCGGTTCTGAAATCACACTTTTCTTCAAAAACCGCCCTGCCCTTTGATTTTGCCGAAAGGCAAGCTTTATCGGACAGTATGCGTTCCTCGTTCTTCTCAATTTGTTCGCGTATATTCAAGACTTTTCACCCCTTTATATATAATATTAGACAATAATCTCTAAATTCCTTTATTTTTTTGAAATTAAATTTCAAAAGCGGTTATTTTCTTTTCAACAACCTCTGCCGTAAGTCTTGCCGAAAAAACCTCAACCAGTTTCAGCAAAAAATCATCGGCCAATTCGTTTTTCAAGGAGTAATAAATAGAAACCTTATCAGCAAAATCGGTATTTTCTATTTTTCCGCCGCTGTTTTGTATAAGAGCTTCAAGCTTTTGATGGTCGGAATATTCGCAAACGGTTTTGTAAAGGGTGCAATTAACCATTTCTACCACCTGTGCGGTTTGCAAAACGTCCCGTGTCGCCGCAGAGTATGCCCTTACAAGACCGCCGGTACCAAGCAGCACTCCTCCGAAATAGCGGGTTACAACCACGGCAATATCGGTAATGCCACTGCCCGCAATAATATCAAGCATAGGCTTACCCGCCGTACCGTGAGGCTCACCATCGTCAGAAAAACGGCAGAGCGCTCCTTCTTTTAAAGAGCAGGCGTAGCAGTTGTGCCGCGCGTCCCAATATTTTGAGCGCATCTCTTCCAAAAAGGCTGCCAGTTCTTCTTCGGTTTCGCAGTGACGAAGAGTAGCAATAAAGCGAGAGCGCTTTTCGGTATATTCAGCGGTATTTTCCTTAATGACTGTTAAATAAGACATAAGCTGCCCCTTAAAGTTTTAATAAAAAAAGGCAAAAAACACCGATAATGCTTGACGCATATCGGTGTTTTCTAACGCATTATTGTGCCAAAAGTTCGCGTTTTAAAGAAATGCTTCCTTATGAACGGTCAACGTCCACCTGCGGATTTTCGATTAGTCCATATTGAAACGTTTCTTAAATCTGTCTACTCGACCGCCGGTATCTACCAACTTCTGTTTACCGGTGAAAAACGGATGACATTTTGAGCAAATATCCAAACGGATATCCTTCTTAGTAGAGCGTGTTTCAAATTCCGCACCGCATGCGCACTTAACGGTTACCTTTTCATACTGCGGATGCAAACCTTCCTTCATCATTGTCACCTCTTTCTAAATGATTAACAATAGGATAATATCACAAAGTTTTTAAAAAAGCAAGTATTTTTTTTATTTTAATGCTTTTTTTATTTTTTCATAGATTTCTACCGCTTTAAAGCGGACTATATATTCGTTTTTACCCTTTGCAAACTTGACACTTTCGTCACTTACGGTATCGTTTAGCGAAGCATCACTTGCAGCAGGCAGACATACTTCGGGAAAAATAACGCACCACCAGTTTTTGCCCTGGCCCTCACCTAAAGTTATTATAAGCGAATCGTAATACCCCGCAGGCAGAGTGAAATCGTCGTACTCACGGGTTTCGAAATAGGCCTGTCCGAAGGAAACCTTGGCACTATAGGAAAATCCGTTATCCAAAAGCACCTTATTTGCGGTTTCTTCAAAAAGCTCAAGGTTTTCCTTTGCAGTATTGGCCGCCGTCACAATATCGCCGCTGTTTTCAAAAATATCACCGCTGTTTTGAATTACCGAATCCTTTACAAGAAGTTTTACGGCTTGGTCGGCTTCGGAATCCGAATTTGCGATAATATGTAACCGCAAAACGTTTTCTTTTATCTCATCGCAGGCGGCGTTAAAATGCGCGAAGGACAAAAGCACCGCACAAATAAGTCCCGAAAGGACCGCATACTTAAAATTTTTCTTTGAAATTTTAAATCTTTTTTTCAAATCAATATCCCCTTTTTGTTTTCTGTAAGGAATATTGACTAAAAGTTTAAATATTATGCAATTTTTATTGCGTAATCGCAAGGTTTTGTAAGATAAACCTCTACACCCTGCTTTTTAAGATTTTTATATGCCGCTTTTGCCGCCGCTTTATCTGTAAAGTAAGAAAACCACACCGGTCCGCTTCCCGAAAGGGATACGGCGTTCGGATTAAACTCGGCCAACTTTTCTTTAACCTTTGAATTTTCCCAAACCGAAATGAAGGAATTATCCATTAAAGCATAGGTTTCGTGAAATCTTTTTTGATTTATAAGGCAAGAGAATTTTTCACTATCGGGAATAGGATGACTGCCACTGTCAAGTCTGCGATACATTTCTGCAGTAGAGGGTTTAGTGCCCTGCCTTACAAGCACAAAATAGCCGCACTTAAAATCCTCCAGCTTTGTCAAAACTTCGCCGATACCCTCTGCCCTTACGGTGCCGCCCTCAATAAAGAAGGGCACGTCCGCGCCGAGTCTTACCGCCATTTCACAAAGCTTTTGCTTTGAAAGTTTAGTTTCAAACATTTTATTTAGGCCTATAAGCACTGCTGCGGCATCGGCACTGCCGCCGCCCATTCCCGCACACATAGGAATTTTTTTGCGAAGTTTGATTTTTACCCCCGCGTTAATGTTCGCTTCTTGAAAGAAAATTTTTGCCGCTTTATAAACAATATTTTCCTCAGGCGCTATCTGACTGTTACTGCAAACAACCTTAATTTTTTTGCAGGGTGTAAGTGTTACTTTGTCCGCAAGGGTAACCGACTGCATAACCGTATCAATAAGGTGATAGCCGTCCTCCCGCTTGCCCGTAATGGCAAGGCAAAGGTTAATTTTGGCGTTTGCCTTAATCCTTAAAACCGTTTTGTTAAGAATTATTACCGAAGCCAAAACAAGAATTATGCCTATAACTGCAGGCAAGTCTATTGCTTCATTAAAGAGTGCAATACCCACCAAGGTTGCAACAACGGGCTCTATACTTGCAAAAATCGGTGCTTCGGACGGTTCTACCCCGCGAAGACCCGTTGTATACAAAAGATATGGTGATATGTTATTTAAAACCGACATTAAAAACACATTTAAAAATGATACCGAATTTTCAGCAAAGCCTGCAACAAGCGTGCCGATATTCACAAAAGGAATACAGCCTATCGTGGCGAAAAGGAAAACATAAAAGGTAATTGTAAGGGTTTTATAGCCTTTTTTTATAAGAATTTCACCGAAAATGGTATAACATGCATAGCCAATACCCGTGAGTATGCCAAAGAAAAATGCTTCACCGCTTATTTTCGTGCTATTTCCCATTATGCCTGAAACCAAGGCACAGCCTATAAAAGCCACAAGGCAAGCGACTATTTTTCTAACCGTTAATTTTTCTTTAAAAAAGATAAACGATATAATCATTACAAAAAATGGCGCCGTATAAAGCAATATTGCCGCTACCGAAAGCGATGCTAAGGACATTGTTTTATAATAAGAATAACTAAAAAGAATTACACTGACAACGCCCGTCAGTACGAATAGCCATATATCCTTAATTTTTATTTTAAAAAGACTAAAGCCTTTGCCCTTAAAGCACATAATAAATCCTATTATAATTGCCGTAAAAAAGGCGCGGCAAAAAACAATTTCCATCTGCGACATACTGAATTTTTGTGCCGTGCGAACAAAAATACCCGAAGTTCCCCAAAGGACCGCCGCAAGCATAATAAATATAAAATGTATATTTACCCTACTCTTCATAATACTCTCCTTAAATATGCTAAGGTAATTTTACCCTTATATTTTGCCAATGTCAAGCGAGGTGTAATTTTTTGTTGATATTACGATTTTTTAGTGGTATAATGCTTTTTGTAAATTATGATTTGGAGGTATTACAGTGGCAAACAAAATTATTATATCAAGCGACAGTACTACTGATTTAAGCCGTGAACTTAAGGAACGCTATAACGTTTCTATCATTCCTTTGGGTGTATCTCTCGGTGAAGATACTTATCTTGACGGGGTCAACATCACACCTGACGACATTTACGAATATGTTGCAAAAACGGGCGACCTGCCCAAAACCACAGCCGCAAACCTTGGCGACTGTATTGATTATTTTTCAAAGCTTGTAAAAGACGGTGATGCTGTTATTCATTTCACCATCAGCTCGGAAATGTCTTCTACATACAATAACTCGCGTATGGCGGCAGAAGAATTTGAAAACGTTTACGTTATAGACACTAAAAATCTTTCTACCGGCGGCGGACTTTTGGTAATCGCTGCAGCCGAAATGGCGGCAAAAGGTATGCAAGCTAAGGAAATTGTTGAAGAAATTGAAAAGCTGGTTCCCTGTGTTGACGCTTCCTTTGTAATTGATAATCTTGAATATCTGCACAAGGGCGGCCGTTGCTCTGCAGTGGCAATGCTTGGCGCAAACCTTCTTAAATTAAAACCCTGCATTGTTGTTAAGGATGGTAAAATGGGCGTTGATAAAAAGTATCGCGGCAGTTTTAGTAACGTTCTTAAGCTTTACGTTGAAGAACGCATCGGTGACGCTTCGGATATAGACCTTGACCGCGTTTTCGTTACCCACGCAGGCTGTGATATGGAAATAGTAAACGAGGTTGTAAATCAGGTTAAAGCCGTTGCCGACTTTAAAGAGGTTTTCCTCACCAGAGCGGGTTGCACCGTTTCCTCACACTGCGGTGCTAATACCCTTGGCGTACTCTTTATCCGCAAGCATCCTATCGCTTAAGAGTAACAATACCTGACTGTCGGCATAGTATAATGCAGGGGTAAGTTAAGGATATCCTGCTTTATCGGCGGTAATTTAGAAGTTATCTGCAAAGTACCGGTAGTCGCCCCTTTAATATATAAACCCCTCGTCTTTGGCGAGGGGTGTTTTTTTAGTTTTCTTCGTAGACTTATTTTACAATTTGTGCTATAATATTAGTCGTTTTCAGGAAAGAGGTGTCAAAATGTTAAGCAAGTTAAGAACAAAAGAATCTTATGCTACCTTAATGACTATTGTTGCGCTTGCTTGGCCTACCGTTATGGAGCAGATTATGCAAACGGCGGTACAGTATATTGACACCGCTATGATAGGCTCTTTGGGTACCAAAGCCACCGCTGCCGTTGGCTCAACCGCTACGGTAAACTGGCTTATAATGGGCATTTTCGGCGCTATAAGCGTAGGTTTTTTGGCCTTAATCGCGCAAACTTGCGGTGCTGGGCACGAAAATAAATCTAAGCAAATTGCGGCACAGGCAGTTTTTACAACACTCTTAGTAGGCGGCGCCGTAAATATAATTTGTATTCTTATAAGCCCCGTACTTCCCGTTTTGATGATGGTTGACCCGTCTGTCCGCAGTCTGTCAAGTACATACTTTTTCATTTTGTATCTGCCCCTTATTGCAAGGGCAGCTTCTATTGTTTTCGGCACGTTGTTAAGGGCGGCGGGCGATACAAAAACTCCTATGAAGGTAGGAATTATTGTAAATATAATTAACGTGGTGCTTAATTTTCTATTAATCTACGATACAAGGCAAATTTCGGTATTCGGTCTTAATTTTACTATGTTCGGCGCGGGGTTAGGAGTTATCGGAGCAGGAATAGCAAGTGCCGCGGCGTTTATATGGGGCGGTATTCACATAAGCGTCGTTTTGTGGCGTCACCCCACAGTATCACCAAAAGGCTTCAGCATAAAGCCCGATAAAAGCATACTAAAACCCGCGCTTAAAATATCCGTACCTAATCTTTTCCAACGTTTTGGCACCTCGCTGGGCTATGTTGTTTTTGCATCTATGATAAATTCACTGGGCGATATTTCGACCGCCGCGCATACTATTGCCAACACGGTTGAGTCGGCATTTTATATCCCAGGTTACGGCATACAAACCGCCGCCGCAACCCTAATAGGCAACGCCTACGGCAAACGGGATAAAGACAAAATGAAATCCTTTGCTAAAATGCTTATCATAATTGAAACCGCTCTTATGATGCTTTCGGGCGCGGCGCTCTTTGTTTCAGCACCCGCGCTTATGGGCATTTTCTCAAAAAGTAAAGCCGTTATAGACCTTGGCGCCACGGTTTTAAGAATGGTAGCCCTGTCCGAGCCGTTTTTTGGCTTTTCGATAATCGTTGAAGGTATGATGATGGGTGTCGGCAAAACAAAAGCGCCCTTTGTTTACAATATTGTCGGTATGTGGTGCATACGAATAGTAGGCACTTTTGTTTGCACACAGTTGCTTTCATTGGGTTTTGTTTCGGCCTGGGCCTGTATGATAGCCCACAACGTTTTCCTATTCACACTTTACCTTTTTGCATATCTTTCGGACAGATGGAATCCGCTAAAGAATACTTTAAAATAATTTTAAGGGAGACAGAAGATTCTGTCCCCCTTTTTATGACCTTATTTTATCTAAAGCGCACTTTTCCAAACGTGACACCTGCGCTTGCGATATACCTATTTCGCGAGAGACTTCCATTTGGGTTTTGCCCTGCATAAATCTCAAATAAAGAATGTGCTTTTCCCGCTGACCCAACCCTTTTATCGCTTCTTTCAGGGCAATTTCGTCAAGCCAGTTTTTGTCGTCGTTCTTATCGCCAACCTGGTCAAGCAGATAAATAGTATCCCCTCCGTCAGAGTAAACGGGGTCGTAAAGGGACATTGGGCTTACTATACTCTCAAGCGCTATTACTACCTCCGGCACGGGAAGCTCTAACACCTTTGCAATTTGACTAACCGTTGGCTCCTCGCCGCTTTCACGCATAAGCTGTTCTTTAACCTGCATAGCGTGATAGGCAGTATCCTTTATTGAACGGCTAACCCTAATGGCGCTGTTATCCCTCAAATAACGGCGTATTTCGCCTATGATCATTGGAACAGCATAGGTGGAAAATCTAACGTTTTGGGTTATATCAAAGTTATCAATAGCCTTTATAAGCCCCACGCACCCCACTTGAAAAAGGTCGTCTAAATTTTCTCCCCTTAAGGTAAACCTTTGCACGACCGAAAGTACAAGCCTTAAATTTCCGTTTATAAGCTCCTCTCTGGCAGAGGTACTGCCCTCCTTAATTTTGCGCAAAAGATTTTCCTTTTCGCTTTCCTTTAAAACTGGCAATTTTGAGGTATCTACCCCGCAAATGATAACCTTGTTATACATATCAGCACCTCCGTAATTCACATTAGAATTATTACCGAATATGCCTATGTATAAACCTTAAAAATATTTTTTATATCGACAAAAAAGACTTGCTTTTTTAAACTTTACTGTATGCCGAAATTTAAAACGGATACTTGCAAAACACAAGTATCCGTTTTTATTTATGAAAGCCCGAAGCTTACGCTTAAAGCCTTGTCTACCATAATCATTGACGAGGTATCGAGACTGCCCATCTTTTCCTTAAGACGTTGTTTATCAATGGTTCTAACCTGTTCAAGCAAAACTATTGAATCCTTTGCAAGCCCGCAGTCGTTAGCATCAACAGATATATGGGTCGGCAGTCGGTTTTTATCCCTTTGGCTTGTGATGGCGGCCGCTATAACCGTAGGGCTGTATTTGTTTCCAATATCATTTTGAATGATAAGCACCGGTCTTATACCGCCCTGCTCAGAGCCGACAACCGGACTTAAATCAGCGTAGTAAATTTCACCGCGTTTTATATTCATTACCGTTTCACACTCACGTCTTTATTTTCTGATTATATTCTTGCCGACTTTATGAAATTTAATCATTGTTTTTGTCCCAAAACATAATATGCAAAGACTTTATGAGATGTGAAAAGGTAGACGCTGACCGTTTAAGCTAAGGTCTGCCTTTATTTTTTAGGAAAAATTTTCGAAAACCATTTAAAAGTAATGGGCCATATTGTGCCCGCAAAAAGTACTATTATAAAATATCTTATACCGTCCGCCAAAAAGTCACTTTCAAAAAGCGCATAAAGCGGTGCTTTTAAGCCCGATTTTATACCGACTAAAATAACAAGTCCCAACGCTACCTTTAATACCTGTCCGAAAAGCGAAGCATTTGTATCAAAATGCGTAAACCGCTCATCAATTTCGAAGGCAACTAAAACCGCCAAGGTGCAACCAAGCATTTTATAAGCATTGGTAATGCCTTCTTCTATATTTACGGGGTCAGCATCAGCGGGAAAGGAAGTAAAGCTTGCATAAATCAAAAGGACTAATGACGAAAGCGCCATCAAAGAAAAGATAATTCGCACAAGATTTTTATTTTCAAAGCATTTTGTAAATATGGGGTGAATTACGAAAATAAGAAACAACGCAATTCCGATAGATACCGCTACGTCAAGCGGGGTATGCACGCCAAGGTAAAGTCTTGAAAAGGGTACCAAAATACAAAGTATAACACAAACAATTCTAAGCGTTAACTGCTTGTTCCACCTTGCAAGACCGCCGAAAACACCAACACTTGACTGGGTGTGTCCGCTTGGGAAAGAATATCCCGTGGCTTCGGCTCTGGCTGATTCGACAATAGTGAAATTTTCATCTATTACCCAAGGTCGCGGTATGCGGAAGAATAGCTTTAAAAACTGATTTATAACCGTGCCGAAAAAGCCGACTGTCATAAGATAATAGCCCTGCTTTTTATCAATGCACCAAAAAATGATAACGGCTATAACTACGAAAAACGTTTCTTCGCCAAGGTGGGTAATCAGCGAAAATAAGGTATCTAAAAACGGAGTGCGAAGCCCCTCTAAAAAGCGCAAAAATTCCACTTTTCTTGCCTCCCGAAAACTTAATATGTAAAATTATAACATTTTTAAACCCCGTTTTCAAGAAAAAACGGGGTTAATTCTACGCTTCAAAAAGAAACTCACCTTGAGAATATTTGCAAACAACGTTGTCACCGTTTTTGATTTTGCCCTCAAGTATCTTTTCGCTGAGTGTATCCTCAATACTGTTTTGAATTTCACGTTTTAACGGACGTGCGCCGTAAACCTCGTCAAAGCCCTTTTCGGCAAGCGCTTTTGTAACGCTTTCGTCAAAAGAAAAACCGATATTAAGGTGTTTAAGTCTGCCTCTCAGGTTTTCGAGCAACTTTTCGGCAATTTTTTCAATTTGAGCCGCCGAAAGTTTTGAGAAAACGATAATATCGTCAACCCTGTTTAAAAACTCGGGTCTAAAGGTTTTCTTAAGCTCGGCAAGAACAAGTTCGCGTGTTTTGTTTGCATTATTATCCTCTGCGCTCTCAGTAAAACCGAAGCTTATCTTTTTTTCGGTAAGCTGGCGAGCTCCTACGTTAGAGGTCATAATAATTACGGTATTTTTAAAGTCTACCTGTCTTCCCTGTGAATCGGTTAAAACACCGTCATCAAGAATTTGGAGCATAAGGTTAAAAACGTCGGGATGGGCTTTTTCTATTTCATCGAACAGCAAAACAGAATAGGGATTTCTTCGCACTTTTTCGGTAAGCTGACCTCCCTCGTCAAAACCGACGTATCCCGGCGGCGAGCCGACGAGGCGGGAGACCGTATGCTTTTCCATATATTCCGACATATCAAGCCTTATCATCATACCCTCGCTGCCGAAAAGCAACTGCGCCAGCGCTTTGCAAAGCTCGGTTTTGCCGACACCCGTAGGTCCTGAGAATATAAAAGAACCGATGGGCCTTTTGGGGTCTTTAAGACCAACACGGCCTCGGCGTATTGCCTTTGCAACCGCCTTTACGGCCTCATCCTGACCGATAATGCGGTTATGAAGTTCATCTTCAAGCCTAAGTAGCTTCGCCGATTCCTCTTCGTTTAAGCTGGCTACAGGAATCTGCGTCCAAAGGGATACTATTTCGGCGATTTTTTCACCGTCTACCACGTCGCAAAAGTTAGAACTTTGCTCGTTCCACTTTGATTTACAGGTTTTTAGTTCTTGCTTTAGTTCGGTTTCCTTGTCGCGAAGAAGGGCTGCCGACTCAAAATTTTGAAGGGCTATTGCCTCCTCCTTTTCAGCACTGATATTTGCAATTTTTTCTTCTAATTCTTTAAAAGATTCGGGCTGCGAATTTGATTTTAGCCGTACTCTTGAGCCCGCTTCGTCAATAAGGTCAATTGCCTTGTCTGGCAAAAATCTATCGGTAATATATCGACTTGACAGCTTTACCGCCGCCGTTATCGCATCATCGGTGATTTTTACCTTGTGGTGCGCTTCGTATTTGTCACGAAGCCCTTTCAGTATCAGTATAGCGTCTTCTTCACTAGGCTCAGCAACGGTTACAGGCTGAAATCTGCGCTCTAAAGCAGAGTCTTTTTCAATATTTTTGCGGTATTCCGAAATGGTTGTAGCGCCTATAAGCTGAAACTCACCGCGGGCAAGAGCTGGCTTTAAAATATTTGCCGCATCGGTTGCTCCTTCGGCAGAACCGGCGCCTATAATGGTATGAACCTCGTCAATAAAAAGAATTATATCCTTTCTTTTTGTAACCTCGTCTATAACCGATTTTATTCTTTCCTCAAAATCGCCGCGGTATTTTGTACCCGCAACCATTCCCGTAAGGCTTAAAGAAAAAATCTTCTTTCCCTTTAGATTTTCGGGAACCTCGCCGTCGGCAATTTTTTGTGCCAAGCCTTCTACAACGGCAGTTTTACCGACACCGGGCTCACCAATAAGGCAAGGATTG
>CAZHYD010000028.1:0-15752 GCA_964536645.1 uncultured Ruminococcus sp.
CACTTACAGGAAGTACACCAGTTTACCGACATTTTGCTCTTATAAGCAAGTCCTTTTTTGAAAAGCTGCAAGAAAATCCACTGTGTCCACTTATAGTATGAGGGGTCGGTGGTGTTTACCTCACGGCTCCAGTCAAACGAAAAGCCCAAGGATTTAAGCTGTCTTTTAAAACTTACAATGTTACTTTCGGTAACAACTGCGGGGTGAATATGATTCTTAATTGCAAAGTTTTCGGTAGGAAGACCGAAGGCATCCCATCCCATAGGATAAAGAACGTTGTAGCCCTGCAAACGCTTTTTACGGCTTACAATGTCAATAGCGGTGTATGAACGCGGATGTCCTACATGAAGACCCTGCGCAGAAGGATACGGAAATTCTACCAAACCGTAAAATTTAGGCAAAGTATAGTCGTTTTTAGCGGCAAAGGTCTGCTTTTCGTCCCATATATCCTGCCATTTCTTTTCAATAGATTTATAATCGTAATTTTTCATATTAATCACCCATAGTGTTTTCTAAAATTGTATCTAAATCGACCTGCTCGCCGTCGCTCCACATTTTATCAAGTGCGTAAAATTCGCGCTCATTACGGCTGAAAATGTGAATAATTACCGAACCGTAATCAAGTACCATCCAACCTGTAGACCTGCCTTCAATATGATGCGGAACAATACCGTTTTCTTCCAGTTTTGCTTCAACCTCGTCACAAAGAGATCTTACGTGTGTTGAAGAATTTGCGGTACAAATTAAAAAATATTCGGCCAAAACGGTCAGTTTATCAATTTTAATTGCCGAAAGTGCTGCCGCCTTTTTTTCATTTAAAGCATTGGCGGCTATTTTGATAATATCAAAAGATTCCATTTGTTTACCTCCGAACTACTTGGTTATAGGCTTCAAAAGTATCGGGATGAACCTGTTTTGAAGACGAAACCAATTCGTTTATTGTGTATTTTAAAGCATATTCAAGCGCCCCGTCAAGTGATATATTAACTAAACGTCGCATAACGTCAACGTCCTCATAGTCCCTATCTTTTGAAGTAAAATCAGCAAGATATAGGATTTTGCCCGTAAGCGACATATCGGCTTTCGCGGTTGTGTGATAACGTACGGCGTCGAAAATATCATTATCGTCAATTTTTAAAATATTCTTGATATAAATGCTGCCGGAAATCGCGTGCCACAGCTTAAAACTGCCATTTTCGATATCAGTCAGCATTATATCAAAGAGTTTGAAAATTTTAAAGTGCTCTTCAGCAGACGTATCCTTCGTGATATCGTGTAAAAGCCCCGCAAGGAAGCATTTTTCCTCGTCGGCAGAGTATTTTTGAGCCAACCTTTTAGCCTCTTCAGCTACGCATAGTGAATGAAAATAGCGCTTTTCAGTAAGCCTTTCCTTCAAAATCTGCTTGTACTCTTCAATTTTGGCATTGTCCAGTGTAAACACCATCTTTCTTAAGAAACTCGAAAATCTTTTTAGGTAAAAGTTTGGCGCTGTCGTTAAAATTTCCTCTAATTTCGGAAGAAGAAACCGTACAAATCACCTTATCCATAACCTTAATTTTCATACCCATATTTGAAAGTTTAACAACTGTTTTATCAAAAATTTCATTATCGGTATCGCTTCTTCTGAAAACGTAAAAACGCGCCATTTTCATAATTTCGCGGAAATTATACCACTTTTCAAAGGAAACAAGCATATCGCCGCCAAAAACCAAAACGAAATCTTCATTAGGGTAAAGGTCTTTGAGGTTTATTAACGTATCGTAAGTGTAACTTTTTCCCTCACGTTCAAACTCAATAAGGCAAACTTCTGCCTTCGAAAAATCCTTTGCCGCAATTTTACACATTTTAATTCGTGTTTCATCGTCGGCTAAAAAATCACATTGTTTGTGCGGGGGTATTTTATCGGGCATAATCCAAATTTTATCAACGGTACTGTCGTTTTGTAAAGCTTCAAGTATCTGATAGTGACCAATGTGAAAAGGATTAAATGTGCCGCCGAAAATTGCCGTAACCGACATTATTTCACCAACTTAATAGTTTTGTTGTTCTTACTTTCCTTGTAAAGTATAAACCTTGTGCCTATTACTTGCACAACGTCACTTGCGGTAGCCTCTGCTACAGCGTCAGCAGTTTCTCTGACAGTAGTTGGGCAGGTTTCAAGAATGCGTAGCTTAATAAGCTCGCGAGCTTCCAGTGCGTCCTTTACCTGTTTTATGGTGTTATCGGTTATTCCGCCTTTACCTATTTGCAAAATAGTTTCCATATCGTTAGCCATAGCGCGAAGCTGAGCACGCTGTCTGCTGTTTAACATAAAATATCCACCTTAAATATATTTTTTAAGTTCTTCTTTAAAAATTCTGAGTGCTTTTCCCCTATGGCTTACCCTATCCTTTTCTTCAGGAGTAAGTTCGGCATAGCATCCCGCTTCACAAACAAAAAGCGGGTCGTATCCAAAGCCTTCACTTCCCGAGCAGACTTCTGCTACGTAACCCGGGCATTCACCTCTTACAGTAAATTCGCGGCCGTCGGGAAAAACGCACGCAACTGCAGAAACGAAGGTTGCCGTTCTTTCTTCAAGCGGTACACCCTTCATAGCAGCAAGCAATTTTTCGTTGTTTGAAGTGTATGTCGCGCCCTCGCCAGAGTACCTTGCAGAGTAAAGTCCCGGAGCACCGTCAAGATAATCTACACTCATACCGGAGTCATCAGCAATACTCGCAAGACCCGTAAATTTAAGGCCGGAATATGCTTTTAAAAGGGCATTTTCTTCATAGGTTGTGCCGGTTTCTTCAACCTCCGGCAAGGGAGTTTCAAGGTCGTTTTCCGAAACAACGTCAAAACCCATGGGAATTAAAATTCTTTCAAGCTCCTTAAGCTTGTTTTTATTTTTTGTAGCAATAAAAAACTTCATTTCTATTCCTCGTTATCAAATATCGAATCGACAAATTCTTTAGGATTAAAGGGTTGCAAATCGTCTATACCCTCACCTACACCGATGTACTTAACCGGTACGTTAAGCTCGTTTCTTATAGGTATTACAATGCCACCCTTGGCAGTTCCGTCAAGCTTGGTAAGAATAATACCCGTAATGTTTGTAACGTTCTTAAATTCACGCACCTGATTTACGGCATTTTGACCTGTTGTAGCGTCAATAACAAGCAACGTTTCAACCGAAGCTTCGGGCAATTCGCGCGCGATTACGCGGTTGATTTTGGCAAGCTCGTCCATAAGGTTTTTCTTATTGTGCAGTCGTCCTGCGGTATCGCAGATAATTACGTCTGCCGCATGGGCCCTACCCGAAGCTATTGTATCAAATACAACCGAAGCGGGATCAGTACCCTCAACACTTTTTACCATCTGAACGCCCGCCCTGTCGGCCCAAACACCAAGCTGGTCAATGGCGGCAGCGCGAAAAGTATCAGCCGCGCCAAGCACAACCTTTTTGCCCTCGTTATTAAGTTGGGCTGCGATTTTGCCGATAGAGGTTGTCTTGCCTACGCCGTTAACACCGATTATAAGCAAGACAGAAGGCTTTGTATAAAGCTTTAAAGGCTCTGTTTCGCCCAACATTTCGGTAATGATTTCTTTAAGCATATCGGTTATAACGTTAGGGTCGGTAGCGCCTGTTTGCTTAATCTTTTTGCGTAGCAAATCGCACATTTCGCCCGCCGTATTAACACCGATATCAGACATTACAAGGGTTTCCTCAAGCATTTCAAAAAAATCTTCATCAATTTTTGTAAAACTGTTAATAACGCTCGTAATACCTTGGGAAATGGAGGTTCTTGTTTTCTTAAGGCCCTCTTTAATTTTGCTGAAAAATCCCATAATATCTCCTTAAAATTATGCTATTTCCTGACCGTTCAAGAGTTTCTTTTCAAGTTCGGTAACGTTTAGCTCTAAAAGCTTTGTAATACCCTTTTCTTGCATTGTTACGCCGTAAAGCATATCTGCGGATTCCATAGTGCCGCGGCGGTGTGTAACACAAATAAACTGGGTTTTAAACTCTGATTTTTTCATATAATCTGCAAAGCGGTCAACATTGATATCGTCCAGTGCGGTATCAACCTCGTCCAAGAAGCAGAACGGAGGCGCGTTAACACGCATTATAGCAAAGTAAATAGAAAGGGCTATAAGTGCCTTTTCGCCGCCCGAAAGACCGTCAAGACTGGGGACGTTCTTACCGGGAAGTTTAACACTGATATCAATGCCGCTTTCAAGAACGTTTTCAGGGTCACTAAGCAAGAGTTCTGCATGGCCGCCGCCGAAAAGTTCAGTAAAGGTTTTGGTAAAGTTTTGGCTGATTTTTGCAAAACCGTCGGTAAAAATTTCGCGCATTTGTGTTGTCAGCTGATTTATAAGCTTGTTAAGTTCGGCACGCGAAGCTTCAACGTCAGCCACCTGAGCCGAGAGGAAGTCATATCTTTCCTTAACCTCTTTATACTCCTCAATAGCGGAAACGTTAACGTTACCGAGATTACGAATTTTTCCTTTAATTTCTGCCAAAAGCTTCTTGGCTTCGGCAGGCTTCTCAGGTTCTTTTGCAACCCTTTCGGCTTCACTGCGGGTAAGCTGATACTCATCGTAAAGTCTGCGTATAACCTCGTCGTACTCTTTAAGCATAATTTCCTTACGCTCAGAAAGTCGGGCGAGTTCGCCACCGATTTGTTCGCGGCGAAGAGTCTTTTCACGCTCGCTGTTACGAAGCTCAATTCCCGCCTTTTCGGTAAGATTTCTCTTTGAAATCATGTCCTCAATAAGCTTTTCACTTTCAAGTATTTTTGATTTCAGCTCTTCAATATTTGAAAGAACTTGCTTAATTGTAAAGGTAATTTCTTCGTTTTTATTTGAAACCGCAGATATTTCAGCATCAATTTCACCCGAACGCTGATTTCTGGTTTCAATTAAATCAGTAAGGCTGTATGCGGAAATTTTAAGTTGCTCAACATCCTTATCGCACTCAATAATTGAAAGCTTATGTGCGGTAATTTTAGAGGTTATATCCTCCCTCTTCTCGTTAAGCGAATCTCGACCGCCCGTCATCTCGTCAATTTCGGACTGAAGCTTTGATTTTTCGGAATCAATTTCAGCAATTTTAACTGCTGCTTCAACCGACTGCGCCTTTAAAGATTCAACCTTCTTAATGTCACTCTCACGCTCAGCATAAATGCGCTCAAGTGCAAGATTAAGGTTTGTTCTGAGGTCGTCAATACGCTTAAGCTCGGCAAGGGCTCTGATTTTATCTTCATTAGCGGTGGCAAGCTCTGCCTTGGCTGCAGTAATATCTGCTTCAACCGCGGCAGCGGCTTCGGTAGCAGTTACAAATTGCTGTGAAAGGTCTTCAGCCTTCTTTTTAAGTTCAATAATCTTTTTCTCCATTGACTCAATATCAGAGCTTCGGCTTAAAAGACCCGCATTTTTAATAAGCGATCCACCCGTAAGTGAGCCGCCGAGGTTAATAACCTGACCGTCCAGCGTTACGATTTTAATTTTATAACCCGTCTTTTTGGCAATAGTTGTCGCGCAGTCAATATCCTCTGCAACAATGGTCCCGCCAAGCAAGTGCTTTACTATTTCGCGGTACTTAAGGTCGCATTTTACAAGGTCACTCGCAATACCGACAAAGCCAAACATATTCTCGCAACCCGTTTCACCGAATTCGCGCGATTTAATGGTATCTATCGGCAAAAACGTTGCTCGACCGAGATTTCCTTTTTTAAGGAAAGCGATAGCTTTTTTAGCATCGGCCTCGGTTTCGGTTATAATATTTTGAATTGCTGCCGCAAGGGCTGTTTCAATAGCAACAGAATATTCTTTTTCAACCTTTATAAGTTTTGAGACAGGACCGCAAATACCTTTAAGTATGCCTGTTTCAGCCTGAGAAATTACGGTTTTAACCGAATTTCCAAAGCCTTCCATATTATTTTCAAGTTCCTTTAAAATTTGCACCCTGCGGCGTCGCGCCTCAATGTCCAGATTCAAAGAATCAAGCTCAGCTTTAAGACTTTGGGCAACCTTTGACTTTGATTCAAGACGAAGCTCGTAGCCTTTTAAAACGTTATTATTGGTACTAATTACCTCTTCGAACTGTGAAAGTAGCTTTTCGGTATCTTTGAATTCGTTATCAAGAACGGAAATTTGCTCATTCAGTTCATTTTCCTGGGTTTCGGTAGAAGTGTGGCGCTCACCGATTTCCTTGATCGCGGTTTCGGCAGTAACAAGCATAACCCTCATATCCGAACCTTCAGCCGAAAGCTTGTTAAGGGCTCTTATCTGCGTTTCTATCTGACGGGAAATGGATTCATTATCTGAAAGCAACTGTGAAAGTTCGTTTTCAAGAGCGCAAAGCTCGGCTTCGATTTTTACCTTATCGGCATTCAAAAGCTCTGCTTGGGCGTTTTTCTCCTCAATTTCGCGTTTTGTATCCTCATCCGAACGACCGAGAGCAGACTTTTCATCGGTAAGACGCGAAATAGTCTCATTATTAAACTTTATACTGTTCTCAAGCACCGAAATTTCAGCCTCAAAACGAACTATGTCTTCATTCGTTGAGGAAATATTAAGTCTTTCACCCTCGATTTCGGAGGTGAGTTTTGCAAAATAAGCGGTATTTTGCTCAGACTTTTTGTCAAAATCTTCGAGAGCTTTTTCAATTTCTCTGTAAGAAAGTTCAGCAATTGAAATCTTGTTTTCCTGATTTCTTAATGCTTCTTTAGAATTATTGAGTGTGTAAAGGCAAAGACCGATTTCAAGTTCCTTTTTTTCGTCAGCAAGTTCTAAAAACTTTTCAGCTTTTTTGGACTGTTCTGCCAAAGGACCTACGCGTGACTCAAGCTCGTCCAGAATATCGTGTAATCTTAAAAGGTTATCTTCTGCTAAAGAGAGTTTCTTTTCGGCTTCGATTTTTCGGTAACGGTATTTGGAAATGCCCGAAGCCTCTTCAAAAATATCACGGCGATCACCCGATTTTGAACTGATTATATTATCAATTTTGCCCTGACCTATCATTGAATAACCGTCACGACCGAGACCGGTATCCATAAAGAGTTCGTGAATATCCTTAAGGCGCACCGAAACACCGTTTATTGCGTACTCGCTTTCGTGAGAACGGTAAAAACGGCGGGTAATAGCTACCGAATCACTGTCAAAATTGAGGGTTCGGTCTGAGTTATTTATGTTAAGAGTGACTTCGCAAAAGCCATGCGGACGGCGGGTTTCGGTACCGCCAAAAATAACGTCTTCCATAGACTGTCCTCTAAGGCTCTTTGTTGACTGCTCGCCAAGAACCCAGCGCACAGCGTCCGAAATATTACTTTTACCGCTTCCGTTAGGTCCTACAACCGCGGTAACGCCTTCACCGAATTTCAAAACAGTTTTATCCGCAAAGGATTTAAAGCCTTGAATTTCAATCGAGCTTAACAGCATTTAATCACACTTCTCTTTCTAATCTGAATTCCATATCTTTTAAAGTATCATCCATTTTTACAGTGCAGTTAT
This sequence comes from uncultured Ruminococcus sp., assembly GCA_964536645.1. GTDB lineage: Bacteria > Bacillota > Clostridia > Oscillospirales > Acutalibacteraceae > UBA737. The sequence continues at coordinate 7,498 of CAZHYD010000028.1, forward strand.
ATCCTTTTGACTGCAAATGAATTATGTTAGAACGTTTTTGACCGATAGCCTTCGAAACGTCGCTTTTTGAAACGAAAATCGTATAGTTACCGGGCTCTTTTAACTCTGATAAGAGCTTATTTAGAATTATGTTTGACAAACAAAGTTCGCTGAATGCGGGATGCCAGGGACCCGCAATATAGGCGTCCTCCTCAATAGAATGAAGACCTAGGCGTATTACTTTAATGCCGTTTTCGGTAAAAGCCGAATATAGCTTTGCAGCGGTTTCTACGGCATCATTTAAGGATTGCGGCTTATATATTTTTTCAAGGTAAAGTGCCTCAAGGTCGGTATCCTTTAAAACTATTGTGGGGTAAATTCTAATAGTGTCTGGCGCTATTTCAATTACCTTTTCAACGGTTTTTGAAAGAGAAGCCGCAGTATCTTTATAAAGCCCTGTCATTATCTGAAGACCGAGCTCAAAGCCGTAACTTTTAATCAAGGCAGATGCCTTTACAACGTCGTTTGCGGTATGTCCGCGGTGGTTCATTTTAAGTACGCGATCATTAAGAGTCTGCGCGCCGAGTTCAATTGAAGTAACATGCTTTTCTTTTAGAAGAGTCAGTATTTCGTCGTCAATAGCGTCGGGCCTTGTGGAAATTCTAATTCCGCAAACGTCCCCCTTATCAACAAATTCAACTGCAGCATCAAGCAAAGTAAGCATATAGTTGCGGTTTATTGCAGTAAAACTGCCGCCGAAAAAGGCAATTTGCGTTGTTTTTGGGTCATAATTGGGCGATTTTTTGGCAGCCGCTACCGCTTTTTTTACGTCTGCGGCGCGGGGTGCTTTGCAAACACCCGTTATGTGCCGCTGATTACAAAAGCTACACTTGTTCGGACAACCAATGTGCGGTACAAAAATTGAAATATTCGAATGTTTCCTACTCATATTTCGGCACCCATCAGTTCGAGTACCTGCTTTGCCGCCATTTGTTCGGCCTGCTTTTTGCTTTTACCAGTGCCGTGACCGATAACGTTAGAGTTAAGGTGAACCTCAACCTCAAAAACTTTGTTATGGTCGGGACCGGTTTCGCCGATATGAATATACGAAACTGTTTCTTCGGGGTTGCGCTGAATAATTTCCTGCAAAACGGTTTTGTAATCCTTAAACGTGTCGTGATGAGTATCTTGAAGTTCGGGCAGAATAAAGCGCATTACAAATTTGCGGGCACTTTCCATACCGCCGTCAAGATAAACTGCGGCTAAAATAGCTTCAAAAGCGTCCGCCAAGATAGAGTCACGCTCACGACCGCCGCCCTTAGCCTCACCTTTACCAAGAAGTAAAAAGTCGCCGACCTTCATCTCACGCGAAAAGGAGCAAAGCGATTTTTCGCAAACAAGTGAAGCTCTTGTCTTGGTAAGCTCACCTTCAGGTAAATTTTTAAAGTTTTTAAACAAATAATCAGAAACAATAACCGATAAAACCGAATCACCCAAAAATTCAAGACGCTCATTGGAGGAAACGCCGCCGCGCACTTCGTTTGCATAGGAAGAATGGGTTAAAGCATTTTCTAACAGGTCTTTATTTTTAAAGGTATACCCCATATTATGTTCGAGGATTTTCATTTAAAATCTTTCCTTTAATCTTCGTTTTTAAGATTTTGTGATATTGTGTCAATCACGCCGTTTTTAGCAAATGTTGCAGCCTGACGTATAGCATTCTTTATAGCACGGGCATCAGAACTGCCATGCGCCTTAACAACGGGAGCCTTAACACCCAAAAGCAAAGCTCCGCCAACTTCCGAACTGTCCATAAGGCTTTTAAGCGAGTAAAGGTCCTTTTTTATAACCAAAGCCGCAAGCTTATTAATAAGATTTTTGTAAAGAACGTTTTTAACTAATTTAAAAAATGTGGAAGCAGTGCCTTCAATAAGCTTAAGAGCAATATTTCCCGTAAAACCGTCGGTAATAACCGCGTCGCACACGCCTTTAGGCATTTCGCGGGATTCGATATTGCCGACAAAGTTAATCGGGCTTTCGCTCAGGAGTTTATAAGCTTCCTTTTGAAGCTCGCCTCCCTTTGAATCTTCGGTTCCGATATTTAAAAGACCTATTTTGGGGTTAGGAATACCTTCAACGTTTTCAAGATATACGCTTGCCATTATACCGAACTGCTGCAGCATTTCGGGACGGCACTCAGCATTGGCGCCCATATCCATAAGCATATAATGGCCTTTAGGCGCAGGTATTAAAGCACCCAAGGCGGGACGTTTAATACCCTTAATACGCTTAACGATAAAGGTGCCTCCGACAACTATAGCACCGGTAGAACCCGCCGAAACAAAAGCATCAGCTTCGCCGTTGGCCAGCTCGTAAAATGCCTTTGCCATAGAGCTTTCCTTGTGTTTTTTCAGAAGCGAAGTAGGTTCATCGTGCATTGTTATCACGTCATCAGCGTGAACTATTTTAAGGTCACCGTAAAACGAAAGTGAATTTTCTTTAATAATTTTATTAATTTCTTCTTCGTTACCCGCAAGTGTAATATCTACCGAGTAAGCATTAGAAGCTTCTGATGCACCTTTGATAATCTCCAACGGTGCGTTATCGCCACCGTAGGCATCAACAACAATACGCATTTTTAAAACTCCTTGTTATTTATATTCTCCATAAACCAATTAAGCGAGCGCTGTGAAAAAGCAGCATATCTTTCTTTTTTATCGCGGATTTTCTCTGTGAGTTCGGGCATAATGCCGAAATTCGCTCCCATAGGCTGAAAATCGGAAATATTTTCATCGGTGATATAAGAAAGAAGCGCACCTATCATTGAAAAATTTGGTAAAACAAGCGGCTCGTCAGCCTTGATTTTTGCAACTGCATTAATACCTGCAATAATTCCGCTTGCCGCCGATTCCATATAACCTTCCACGCCGGAAAGCTGACCCGCAAAAAAGATATTTGGGTTAGTCTTAAGTGAAAGATCGCGATTTAAAAGCTTCGGCGAATTTATAAATGTGTTACGGTGCATAACGCCGTAGCGTATAAATTCAGCCTTCTCAAGTCCGGGAATCATTGAAAAAACGCGCTTTTGCTCGGGAAATTTAAGATTTGTCTGAAAACCGACAAGATTATAAAGGGTTCCCTCACTGTTTTCGCGCCTTAATTGAACTGCCGCCCAAGGTCTGCGGTCGGTTCTCGGGTCACGAAGACCTACCGGCTTAAGCGGACCGAAGCGTATAGAATCCTCACCGCGTTTTGCAAGAATTTCAATTGGCATACAGCCTTCATAAACAGTGAGCGGTTTGTCAAACTCCTTAAGCGGTGCCGACTCGGCATTAATTAGCTCGGTATGAAAAGCAGTATACTCATCTTTATTCATCGGGCAGTTAATATAATCGTCCGTACCCTTGCCGTAACGCGAAGCAAAAAACGCCTTTGACATATCAATACTTTCGGCCGTAACAATAGGCGCCGCCGCGTCATAAAAGCTTAAATTGCCACTATCGCAAATTTTTTCAATTTCCTTAGCCAAGGCGCCGTCAGTCAAAGGACCGGTGGCTACAACGGTAATTTCATTGGGATTAATCGTATCGGTAACATAGTTTTGAACCGTGATATTCGGGTGATTTTTCACCTTTGCGGTAATATATTCAGAGAACTTTTCGCGGTCTACTGCCAATGCGCCGCCTGCGGCTACCTGATGCTTTGCCGCGGCTTCAAGACAAACAGAGCCAAGTATTCGCATTTCTTCCTTTAAAAGACCCGCTGCAGAGTCAATTCTTGCGGCCTTTAAGGAATTTGAGCAAACAAGCTCGGCAAAGTTATCGCACGAATGGGCAGGCGTTCTTTTTATCGGCTTCATTTCAACCAGTTTGACGGCGATCCCGCGGTCAGCTATTTGCAAAGCCGCCTCGCATCCTGCAAGGCCTGCGCCGATTACAGTAATATGTGACATCATTCTTTACCTTTAGACTTCTTTTGGGGCTTTTCCTGTCTTGTAGGACATTCGGAATTAATGCAATACTTTCTTCCGCGAATGCCGGCTATCATATATCCGCCGCAAACCTTGCAAACTTCTCCGGTAGGAACGCCGGGGGCGGCAAAATCACAAGACGGATAGTTTGAGCAACCGTAGAACTTTTTACCCTTTTTCGAAATCTTTTTTACAAGTTTAGCGCCACACTTGGGACATGGCTGTTTAACCTCGTCCTCAGGGACGGGTTTTGTATTCTTGCATGCGGGATAATTGGGGCAAGCCAAGAATTTGCCGAATCTTCCCGTGCGGATAACCATTTTACTGCCGCATTTTTCGCAAATTTCTTCAGTTTCGGTAACGGGCACCTTTACACGCTTGCCGTCAAGTGAAGATTCTGCCTTTTTGTAAAGCTTGTCAAAATCGCTGTAAAAATCGTCCATCGTCTTTTTCCAGTCAATTTCACCTGCACCGATTTTATCAAGCTTAAGCTCAAGACCGGCGGTAAATTTAACGTCAAATATCTTGTTGAAATATTCGGTCATAAGATCCGAAACCACCATACCGAGATTTGTCGGCTTAAGTGTTTTCTTCTCGCGTTCAATATAGTCGCGTGTCATAATGTTTGAAATTATGGGCGCATAGGTTGAAGGACGGCCGATACCGTTTTCGTCAAGTGCCTTTATAAGAGTAGGCTCGGTATAGCGTGAAGGCGGTTGTGTGAAATGTTGATTGGGGGTGAGCTCTTTCAGTTTTAATACTTCCCCTTCCTTCATTTCGGGAAGCTTAACGGCGTTTTCATCATCCTCGTCCTTACCCTCTTCGTAAAGAACGGTAAAGCCGTCAAACTTGACGGAGAAACCGCCCGCCTTAAAGATATAATCACCTGCAGTGATATTTACATTTACAGTGTCAAGAACGCACACCGCCATAAGAGAAGCGACAAAGCGTTCCCAAATAAGTTTGTATAATTTATACTGTTCGGCTGTAAGAGAATCTTTTACCGATTCGGGTGTAAAGTTTACCGAAGTCGGACGGATAGCTTCGTGAGCATCCTGTGAGGTTGATTTTGTTTTAAAATAACGGGGTGAAGAAGGCAAATACTTGTTGCCGTAACGCTCTAAAATATAGCTATTGGCTTCACTTCTTGCTTCTTCCGAAATGCGAAGCGAGTCGGTACGCATATAGGTTATAAGACCTGTTACGCCAACACCCGAAATATCAACACCTTCGTAAAGTTGCTGCGCAATTCTCATAGTGCGCTGACCCGTAAAGCCAAGTCTGCGGGAAGCTTCCTGCTGTAAGGTAGAAGTAATAAACGGAGGCGCAGGCTGACGGTTACGCTTGCCCTTTTTGATTTCGGAAACGGTATAGGTAGCGCCGTCAAGCGAATTTACGATTCTTAAAGCTTCCTCTTCGTTATGAATGGTGTCAATTTTATTGTTATCCTTATCGGCGGCAAGCTTTGCTGTAAAAGACTTTTTACCCGACAAAAGCTTTGCTTCTACAGACCAGTATTCCTGCGGCACAAACTTTTCGATTTCTCTTTCGCGCTCAACAATAAGACGAAGCGCTACAGTCTGAACACGGCCTGCCGAAAGTCCGCTTTTAACCTTTTTCCAAAGAAGCGGGCTTAATTTATAACCAACGATTCTGTCAAGCACGCGGCGTGCTTGCTGTGCGTCAACAAGGTTAATATCAATGCTTCTGGGAGCTTTAATTCCAGCAGCAATGCCCGTTTTGGTAATTTCATTAAAGGTAATGCGGTTTTTAGCATCGGTATCAAGAGCTAAAATCTGTGCCAAGTGCCAAGAAATAGCCTCACCCTCGCGGTCGGGGTCGGTTGCAAGATATACTTCGTCACTGTTTGCAGCCGCTTTTTTAAGCGAGTTTATGAGTTCCTTTTTTTCGGGCATATTTATATACTGCGGTTCAAAGTCATTATCAACATCAACACCGAGTTTAGATTTAGGCAAATCACGGATATGGCCCATTGAAGCCATAACGTTATACTCGTTACCGAGATATTTTTTAATGCTTTTAACCTTAGTCGGTGACTCAACTATAACAAGTTTTGACATTATCTGTCCTCCGTTAAGAATTCGTTTTTTCGTACATACCGCCGGGAAGCGCCCTTATCAAAAACTCCATTTCAAGCTCGGTGAGAGCCGAGAGAATCTGTGCGGGAACTAAGCCGGTGTTTAAAATTTCATCAGGGAAAAATTTCTGACTATCCAAGTTATTATACACTATTTCTGCTTCTTTTGAAAGAGTAATATTTGAATTTTTTGAACTTTTTTCAAAGTTTTTTGTGCTTAAATCTTCATAGCACGGGTCTTTTTCAATAATTCGGCAGTTGTAAGCGTTTTTAATATTGATTTTACCGGGAAAACGGGCGCTGTATTCGGCAAAAATATCGCTTATATCAAGTATTGGCTTTGCACCGTCCCTCATAAGAGCGTTAGAACCTTCGTAGCATTTATCATTCATACCTCCGGGGATTATAAAAACGTCTCTTCCCTGCTCGTTAGCATTGTTAGCCGTAATAAGCGCGCCGCTTTTTTTGCCCGCCTCTATAACTACGGTTCCGTGCGAAAGGGCTGCCAAAATTCTATTCCTTACAGGAAAAGAAAATTTACTGGTTGGAGTTTTGGGCGGATATTCACTTATAACGCACCCATCTATAGCCACGCTTTCACGCAAAGGTTTGTTCTGCGGACAATAGTTGTACTCTATACCGCAACCCATACAAAGTACAGTAACGCCGCCTGCTTTTAAGGCGCCCGCATGAGCATAGGTATCGGTGCCGACCGCACCACCGCTTACAACCGTAAAACCTGCCTTTGCCAGACGGAAGCTCAAAGAATAAGCCGCCTTTTTGCCAAATTCGCTTACCTTACGCGGACCTACAATGCAAATTGTAGGTGTGTTCAAAAAATCGGGCAACTTGCCCTTATAATAAAGCACAAGGGGCGGATTTTCAATCACCGAAAGACTGTACGGATATTCCTTATCGCCAAGACCGACGGTTTTAATTTTAAAAGCTTTGCAGTCATTAAGAATTTTATCCGCTGCCGAAATATCGGTTTTAGTTATTTTTTCAAGCTGTGACTTACTGAAAAGCCCGCTTGCTTTAAGTTTAGAAAGGTCGGCATTATAAATATTTTCAGCGGTTTTAAAATGCTCAAGCACCTTGATTGCACTCAAACTGGCGTATCCGAAAACCTGCTGCAGCCAAATTAAATATCTCATTTTTTCATCATTTCCCACATTGAAATTGCCGCCGCAACAGCCGCGTTGAGCGACTCTGCCTTGCCCGACATTTTAATAGTTATAAGCTCGTTTGAAACCGCCTTAACTTCGTCTGTAATGCCGTTGGCTTCGTTGCCGATTACAAGTACCGTACCGTCATTAAAAGCTGTTTCTGCAATATTTTTAGCCTCTTTGTCAACAACGCAGGAATAAATCATAAGTCCCGAATTTTTGATGTTTCTTGCAAAATCTTCAAAAACAATAACGGGCAAACGCAGTAAAGTTCCCATTGAAGCGCGCAAGGATTTAGGCGAAAAGGGATCGCAGGAATTGCTTGAGAGTATAATGCCGCTTACTGCAAGTGCTTCTGCAGTACGGGCAACTGCGCCAAGATTTGAAGGATCCTGCAAATTTTCAAGGGCAATATATCTTCCCTTTAAGTCTATAGATTTCCTCATAACTTCGGGCAATTTTGCAACTGCAATTATTCCCTGCGGACTTACCGTATCGCTGATTTTCTTAAAAAGCTTTTCCGGAAGCATATAGCAGTTATCACAAGAACTTGCAAATTTTTCTATCTCAGCCGCATATTTTTGTGCCGCATTTTCTGTAACAATTAACTTATTAAACTGTATTCCGTTATCGTATGCGTCTTCACAAATACGCAGTCCCTCAAGCACAAACAAAGCATTTTCACGCCTTGCTTTAGAGGATGACTGAAGTGCGCAAACCAGTTTAATAAGTGAATTATCTGAGCTTGAAATATAGGTAAAATCCTGCATTTTTACATCTCCTAAAGAGTAATAAAAAATGAAAAGTCGCCCGAGATTTTTCACTCGGGCGAAAGTAAGATTATTTATTTAAAGCTTTGTTGGCAGTCTTTACAAGAGCTGCAAAACCTGCTGCATCGTTAACTGCAAGGTCAGCCAACATTTTACGGTTGATTTGAACGCCCGCTTTGTTAAGACCGTTCATAAATGAAGAATAATTTATGCCGTTGAGCTTGCAAGCAGCAGAGATACGAGTAATCCAAAGACGACGGAAATCTCTCTTC
>CAZHYD010000029.1:0-15051 GCA_964536645.1 uncultured Ruminococcus sp.
AACCTTACCGCCCTTAAGATGCTCTTCAAAAATACGTTTAGCCAGATCGGCATCCATCTTAACATAGGTTACCTTTTCCTTGCCTGCTTCAAAAACCTCTACAATAGGTTCATACTGGCAAAGACCGATACAGCCCGTTTGCGACACGGTTACCTTGTCGGCAAGACCGCCTTCGTTAACAGCCTCAACCAAGGCGTTAAGTACGGGACGCGCGCCTGCTGCGATACCGCAGGTAGCCATACCTACAACAACGCGAATGCCTGCTGTGCCTTCACGAAGAACTACCTTGTTCTTCATTTTTTCCTTAATGGCTTGCAATTCTGCTAATGATTTCATATATAACTTCCTTTCTAAAGATAAACTAATTTATATACATTTCATTAAGAAACTCTTTAATCCACTTGATAACGTCGTAAGTATCAAGCGGCACGTCACCCAAAACTTCGCGAATTTCGCGGGTATCAAATACCATTTCCTTATCGTCAATAGTATGTTTAAACAAAAAATCGCTGTTGGGATGACCTTGAATTAAAGTAATTATTGTTGATACCACGTCACCTAAAGGTACGCAGTCAATATGCTTTTTAAAAAACAGCGCCGAAACCTTCGTGCCGTGAGAATCGGGAAAAAGTAAAATATGACGAGATTCAATATCCATACTTCCGCCCGTTTGCTCTGCCTCAAGCTTTAATAACGGCAACCCCATTCCAACCCTTCTTGTAGTGCGGGTTGTATAAAACGGGTCTATGACCGATTTTAAGACATCTTCGGTCATACCCTCGCCGTCATCGGCTATTGTAAGGGCTAAAGTATCCTCTGTTTCGAGAATGGTAATTTCGCAAAGAGTTGCCTTTGCTTTTAGGGAATTTTCAGCAATATCCAAAATATTTAAAGATAATTCCTTCATAACCTTTTCCTCAAAAAGTCTATCAGATACTTGCCCGCAATATCGCTGTTTTCGGGAATATCTTCAAGTAAAATACTGTCGGTTCTTTCCTTTATATCCCACAAATAGTGCGCATCAGACGAAACGAGCAATTTTCGTCGGTTTAGAGCGCTAAAGGCTTCATACTCGTCAAGCTTTGCAGGGTCGTGCACCTCTGCGCAGGTGAATTCGGGAGTTTTCGGAAAAACACCCAAAACTGCCGTAACACTGTTTGAAGGGCGGTCAATGTGAGCAGGAAAACATATTCCGTTATAGTTCTCAACCAGAGAAAGACTTTCATCTATCGTAATATCGGTAGCAAAGCTTAATAAAAATTCCTCTTCACCGATGATATTATCCTCACTGTCGCAAATATACTGATTACCGAAAATATCGGTTCGGTTTTTAATTTTACTGCGCCTGTTCTCAACAAGGTTGTCAAAAGCCATAGCATCCTTAAGCGTTTCGAATAGGCAAACTAAGTGTATATCTTCTGCAGTGGTAAGCTCCATACCCGCTACCGCTAAAACGCCGTGGCGGTGGCAAGCCTCAAAAAAAGCAGGACAGTTTTTTGCAGTGTTGTGGTCGCAAAGCGCCATAATATCAAGCCCGTTCAGCTCACCCATACCAGCAATACTGTTAGGTGTGGAAGCATTGTCACCGCAGGGTGACAGACAAGAATGGATATGTAGGTCATAAAAATAGCTTTTCATATAAGTCCACTCAAAACAAGGGCTGCTTCGTAAGCACTTTTATCGGTAGAAACAACGTTAATTCCCTTTTCCTTTGCCGTTTCTATAACGCTTTCTTCAAGTCTTACACCCTCCGCCAAGATAATGCAGGCAGTGTCGCTCAAAGTAGCAACGGCCAGAATGTTGAGATTAGACATTATAGTTATCCAGGCATCGCCCGAATTTGCTCTGCCCATGACCCAACTTAACAAATCGCCGATATAAACGCCGGTTATTTCCCTTTCGGGCTCGGGTAAAACAACTGCATTAAAAATATCATTATTTAAAACTGCTTCAACCGTCATTTTTTGTTTTTCTCCTTAAATGCTCTGTAACATTTTATGGGACAATCTTCAACTGAAGCTTCATTTTTAACAATATCCTCTGCAAAAGCGCGGCAGGTAGGTGCTCCGCAAGAGCCGCAGTCAATACCGGGCAAATCCTCGCGAATTTTATTTATTTCCGACATCATCCACATAGACTGAATAAGACTGGGACTAAGTCGCGTAATCGGATCGTAGGTCGGAAGTTCGCTGAACAAAACGTCAGTCGGAACAGAGTTGATTTCTTCCTGCGGTATAAAATGCTTTGAAAAGGACATATAGCGCCTCATACCGCGAAGTCTTGCCTTGGCAACGTAAGGATTTTCAATGGTAAGCACGCCGCCGACGCAACCGCCCGTGCAGGCATTAAGCTCAACAAACTCAACGTTCGGAACGTTGCCGTTTTCGATTTGGTCAAGCACCTTTATGCAGTTGTCAATACCGTCCGCTGCGATGTAATCGTCCTGCAAAATTGCAGTAGCTTCGCCGCCGGCAGAAGCCCAGCAAACACCTATAACGCCAGAATCCATACGTGCGTCAACTTCGCTTCCGTTCTTCATTACCGAAAGCAGTTTAAAGTATATATCCTTTATGGGAACTACACAGTCTACTTTACTTTTGTAATCGGCAAAACCGTTGTTAACGTAGCTGGCTTTTGCGGGACAAGGTGAAATAAAGCAAACACCTATTTCTTCGTCCTTAAGTTCGGGATGGAGTTTTTTCGCCCTGTCGCGAGCTAAGCTTGCCGCAACCTCCATAGGAGGAAGGATATTTAAAATATTATTCTTAAGGGATGGAAAACGCAAAGTAATCAGTCGTACAATAGCAGGACAAGCAGAGTTAATAATCGGTTTTTCAATACCGGAATTCTTAAGGTAGTGTTTTGTGTATGCCGAAACGATTTCCGCCGCGGCAGAAACTTCAAAAACATCGTCAAAACCGATTTTAAGAAGACCGTCAAGTATGTAATCTACGTTATTAAGATTATCAAACTGAGTATAAAGCGCGGGTGCCGGCAAGGCTATCTTCCATTTAAAGCTATCCATAGCCGAAAGCTCGCTGCATTTTGCCTTTTTGGCAGAATTCGGGCAAACCCTTATACATTCGCCGCAGTCAATACAGCGTTCCTGATTTATAACCGCGTGGCCTTCTCTTATCCTTATTGCCTCTGTGGGACAGTGTTTTAAACAGGTAGTACAACCGTTGCACTTGGAAGCATCTAAATATACTGAATGCTCATACTTGCTCATAAATTAACCCACCTGAAAATTATATATTTACTCGCATAGTAATAGTGGTGCCTTCACCCACAACAGATTCAACAGTCATATAATCGGTATACCGTTTCATATTGGGAAGTCCCATGCCTGCGCCAAAACCCAACGAACGAATATCGTCATCCGCAGTGGTAAAACCTTCTTGCATGGCTTCTTCAATATTCTTAATTCCGGGGCCTTTATCGGCTAGAACAATTTCAACATATTCTTCGGTAACGTTCACGTCGGCGCTTCCGCCGTTAGCGTGTATGACCATATTAATTTCGCCCTCAAACATGGCGATAGAAATCCGTCGTATAATTTCGGGGTCAAGACCCAACTCTCTTAAATTTTTCTTCACTTTAACCGAAGCTTTACCTGCGGTGGTAAAATCGTCACCGTCAACCTCGAAGTGAAAATTCAATACGTCAGTCATTTTTAAGCCTGTTTCCTACAAGACCGTTGCTGTAAAGAATACCGCAAGCCTCGTACATTGTTTTAGGGGTGGAAAGAAGCACAATGCCGCTTTCCTTTGCAAGCTTAATCATTTCTTCGGTAGGCTTCTTTGAACGGACAAAAACTATGCAGTTCATATCCATCATTTCTGCCGTGCGAATAACCTGTGAATTAACAAGTCCTGTCATTAAAACAGCCTGGTCGTTAACGTAAGCCAAAACATCGCTCATCATATCACTGCCAAAGGCAGAATAAACGTGACGGCCAAGTCCTTCTTCTGTAGATACAACCTCTGATTCAAGTAAATCTTTGATAGTACTGATTTTCATACAGCCTTATCCCTTCGACAATTATTTTGTGAAACCGTATTTTTCCAAAATACCATCAACGTCGTCCACCGTAAGACGACCGTAAACTTCTTCATTAACTGTAAGAACGGGGGCCAAACCGCAAGCGCCGATACAACGGCAGGCAGTAAGAGAAAACTTACCGTCAGCAGTGCATTCGTCAGCACCTATGCCAAGTCTTTCGCTTAAACGGTCAAAAATGTCGCCCGCACCCTTAACATAGCAAGCGGTTCCAAGACAAACCGAGATATTATAGTCGCCCTTGGGTGAGAGAGAAAACTGTGCGTAAAAGGTTGCAACACCGTAAACCTTCTCAAGCGGAACACCCATACCTTCAGCTATCATAGTCTGAACCTCAATAGGCAAGTAACCGTAAATTTCCTGAGCTTCCTGCATAACTGACATCAAAAGGCTCTTATCATGACTGCATTTAGCAATAACTTCTTTGAGCATTTTTTCCTGTTCAGCTGTTCCCTTAAAAGGGTGTGTACTGATTTTCTTAAGCATTAAATCAAAACCTCCTCAAAAATTTCAAAAGCAGACCTTTTAAAAAAACTAAAAAGTTGCATTCATACTGAGACATTATAGCACACATTTTCCAATTTGAAAAGGTTTTTTTGCGAAAATTGTTAAAAAATAAACGATTTTATTAAAAATATATCGTTCTTGCTTTTCGAGATTATATGTTTTATAATATTTGTATAAAATTTATAAGCAATTCGGTCGAATTTCGGTCGATGAAAGGATATATTATGCTTCACCTTAAACGAATACTCGCTATACTGCTTTGCGTTATACTCGCTCTGCCTATTACCGCATGCAGCAGTACGGGCGATGCTTACCTATACTTTGAGCTTACCGAAACCCCGCAGAACCTTGACCCGCAAACCGCTTCTTCTGACAGCGAGTTACTGATAGTTAAAAACACACAAGAGGGTCTTATGCGTAAGGACGCCGAGGGTGATATTGTTTGCGGTATTGCCAAAAGCTACACTTTAACAGATCTTACTTATACGTTTTATTTAAGGGATGACGCTTGTTGGAACAATGGCGATAGGATTACCGCTTACGATTTTGAGTTTGCCTTAAAGCGCGCCGTCGACCCGACTACAGCTGCACCCTTTGCCTCTACCCTGTTTTCTATAACGGGCGCAAAGGAAATTAACGAGGACAAAACCGCCGATTTAGCCGTTAAGGCACTCGACGAGTTGACACTTCAAATCACCTTAAAGGAAGCCGACGACCGCTTTTTAGAAACCCTTACAACCTCTATAGCAATGCCCTGCAACAGCGAGTTCTTTTCCTCTACAGATGGCAAGTACGGTCTTGGTGCCGAATATCTTTTATCATCAGGCAGTTATCGACTTGGCAAATGGAATAAAGAGAGTTTTGGAATAAGGCTTTACAAAAATAAAGAATATACGGGTTTTGCCAAACCGCAAAACGCCGCCGTGTTCATCACCTGTGTTAAGGACGAAACTGCCTACCAGCGCCTCCAAAAAAACACCGTTGATATGATTTTTCTTGATACAACGCTTATAGATGATGCAAAAGAATCCGGCTTTGAGGTTAAGGAATTTCAAAATATTTGTTGGGTGCTGACACTTGGTAATCAGTTTTCCGCCAATATGCGAAAGGCTTTTTGTTCGCTCGTAAGCAACGAACTCTACCATAACAACCTGCCGGAAGGATATACCTCGGCAGTGTCAATTTTCCCAGATATATTCACAAGTACGGTTACGGCATCGGGCCTTACTTCTTATAACGCCGCCTTGGCAAAGCAACTTTATTTAGAAGAGGTAGAACTGCTTGAGGGCAAAAAATTCCCGTCGGACGTGGTGCTTTATTACTATGAAAACGGTGATAATCTTAAAAACGTCACGACCGACATTGTGGGACATTGGCAAAGCAATTTTTCGGCATTTATAAATATTGAAGCAGTTTACGATATAACAAAGCTTGAAAACCAACTCACAAAAAACAATTTGTATATGGCAATTTTCCCTGTGAAGACAACTAACGGTAATATTACTGAATACCTTAAGAATTTTGGTTTTGATTACAGCGGACAAGAACTCTCTGCAGTGCAAAGCGAAATATTAGCTGACAATACAGTTTTCCCACTTATGTTTCAAAGCACTGCCATTGCCTACTCCTCAAACCTTACAAACGTTGTAACCGAGCTTGGTAACGGATATGTTGATTTTTCCTTTATTGTGAAATACGAGTAAAAAAACGGTTTACCTCAAATGAGGTAAACCGTTTTAATTTTAGAAGTACAAGTCGTCGTATGAATAGAATTCTGTATCGGTATATCTGAATATATCAAGCAGGTCTTCTTCATACTTTTCGGGGACGGTGTAAATATGATAAATCGGGTCATCGTAGTTAGCGCCGAATATTTCGGCACTCAGGAAGAAAAGCTCATCCTCGGTTCTGATAAAGTCATAAATATACTTTGTGTAAAAACCTTCGTCTGTTGAAAGCATAAGCTCTGATATATAGGTATAATCATCGCTGTACCAAACTTCAGAGTGTGTTATTTCTGCAAACTGAGCTTCTGCAAAAATATTTTCAATAACCTCGGTTTCAGCTTCGGTAAGATAATATCTTGTGCCCCACAAACTTACATTTTCGCCATAGTAAGCATAAAAGTATTTTGTAAATTTGCCGTATTCTGCTAAAGCCTGAGAAATTTCATCGTATGAATCTTCTCTGCAATATAAATACGAATACGTGAAATCGTAAAGTATTTTTCCGTCATATGTAACGTAATAAATTTCGCCCAAAATATCACTGAGCAAAAGCGGAACGTCCGTATTGGTTACACTGATAGAATCAGAAAAATTAACGTCAAGGTCAATATCATCGCTTGCCTCAATAAAAACATACTTTGAACCCTGCCAGGTAATTGAATTGTCCTCGTTCCAGGTAGCGCGATTCGCCTTAAGTTTTTCCATTGTGCAGCCGCTCAGTGAGAAAGCAAAAGCTACTACCAAGCATATTGCAATTATTTTTTTAAGTGTTTTTTTCATTTTGCTTTCCCCTTTATTCAAGATTAAGCTTTTTAGTGTTTATAAATCGCACAACGAAATAATATGCAAGTCCGACTGCTATTTGAAGCACAAGTGAAACTAACATAACAATGTGTACAAAGTTAAGGGCTTGTATTTCGGTAAGTGAGTTGAAAAATATTTCAATTTTATCTGCAAATATAACTGAAACTATTATTGTAACAACGGTTTCAATAGTCTGATATAACATATAAAGACCGAAATATACACCTATTGCACCTAAAACGCGGTTTTTGTTAAACAACTGGCCTATCGAAATGCACATATAGTACATAAGTATACTTACAAACGTTGAAACTATCAACATAAGTACCATCTGCACAATATACCAGCCCACGTGGCCCAGATACTCGGCAGGAATTTCTGCAAACATATTCTTAATAATATACTCTGCTGCCTTTGCTATCTCATTAAACCATTCGCCAACGGTAAATAGGAAAACCGCAACAAAAGTCATAATTAAAGAGAAAACGTTTACAAGAAAGGCGGTAAAAAGTTTAACGGTTATAAGGTTATCAACCTTAACGGGAAGGGTGTGTGTAAGATAGCCTTCGCCGCTGTACATACTCTTATAATATCTGATTATTGAAAATGCAAAGGTGAAGCCTATAACCGCTATAATTGCCACTACAAGTGCAAATACGGTAGAGCCTCTTAAAATGGAGTAGCTAACGCTTTCGTTTTCGAAAATGGCAACGAATCTGCCCAGCAACGCCACGCCAAGCAAGGCTATGTATGCGGGTGACAGCATTTTAAAATAATATGCAAGCTCGTATTTATAGAGTTTCTTTACCATTTGAATACCTCCCTGAAAAGCTCGTCGACGCTCTTACCGTGTTCTTCACGGATTTCATCGACAGTCTTATGAAGCGTAATCTGACCCAAGCGGATGAAAACAACCTCGTCAAGAATATCCTCAACGTCGGAAATAAGGTGTGTTGAAATAAGAACGCACGCATCGGGATTATAGTTTTGAATTATGGTAGAAATAACGTAATCTCTTGCCGCGGGGTCAACACCGGCGATAGGCTCGTCAAGAACGTAAAGCTTTGCCAAGCGGCTCATAACCATTATAAGACAAACCTTTTCCTTGTTACCTTTTGAAAGGGACTTTAGTTTCTTTCGGGGCGAAATGTCAAGCTTGTGCAGCATTTCGTATGCAAGGTCGGGTCTGAAATCGGGATAAAAATCCTCAAAATATTCAACTATCTGACGTACAGTCATCCAGGTGTTAAGATATATATTATCGGGTAAATATGCAACCAGCGCCTTGCTTTTTGGACCGGGCTCCATACCGTCAACATAAATCTTGCCATAGTTTGGCTTTAAAAGACCGTTTATAAGCTTGATAAGTGTGGTCTTACCCGAACCGTTAGGTCCCAAAAGACCGACAATTTTACCGCTTTCAAGAGTCAGATTGACGTTTGACAGCGCGTTGACTTTGCCATAGTTTTTTGTCACGTGCTCGCAACGCAAAATTTCACTCATAATTCCCACTCCTTAATAAAATCTTTGATTTCTTTCGCAGTCATTCCAAGTTTTTCCATATCCTTGAAAAAGGCTGCAGTTTTGTCTTTGCGTAAACTTATAAGATTTTCTTTTGCCTTGGAAATGTCTTCGGCAACATACCAGCCGGAACCCCTTACAGAATAAAGTATTCCCTCTGCTTCCAGCATATTAAAAGAGCTTTGAACCGTATTGGGATTTACTCCCGCCGCAACGGCAATATCTCTAACTGAAGGAAGCCTTTCCCCCGACCCAAACTCGCCTGTTGCAATTTCAAGACAAATATGCTCGTAAATCTGGGTGGATAAGGAACGCTTTTTATCCAAATTCCATTCCATTTAGGTACTCCTTTCTAAAGTGTATTAGTTTACTAACACAATAATACACTTATTTATCCCATTTGTCAATACTTTTTATAAAAAAACTTCCTCTTGCAAAAGCGTTATATCGTTAGCAAACTTTCACGCAAACCAAGTGGGATAACAGAAAAATCCGACCATCAAAAATGATGGTCGGATTTAATTTCGATAGTGGCAGGGACCTCATTATCCTTGTCACTTGTTGTTTTATAAAATATAATTCCCTGCTTATCTTGCTTTAATATCAGTTGTTTGTATTACCGTTATCTCCATTTTGCTTTCTGCGCTTAATACCCACAATTAGATAAATCGCAAGAACAATAAGTCCCACCGCAATAATTGCGGTACCGATCGTGCTTGCGGGAATTTCTTTGCCAAATACGTCTTCCATATTCTCAACCACAACAACCATTGAAATACCTGTTTCATCCGTGAAGCTCTGCAAAGCCGTATTTATGGTGCTTTCCGTTAGATCCATTTCGGTCTTGTTCGTTAAGTGCGATTCAACTTGGTTATGATTTTCCATACAGGTAAAGGAATCGATGCCTTTATCGACAATGCTGTTCTTCATTTGATCAACGACCTGAGCAAGATTGGAATCCAACGAATATTTATAATTGCTTGCGTTTACCGACGCGGCAATCGAGCGTCCGAGTGTTGTCTGATCATTTCCGAACATCAAGTTAATGTCCGTTAAAATGTGATCGCCTACCCAAGCGATATAGCAATAATCGTAATACTCATCATCCGTTAGAAAAACAATCAAGATGTTATCCTCATAAGCGGTAGTATTTCCAAATTCTGCGGCGTACTGCGCGTCCGCGTAATCCTGAAACTCCTCCTCGTTATAAGTAATAACTCCGCCTTGAGAAAACACCGAATAAGCATTTCCTAGTGACGAGAACAAAAGAACGACAGACAGTAAGATCAGTATAACTGGCATAAGGATCATTCCCATTAAGCTACCTAAGCAGCCTCCACCGCCATAAATACCTCTCCTGTAAAATCCTCCTCTGTATCCTCTATAATGATGCGGGCCGCCGAAGCCACCACCATGGCCTCCGCCAAATCCGCCACCGCGAAATCCTCCGCCGCCGTGTGCTCCACCTCCGGGTCCTGGCATATCTTATTCCTCCTTTGTTTTTTGATTTATTATATTTTTGCATTATTGAAGCGGATAATATTCATTCTTCATAGACATATAGTTCATTGAACCACCCTCAAAAGCTTCGCCAAAAACACATAGCAAACTTAAGAGGAAGTTTTTAAATTACTATTTTAACGTATCGGCTATATGAAGCACTAAATCTTTGGTCTTTTCCCAACCAAGACAAGGGTCGGTAATAGATTTTCCGTAGGTATTCTCCCCTATTTTTTGTGCGCCGTCTTCAATATAGCTTTCTATCATAAGGCCTTTAACCATTTTTCTTATATCGCTGTTGTGGTTGCAGCTGTATACAACGTCCTTGGCAATTCGAATTTGCTCAAGATATTTTTTACCCGAATTCGAATGGTTAGTATCGACAATAGCCGAAGGATTCAAAAGACCCATATTTGAATATAGCTCGTTAAGGTTTACAAGATCTTCATAATGGTAATTTGAAATCGGGTGACCCGAAAAATCAACGTAACCGCGCAAAATAGCGTGAGCCAGCGGATTTCCTTCGCTTACGACTTCCCAGCCGCGATAAATAAAGGTATGTGGATGCTGTGCGGCTGTTATTGAATTCATCATAACGTTAAGGTCGCCGCTTGTGGGGTTTTTAAGACCAACGGGGATTTCAATTCCGCTGGCGGTCAGTCGGTGCTGCTGATTTTCAGCCGAGCGCGCGCCAACCGCAACATAAGCCAATATATCCGAAAGATAGCGGTGATTTTCGGGATAAAGCATCTCGTCAGCGCAGGTAAAACCGTAATCCTTAAGAGCGGTCATATGTAATTCCCTTATTGCAACAATACCGCGCAGCATATCGGGACGCTCATTCGGGTCAGGCTGATGAAGCATACCCTTGTAGCCTTCACCGGTAGTTCTGGGCTTGTTGGTGTAAATGCGGGGAATGATGAGAATTTTATCCTTAACCTCTTCGGACAAAACTTTTAGCCTTGAAATATAGTCAAGTACTGCTTCTCGGTTATCGGCAGAGCAAGGGCCGATAACCAAGATGAATTTATCACTCTCGCCTGTGAAAATTTTCTTAATTTCCTCGGCACGATTATCTCTTACAATTTTACATTCTTCGGTTAAAGGATACTGTGCCTTAATATCTTTTGGAATAGGCAGTTTCCTTAAAAAGTTCATATTCATAAAATCTTACCTCACTAGCTGTCACACTTGTTAAAACGCTTTCTGCGCTCGGTAGAAAGGCGCATCATTTGGCGAATTGCTTCGCGGTCACCTGTTTCAATGTTTTTATATAACGTTTCAAAGCAACTCTTAAAACGCTTCATTTCCTCTAGCAAAACCTCGCGGTTGTCAAGGAAAAGTTCACTCCACATATCGTCGTTTATATTGGCAATTCTGGTTAAATCTCTAAACGAGTCACCCGTGTATTTTTCAAGACCCTCTTCATCGTTGCAACACATAAGGGTTACCGCAATACAGTGTGTAAGCTGGGAAAGAAAGGCTATCATCTTATCGTGCTCTTCAACCGACAGTCTTACAACCTGCTTAAAGCCTAAAAGCTGGCCTAGATTTTCACAAAGTTCTATTGCTTCCTCGGTATTCTTTTCGGTAGGCACCACGATATAGTTTGCGCCCTTAAAAATACTGTCATCACTGTTTTCAACACCGTAAACCTCTTTACCTGCCATTGGGTGCGCCGCAATAAACTCAACGTCGTCGCGCAGCATTTCCTGAATGGTGTTTACAACGTATCCCTTAACGCCCGTAACGTCGGTAATAATGGCTCCGCTTTTGAAATGTTGCTGATTATCTTTTATCCAGTCAATAAAAATTTGCGGATAAAGGGCAAAAACCACCAAATCAGCTTCGGCTATCATATCGTGGTCAATTTGGGTAGTTCCATTGTCTATAAGTCCCTTTTCAAGCGCGTAATCTATTGTGGACTGCTTTTTAGTAATTGCATTTACAGTAAAGCCCAGTCTTTTAAGCGCCATAGCGTAGCTGCCGCCCAAAAGACCCAAGCCTACTATAAGAATGTTTGCTTTTTTGATTAACTTCATATTTCCTTTTCCGCCTTAATACCAAGTGCATTTAATCTGTCGAAGAAATCGGGCAGGCTTTTTGAAACAGCCTCAGCACCGATTATTTTTCCGCCTGTAAGGCTAAGTAAAACGCTCATTGCCATAACTATTCTATGGTCGTTGTGACTGAAAATCGGCGCTGTGGGGGCAATAATACCGCTGCCCGATACGGTAATTTCATTTTCCTTAAGCTCCACCTCGCAGCCAAGCTTTTTAAGTTCAAGCTTCATCGCAAGTCCGCGGTCGCTTTCCTTAATTTTAAGCCGCTTTGTGCCCGTTAACCGAGCCCCGTGGTTTGCCGCCGCAACCGCCATAAAAATCGGAGCTAAATCAGGGCAATCCGAAATATCAACAGTCGCGTTTTTCTTTGCAAGTATTTTAAAAATATCAGCGTAGACCCTATCGCCTTGGGCAGAGTTTTTAGAAAGCCCTTTGACCATAACGTTGCCGCCAAAGAGGTTAAACGCGTCAAAAAATGCCGCGTTAGAATAGTCACCCTCAACCGTCAAACTGGTATTTTTCGGTTTTTGGTTGCCTTTTATGAAAATAGTGTGCTCGTCCGCGCGGCTGATACGCACTCCAAAATCGGCAAGGGCTTTAATTGTAAGCGAAAGGTAGGAAGCGCTTTCAATTTTGCCGATGATATTTATTTCGCTGTCCCCCTCAAGCTGAGAGAGGGCAAACATAAGTCCCGAAATAAACTGGCTTGAAATATCGCCCTTTACCTCGTATTTACCGCTTGAAAGTCTGCCTTTTAAAGTAAGTCGGTTGCCCTCTTTTAAATAGCAAATCCCTTGCGATAAACAAATTTGCTCATATACTTCAAGTGAGCGCTCAAACAGACGCTCAGAGCCCGTAAGGGTGATTTCTTTATCAAATAGCAAACAAATAGGAATTAAAAATCTAAGTGTGCTGCCGCTTTCGTTGCAGTCAAGAATGTCGGTTGGTGCTTTAGTAAAATCTATTTTGCCTAAATTTACGGTATCACCCGTTACGGTAACCTCTGCGCCCAATGCCTTAAGGCAGGATAGCGTAGCTGTTATATCCTTCGAAAAATCAAGACCTTTTACGGTGCTATTGTCCGACATGGCACCGCAAATCAAGTACCTGTGGGCCATACTTTTTGAAGGAGGTGCAGTCATTCTGCCTGCGGCAACACCTTTGCTTATAGTAACGGTCATTTCGCTTCTCCAAAATTAGTTATTAAATATCCAATAGCTTCGGTGTAGCCCTCAATACCGTGACCTGTTATAGTCTTAACGCAAGCTTCTCTCACAAAACTAATCTGACGGAAAGCCTCGCGCTCTTCCACCTTTGAGATATGCACCTCAACCGTGGGAATACCAACCGCCTTTAAAGCGTCAAGCAAAGCTATACTTGTGTGTGTATAAGCGCCGGGGTTAATAACGATACCGTCAAAAACACCGTAGGCTTTTTGAATTTCGTCCACCAAATCACCCTCGTGGTTGGACTGAAAGAGTTTCACCTTTACGTCCTTTTCCTTGGCGTAATTTTCAACCGTACTGCAGAGTGTATTAAAGTTTTGGCTACCGTAAATTTTCGGCTCCCTAATGCCCAGCATATTAATATTAGGTCCGTTAATTACAAGAATTTTCATTCTAAAACCTCTTTTATAAGAGAAATATTTTTGTCTAAATCTTTGCCGATTTTAAGAGTGATATCGGCGCTTTCTTTATAAATTTCATACCGCTCTTCATGGCGCTTTTTAACGGCTTCTGCGGTATTTGATAAAGGTCTGTCATCTGTAGCGACAAGCTCTTCCAAAGGTCTGTCGAGAAAAAGGATAGTGCCGTTTTCTCTTAACAAATCTACGTTTCTATTGTTAAGAACCGACCCGCCGCCAGTAGCAATAACCGCATTTTGCTTTAGTGATAAGTTAGAAATCACTAAAGACTCAAGCTCTCTGAAATGTTCTTCACCAAAGCTTTCAAAAATTTCGGAAATTTGCATATTGCAAAGCTTTACGATTTCTTCGTCGCTGTCAAAATAGTCTTTGCCAAGCTCTTTTGCCAAAGCTTTACCTATAGTAGATTTACCGCTTGAAGGCATACCGATAAGAACAATATTTCTTTCTCTTCTCAAAATTTTCTCATAGATACTATCAATAATTCCAAGATCAAAGCTTTTATCCAAAAATTTTTCAGCCGAAAAAACCGCCTGTGCTACAAGCATATAAAGGCCGCCTTCTGCCTTAATGCCGCGTTTTTTTGCGTTGGTTATAAGTGCTGTTGAAAGCGGGTTGTAAACCACGTCTATCACACCCGAAAGGTTGCTGAATTTATCAATATTAATAGCCGCAACCCCAATTTTAGGATACATTCCGCAAGGTGTGGTGTTAATTATAACGTCACAGTCAGTGTGAAAGCTTTCGGCTTCGTGGTAGGTTATAAGCCCTTCACCGCCCGTGCGGGAAACCTTTAAAACGGTAGCGGCATTCATACTTTCGGCAACGGCAGCCGCCGTTTTAGAGGTGCCGCCGCTTCCTAAAATAAGCACCTTTTTGCCATCAAGATTAACTTTAGCGTGCCGAATTAAAGCCGATAGTCCGTAAAAATCGGTATTGTAGCCGATAAGCTTACCGCCGCGGTTTACAACGGTATTAACCGCGCCGATTTTCTTTGCGGCGGGGTAAATTTCGTCAAGATAGCGAATTACGTCCTGCTTGTAAGGAATGGTTACGTTTATGCCTTTAAAATCGGCATTTCTCATAAAACCTTCAAGCTCGTCTTTTGCAATTTCCTTTAATGAATAATCATAATCGCTTATCTGACCGTGTATTATTTTTGAAAAACTGTGGGAAAGTTTTTCACCTATTAATCCGTATTCCATTAAACCTAGTCCTACTTTTT